>NZ_CP023449.1:352500-705000 GCF_002355275.1 Rhizorhabdus dicambivorans | reverse complement strand
TCGCGCGAAACCAGTTGTGCCGGGCCCGGATCTGGCGTTCCGGATGGACGGTCCGGAGGAGGCCCGGGTCCCTG
The DNA here is from genome assembly GCF_002355275.1 of Rhizorhabdus dicambivorans. Classification (NCBI taxonomy): domain Bacteria; kingdom Pseudomonadati; phylum Pseudomonadota; class Alphaproteobacteria; order Sphingomonadales; family Rhizorhabdaceae; genus Rhizorhabdus; species Rhizorhabdus dicambivorans. The sequence continues at coordinate 704,926 of NZ_CP023449.1, read as the reverse complement.
ACGGCTTGATGATCCCACTTTTCCGCCCCAAATGGAAGCCATGACGAATTCCCGCAACCGCCTTTCCGATCCTGTCTCCGCGGCCCGGGCATGGGCCCGCTTCCGCTGGATCATGCGCTGGGTGATTGCGACCGCGATGTTCAGCGTGGCGGCGGCGCTGGCCTATCTGTGGGCCGACGGTTCGCCACTGACCGTCGCGGTGGTGGTGGCGACGAGCGCGGGGGTATCGCTCTCGGTGCTGCTCGCGGGCGCGCTGATGGCACTGATCTTCATGAGCTCGGGCAGCGGCCATGACGAGGATGTCGGCCGTTCCAGCGAGGATCTCGGCGACCGCTGGGACCGGCGGCCATGAAAAAGGGGGGAGCGGCCATCCGGACGCTCCCCCCCTTTTTCTCTTCGACGATAGCGACGACCGGCCTCAGGCCGCGGCGCTCTCCCCGCGCGGCTTGCGGGTGCGGCGCGGGCGTGCCGCGGGCTCATCGCCATCATTGACCGGCGTGGTCAGCGACAGCGATGGCGGCAGACGATCGACCTCGATCTGCTCGGCGGCCTGCGCCTTGGGCGGACGGCCACGACGGCGGACCGGACGCGGCTCCTCCTCGGCGGCAGGAGCCGGTGCAGGCTCAGGCGTGTCGAACAGCACCGGCTGTTCGGCCCGGACCGGCGTGGCCTCCTCGAAGCGAGGCTCGCCGCGCGGCTGGCGGCCGCGGCGCGGGCGGCGCTCCTCGGCCGGCTCGGCCTGCTCGACGGATTCCGCCTCGGTCTGCTGCGGCTCGGCACGGTTGCCGGAGAACTCCACATGTTCCCCGCGATCGGCGCGCTCCACGCGCCCGGGGCGCGGACCGCGATCCGGGCGGTCGGGGCGGTCGCCTCGCGGCGCGCGGTCCTGCGCAGCATAGGCCGGCTCGGCGGTCTGGACGTCCTCATTGCCGGTCCGATCACCCTCATCGCCATAATCCTCATCGGACTGGTGAGCGAACTCGTCGCGGCGCGGGCGTGGCTGCTGATCCTCGAAGCGCGAGCGGGTCTCGCTCAGCACCCGGAAATAATGATCCGCGAACTGCAGATAATATTCGGTGTTGACCCGATCGCCCTGCATCTGCGCGTCGCGCGCCAGCGCCTTGTACTTCTCAAGCAACTGGGCGGCATTGCCGCGCGCGCGATTGTCGATGCGATTGCCGCGATCCTGGCCGCCGTTGGAACCGCCCGGCCGGGGCGCACCGCCCTGGCCACCGCCACGGCCGCGACGGCGGCCGTTCTGCCGATTATTGATCAACTTTCCGATGTCCTCGTCACTGGTGGTACGGTTCACCACTCCCCACACCGGGACCGTCCCGGATACCCTCAGGGGCCATGCCCCAAACCGTTAAAATGATGCACGCCGCCACAGGCGCGAACCCGGTCAGGGCCCGCATCCGCCACACGTCATGACCGCCTTGAAACGGGCGCCCCTGGCATTGGAGGTCGTAGCATCGGGCCGGTGCGCAATGGCATCCCAAGCCCTATCCATGGCTCCGATGTAGGGTGTCCCAAGCGAATTTCCAAGCACAATATGTGCCCGTGCGACAAAAGGATCAGGCAGCGACGATGATCGCCCGGTCACGCCCGGCCAGATCGCGCCGCACCATCCCGGCCAGCCCCTCCGCCGCGAACAGGGCGATCACGCTATCTGCCTGATCCGCACCGATTTCCACCGCGGCGAGCCCTCCGGGCGCAAGCAGCCCCCTGATCTGCGGCGCCAGCCGGCGATAATCGTCGAGTCCATCCGTCCCCGCGAACAGCGCCGACCCCGGCTCGAATCCGGCCACGTCGGGCGCCAGCGCCGCGCCGGTTTCGACATAGGGCGGATTGCACAGCACCAGATCAAAGCGCTCGTCGACCCCCACGCCCCAGTCGCCGACCCGGATCGCCGCGCGGGCCGCCAGACCCAGCCGTTCGGCATTGCCGCGCGCGATCGATGTCGCCGCCTCGGACGCGTCGATGCCGAGCCCGGTGGCCCCGGGCCATTCGGCCAGAGCCGCGAGCAGCAGCGTTCCCGGCCCGACGCCGAGATCGAGGATGCGCTTCGGACCGGCCGCGCCGAAATGCGCCACCGCGGCCTCGATCAGCGTCTCGCTGTCGGGGCGCGGGATGAGCACTCCGGGACCGACCGCCAGCCGGATCGTCCAGAAATCGCGATGGCCGACGATATAGGCGACCGGCTCACGCTTCGCCCGGCGGGCGAACAGCGCGTCGAGGCCTGGCGGCGCCGGATCGTCGAGCCGGCCGAGCAGCATCGCCTCGCGTTCGATCCCCAGCGCGTGCGCCGCCAGCAGTTCAGCGTCGAGCCGGGGGGTGTCGCTGGTCTCCGCCAGCGCCGCCGCTCCCCGCGTCAGCGCCGCACGGACGCTCTCAGCCATCGAGCTGGGCAAGCCGCTCGGCTTCGTCCTCGGCGATCAGCGCGCCGACCAGTTCCTCCAACCCCGGGCCTTCGAGAATCTCGGCGAGCCGGTGGAGGGTCAGGTTGATGCGGTGATCGGTCACGCGCCCCTGCGGGAAATTATAGGTGCGGATCCGTTCGGAACGGTCGCCCGATCCGACCATCGACTTGCGCGCGCCGGCCCGCGCGCTCGCCAGCCGCTCACGCTCGATCTCGTAGAGCCGGGTGCGCAGCACCTTCAGCGCCTTGGCCTTGTTCTTGTGCTGCGATTTCTCGTCCTGCTGGATCACGACCAGGCCGCTGGGGATGTGGGTGATGCGCACCGCGCTGTCCGTGGTGTTGACCGACTGCCCCCCGGGGCCCGACGAACGATAGACGTCGATGCGCAGGTCCTTCGCCTCGTCGATCTGGACGTCGACCTCCTCGGCCTCGGGCAGCACCGCCACGGTCGCCGCCGAGGTGTGGATGCGCCCGCCCGATTCGGTGACCGGCACGCGCTGGACGCGATGCACCCCGCTTTCGAACTTCAGTCGCGCGAACACGCCGGCGCCGGTGACGCTCGCCACCACCTCCTTGTAGCCGCCGAGGTCGGCGGCGCTGGCCGAGATCAGTTCGACCCGCCAGCCGCGGTCCTCGGCATAGCGCTGGTACATGCGGAACAGGTCGCCTGCAAAGAGCGCCGCCTCGTCGCCGCCGGTGCCGGCGCGTATCTCCAGCATCGCCGAGCGTTCGTCGGCGGCGTCACGCGGCAGCAGCTTGAGCGCCAGCGCCCGCTCGGCGATGGGGAGCTGGGCCCGTATCTCCTCTGCCTCCTCCAGCGCCATGGCGCGCAGTTCGGCGTCACCTTCCTCGTCCTCGGCCATGCCCCTCAGCACCTCGAGTTCGGCGCGCAGCCGCCGCACCTCGCCCGCCGCCACCGCGACCGGCTCGATCTCAGCATAGTCCTTGGAAAGCTGGACGAACTGGTCGGAGGGCAGGTCCCCCCGCGCCATCAACGCCTGCAGCTCGTCGCGCCGCGCCTCGATCTGCGCGATCCGCGCGGAACTGATGCTCACCACCGGCTCAGGCCCTCAGCGTCTCGACAAGGCGGTCGGCCGCGATCCAGCTCTGGGTCTGGTCGACCATATGCTTCAGCGCCACTTCCCCCTTGGCCACTTCGTCATCGCCGATGATCACCGCCCAGAGCGCCCCGCTCGCATCGGCCTTCTGCATCCGCTTCTTCATATTGCCCTTATAGGCCATGTCGGCGGGGATGCCCGCGCGGCGCAGATCGGCCAGCACGCGGCCGGCCATCGCCTGCGCGGCATCGCCCATCGGCACGACCGCGACATCGATCCGCTCCGAATCGGGCGCGTCGATCAGCATCGCGAGCCGCTCGATCCCGGCCGCCCAGCCGACCGCCGGGGTCGCCGGGCCGCCGAGCGCCTCGATCAGCCCGTCATAGCGGCCGCCGCCCAGCACCGTCCCCTGCGCCCCCAGCCGGTCGGTGACGAACTCGAACGCGGTGTGGCGATAATAATCGAGCCCGCGCACCAGCCGGGCGTTGCGGGTCCACGCCACGCCGGCCGCGTCGAGGCCCCTGGTCACCGCTTCGAAGAAGGCGCCGGCCTCCGCCGACAGATAATCGTCGATCGCGGGCGCCGCATCGGCGATCGGCCGGTCGCGCGGGTCCTTCGAATCGAGGATGCGCAGCGGATTCTTGTCGAGCCGCTCGACGCTGTCCTCGCTGAGTTCGCCGCGATGCCTGCCGAAATGGGCGACGAGCGCCGCACGCCACGCCTCGCGCGTCTCGCCGTCGCCCAGCGTGTTGAGCGTCAGCGTCACCCCCTCCGCCACGCCCAGTTCGCGCAGCAGCTGATCGGCCAGGCAGAGCAGCTCGATGTCCGCCTGGGGCTCCCCGGATCCGATCACCTCCGCATCCAGCTGGTGGAACTGGCGATAGCGTCCTTTCTGCGGCCGTTCGTAACGGAACAGCGGGCCATGGGTCGCGACCTTGAGCGGCGCGTGCTGCTGCCAGCCCTCGGTCAGATAGGCGCGGGCGATGCCGGCGGTGAATTCGGGCCGCAAGGTCACCGAATCGCCGCCGCGATCCTCGAAGCTGTACATCTCCTTCGAGACGACATCGGTGGTCTCACCCAGCGAGCGCGCGAACACCGCAGTCGGCTCGAACACCGGCACCTCGACCCGCCCGAATCCGTAGAGGCGGCGCACCCGGTCGAACGTCGCGACGACATGGCCGAAGCGCAGCGCCTGCTCGCCCAGCATGTCCTGGGTTCCTCTGATGGGGCGCGGTGTCTCGATCTTGCTCATGGTCCGCGCCCATAGAGCATCGCGCGGAAAAGTGGGAACCGGTTTTCCGCATCGCGAACGCGACCGGGAAACCGTAACGGCGGGCGTTTAGGCAAGATTGCCCCGCCTAAAGCCTTTCCATCCCGGAAAACCGCGAATCCGTCGGATTTGCGGCTTGGCATCAGCTGCGGTGCAGCATAAAGGCGCGCCCATGAACATCGACCTCATCCCCGTGGGCGACGACGCCCCGAACAGCCTCAACGTCATCATCGAAGTGCCGGTCGGCGGCGAACCCGTCAAATATGAGTTCGACAAGAAGTCGGGCGCATTGTTCGTCGATCGCATCCTGCACACGCCGATGCGCTACCCGGCCAATTACGGCTTCATCCCGCACACCCTTTCGCCCGATGGCGATCCGCTCGACGCGCTGGTCGTCTCGCGTTCGCCGTTCATCCCCGGCTGCGTGGTGCGGGTCCGCCCGATCGCGGTCCTGAAGCTGGAGGACGAGGCCGGCGGCGACGAGAAACTGCTCACCGTCCCCGTCGACGGCACCTTCCCTTATTATTCGAAGGTCGACGAGAAGGACGATCTGCCCGAGATCATCATGCAGCAGATCGAGCATTTCTTCACCCACTATAAGGATCTGGAGCCCAAGAAGTGGGTCCGGATCGGCACCTGGGGCGATGCCGACGAGGCGCGCCGCATCGTGCTCGAGGCGATCGAGGCCGCCAAGCAGGCCAAAGCGGCGTAACCCTCCGCCCGTTCACACCTCATGCCCGCCGGTGCCGGCTGGCATGAGGCATCCGGGCCGTGCGCGTCCCACTTCGCGCTTGTACAAATCCGTACCGATCGGTACGTGACGGCAATGCTCCACCGTCGCGCCTCGGGACAGCGTTACGCCTTCGTCGTCATGACGGTGACGTTCGTCGCGCTTCTCGTCTCCGCCGCGCTGCGTTCGGCGCCCAGCGTGCTGATGCTGCCGCTCGAAGCCCATTTCGGCTGGGACCGCGCGACCATCTCGCTCGCCGCCGCGATCGGTATCTTTCTCTATGGGCTGGCCGGCCCCTTCGCCGCCGGAATGATGCAGACGATGGGCCTTCGGCGGACGATGATCGGCGGCCTTGCGATGATGGCGGCCTCGACGCTGGCCAGCCTGTGGATGACCCAAAGCTGGCATTATGTGCTGACCTGGGGACTCATCTCGGGAGCAGGATCGGGCGCGATCGCGCCGGTGCTGGGGGCGACGATCGTCAACCGCTGGTTCGCGGCGCGGCGGGGGCTGATGATGGGCCTGCTCACCGCGAGCACGGCGACCGGATCGCTGCTGTTCCTGCCGGCCATGGCCTGGCTCACCCGCAATGGCGCCTGGACGCCGGTCGCGCTGGCGGTGGGTATCGGGGCCGCCGCGCTGATCCCGATCGTGTGGCTGCTGATGCCGGAAAGCCCGGCGGCGATCGGCACGACCCGTTACGGAGAGAAACCTGGCACCGCGCCGTCGAACAGCCCCGGTGGAGGCGCGACGCTCGCGATCACCACCCTGGTCGAGGGCATGCGCACGCCGATCTTCTGGATGCTGTTCGGCACCTTCCTGGTCTGCGGGCTGACCACCAACGGCCTCGTCGGCACCCATCTGATCGCCTATTGCGGCGACAACGGCATCGCGCCGGTGCAGGCGGCGGGCCTGCTCTCGCTGATGGGGCTGTTCGATCTCATCGGCACCACCGCCTCGGGCTGGCTCACCGACCGCTATGATCCCCGCAAGTTGCTGTTCGTCTATTACGGTCTGCGCGGCCTGTCGTTGCTGGCCTTGCCTGCGCTGGATTTCCAGCCGGGCGGCCTGCTCCTCTTCGCCGCCTTCTACGGGCTCGACTGGGTGGCGACGGTGCCGCCGACGGTCGCGCTGGCCAACCGCCATTTCGGCGAGGCGCGCGCGCCGATCATCTTCGGCTGGGTGCTGACCGGCCACCAGATCGGTGCGGCGCTCGCCGCCTTCGGCGCGGGCCTGATCCGCGAGCAGACCGGCAGCTACACGCTTGCCTTCATCTTGGCAGGCGCCTTCGGCCTGCTGGCCGCCTTCGCGGCGGTCAGCTTCGCCCGGAAGGCGCCGGCTTATGGAGCGGTTTCAGCATAGCTGAAACGGCGGTGCCGGCCCGCTCCCCCACCCAACCTCCCGATCCAGTATGATGTCGGGAGGTTGGGTGGGGGAGCGGGCCGGTACCGCGTGCCGCGCCAGCGGAACACGAACCAAAAAGTCGCAATACCCCTCTTGCGGGGAATCGGGACGGCCCCTATAGCGCCCCGACTTGGCTCAATCCGGTCGGCTCCCGAGGCCTACAAACGACCGGATCTCCGTCGGGGAGTAGCTCAGCCTGGTAGAGCACTGTCTTCGGGAGGCAGGGGCCGGAGGTTCGAATCCTCTCTCCCCGACCATTTTCTGAAATCGCCATCGGGTCTCATTCGGCATCCGGCTGCACATCCGGATGCGCCCGCTGGAACGCCTCCAGCCTGGCACAGCGCGCATCGATCTCGACCAGGGTGGGGAAGCCCGACAGATCGCATGCCAGCCGCCGCGCGTTGAACAGTTGGGGGACGAGGCAGCAATCGGCCATGGTCGGCGCATCGCCATGCAGGAACGCCCCGCTCCGCCCACTGCCCGCCACGAAAGCCTCCAGCCGGGCAAGGCCGTCCTCCACCCAGTGGCGATACCAGGCATCGATCGTTGCCTGCTCCTGCCCCAGTTCGCGTTTGAGGTAACGCAGCACGCGGAGGTTCGCGAGTGGATGGATATCGCACGCCACCAGCAGTGCTGCGCTCCGCACATAGGCCCGCTCGGCAAGCCCGCTCGGCAGCAGCGGCGGCTCGGGCTGCTTCTCCTCCAGATATTCGATGATCGCCAGCGACTGGGCGATCAGCCCGTCTTCGCCCGCTTCGATCGCGGGCACCAGCCCCTGCGGGTTCACCGCGTCACGATAGGCCGGAAGCGGCTCGGGCTTGACCAGATGAACCGGCACATAGTCGGCGGCGATCCCCTTGAGGTTGAGCGCGATCCGCACCCGATAGGCCGCCGACGACCGGAAATAGCTGTAGAGTTTCATGGACCTGCCGTTCGTCGCGCTATCGTAGGGATGATATTGCGGAAGCCACCATCTTGCTATAGCGGGCGCTGCTGTCGGGGAGTGGCGCAGCCTGGTAGCGCATCTGGTTTGGGACCAGAGGGTCGCAGGTTCGAATCCTGTCTCCCCGACCATCACGACATCGCGACCCACGCCGATCGGCGCGCAGCGTGCTCCATGCACGCGAGCACCGGAAGCGCACAACGGCGCCATTGGCAGGCCGGTTCGGACCGAATGAAAAAGGAATGGCCCTCGCTCCGGGGGCGTGGAGCGAGGGCCGACCTGGCGTTCGTCACGCAGGCGGGCCGCGATGGGCATTCTCGAGCAACAGGGGGGAATCTCGAGAAAAGTCGCGACCGCTGAGAACCTTCTAGGCGCCCCAACCTGTCGGCTGAATGAACAGCCGCGCTATTTCCGCGGCCCTCTCGGGCGTGGGTCGTTCCAGATGAACGCTTTGTCGGAAATCGGCACCCCGAATCGCTGATTCGACAGGCGCACCGTCGCTCTTCCATTCTGTGCGTCGAGCACCGTCCAGCCCTGCAGGACGAGACCGCCCGGGCCGCCGCCCCTGGCGAAGAGGATGGTGATCGTGCCGAACTCGGGATGCTTGGGATCGCGCGCCTCGACGGCGACGGTGCCAGGAATCGCCGAAGGGACAATATGGGCGAAGCGGCTCATATCCTTGCGCGGATCGATCAGCACCGACAGCGGCGAATTGCCGACCGGCCAGCGCGACACCTGCTTCACCGAATAGTCGATCATGGTCAGCGCCTTGCCGTCGCCGACGATCAGCAGCGGCACGCCCTGCTGATATTGGAAGCGGATCTTGCCAGGCTGGCGCAGGGTGAGCGTACCGGACAACGCCTTCCCCGTGCGATCGGTCTGGACGAAGTCGGCGGTCATCGTGCTGATCCCGCGCAGATGCGCCGACACCTGGTCGAGCGAGCCAGGCTGCGCCGCGGCAGGTGCGGCGGCGACCAGGGCGGGGACGAGCGAAAGGAAAAGAGGACGCATGGGTTTCCTGATGTTGTTTCGGTCGCGCTTATGCCCGGCCGCCGCTGAATTGGGAATGAAGCGCGGCCAACGTGCGGATCGGCGCGAAGTTTCCCTATATAAGGAGCCATGAGCGCGCGTCCCCTCACCCCGGCCGAGAAGGCCCTTTCGCGGTCGGTGTTCGGCGATGCGATCGATCTCGCCGCGGTCCTGGTCCGCCACCGGCGCTGGTGGCCCTTTCAACCCCGCAATGCAGTGATGGCGCCGGACGGCGACATCTGGTGCCATCCGCGCGGCGGGCTTTACCGTGACTGCTATGCGGCGGCATCGCTCCAGATGCAGGCGCTGTTCGTCCATGAGATGGTCCATGTCTGGCAGGCGCAGACGCGCGGGCGCTGGTATCTGCCGCTGATGCGCCATCCCTTCTGCACCTATGCCTATCGGCTGGCGCCGGGCCGCCCCTTCGCGCGCTACGGCATCGAGCAGCAGGCCGAGATCGTTGCCGACGCCTTCCTGCTGATGCGGGGCGTCACCAGGATCGGCGGGCCGCGCCTGGCCGATTATCGCGCCATCTTGCCTTTCTCCCCGTTCGCAGCGGCGGAGAGCGAATGAGCCGCCCCTTTCGCCCTCCCCCGCGACCCGCTACAGCGCGGCCATGATCCCCACCGGCCTGCTCGGCGGCAGCTTCAATCCCGCGCATTACAGCCATCGGCATATCAGCCGCTTCGCGATCCGCGCGCTGGGGCTTAAGGAGATGTGGTGGCTGGTCTCCCCCGGCAATCCGCTGAAGACGGGCGCGGCGGACATGGCGCCACTCTCCGCCCGGCTCGCCTCCGCACAGCGCATGGCGCGCCGGGCGCCGATCCGTCCGACGGCGATCGAGGCCCAGCTCGGCACCCGCTACACCGCCGATACGCTCAGGGCGCTGGTCCGCCGCTATCCCAATCGGCGCTTCATCTGGGTGATGGGGGCCGACAATCTGGCGCAATTCGACAGATGGCGCGATTGGCGCGGCATAGCGCGCACGGTCGCCATTGCCGTGATCGCGCGTCCAGGCTATGATGTCGGTGCCCGCGCCTCCAGGGCGATGGGCTGGCTACGGCGCTTCGTCCGGCCCGCGGCCAAGGCGAAAGACTGGACGAGATGGAGACCGCCGGCCCTCGTGCTGCTGCACTTCTATCCTGATCGCGGTTCCGCTACGCGGCTCCGGGCCAAGGACCCAGGCTGGCATCTTTCCCACAGCAACAAAGGCCTGCGCGACCGATTGACGCGCCGGCCGCTTCCTCAGGAGGTACATTGACCGCCACCGATCCTTCAGACAGGCTCCATGAGCTGGTGCTGAAATCCCTCGACGACGATCAGGCCGTCGAAACAGTGACCATTCCCCTCGCGGGCAAATCGTCCATCGCCGATCATATGGTGATCGCCTCCGGACGCTCGACCCGCCAGGTCGCCTCAATGGCGACCAAGCTTGCCGACAGGATCAAGACCGAGCTCGGCCGAAGCGTCCGCATCGAAGGCCTCCCCACCGCCGACTGGGTGCTGATCGACGCGGGCGACGTGATCGTCCACCTGTTCCGCCCCGAGGTGCGCAGCTTCTACAATCTCGAGCGGATGTGGAATTTCGGCGACGCGCCCGCACCGGTGGCGGCGCAGGCCTGACCTGATCTGACACAGCGGCAGGGGGCCGGAACACGCTTTGCTGCTGCATATCATCGCGCGGGGGAAGATCGGCCGCTGTCCCGAGGCCGATCTGGTCGACCGCTATCTGAAGCGGATCGCCTGGCCGACCCGCATCACCGAATTGCCGGACAGCGGCGGAAAGATGCCGCCGCGCGAGCCCGGCACCGTCCTGATCATGCTCGACGAGAAGGGCGAGCAGCTCGGCTCGATGACCTTCGCCGAAAAACTCGGCCGCTGGCGCGACGATGGCCGGCGCGAGGCCCGCTTCCTGATCGGCGCGGCCGACGGCTTCGACGAAGACCAGCGCCGCGAGGCCGATCTGCTCTTCGCCTTCGGCAAGGCGACCTGGCCGCACATGCTTGCCCGCGCGATGCTCGCCGAACAGCTGTGGCGCGCGACCAGCATATTGGCCGGCCATCCCTATCATCGGGAGGGGTGATGCGGGAGCGTGGGGCTGAAGGTCCTCCCTGCGCGGAGCGTGGGGAGGGGGACCACCCGAAGGGTGGTGGAGGGGTAGGGGTCGCAGACCCCTCCGCCGCCTGCGGCGGTCCCCCCCCCATCTGCGATGGGGAGGGTCATTTATCGCCCTTGCCCTCATCGCCGCCCCCCTCCTCGCAGCGCCCGCCGACCCCGGCATCGCCGAACAGCAGCGCGAGTTGGTCACAGCCCGGCAGCAGGCCGCGATCGCCTCCGCCCGCGCCGCCCGGCTCGAACGCCAGGCACGGGCGACGGCACGCGCCGCCGATCGCGCCCGCGCCGAGCAGGCCGCGGCGGCGGCCGCGATCCAGGCATCCGAGGCCCGCATCGCCGAGGCGCAGGCCCGGATCGGGATCGTCGACCGGCTGCGCGCCCGCCAGCGCGCGCGCCTTGCCGAACGCCAGGGCCCGATCGTCCGGCTCACCGCCGCGCTCCAGACGATGGCGCGCCGCCCCGCCGCGCTGGCACTGGTGCAGCCCGGCTCGGTGGACGACATGGTCCATGTCCGCGCGCTGCTGGGATCGGCGCTCCCCGAGATCCGTGCGCGCACGGCGGGGCTCCGCGCCGAGGTGGCGCGTGGCGACGCGCTCCGCCGCCAGGCCGAGCGCGCCGTCGCCGAGCTGCGCCGCCAGCAGGCGCGGCTGGAGATCGACCGGCAGGCGCTCGCCCGGCTGGAAGCCGACCGCCGCCGCCGCTCGCAGGGCCTGGTCGACGATGCGATGGCCGAGCAGGACCGGATGATCGCGATGGGCGAGCGGGCGAAGGATATCGCCGATCTGATCGGCAGCCTCGACGATCAGGCCGCGATCCGCGCCCGCCTCGCCAGCCTTCCCGGCCCCATCCTGCGCCCCGCCCGTCCCGGCCGCGCGCCCGCGCCGCCGCGCACCGAACTCCAGCGGCTCGCCGACGCGTCCAACGCCCCGCCGCCCTACCGGCTGCCGGTGCTGGGCCGGCTGGTGAGCGGCATGGGCGAGCTGTCCGAATCGGGGGTGCGGGCGCGCGGCCTCACCCTCGCCGCCGCCCGCGGCGCGCAGGTCGTCGCCCCCGCCGCCGGCCGCATCGCCTTCGCAGGGGCCTTTCGCAGCTTCGGCCGGATCGTCATCATTGAACATGAGAATGGCTGGGCCACCCTCGTCACGGGGCTCGACCGGCTCAGCGTCAAGGCCGGAGACGAGCTGATCCAGGGCAGCCCGATCGGAGTCGCGGGCGGCCGCACCCCCCGCATCACCGTCGAACTGCGCCGCGATGGCCGACCCGTCGACATCCTGCCGCTGCTGAAGTGATCGCCGGACTGTGCACCAGGCCATTGACCCGCAATCCTTCGCTAACCATGTTCATGGCATAGGACCTGGCCAGGGCGTCCCGGGGCGGACGGGCGGTTAGACAAAAGTCCAAGCGGCGCGCGCGCTATTTCCCGCGCCGCAAAAAAACGGTAATACTCCAGCATGCTTGGGAGCGGGCGAAGATTGATGGCGAAGACCCTGTTGCGTTCGGTTGGACTTTTCGGCGCCGGTATGATCGCGGCCACCCTGGCCCCTGCGATCGGCGCGGTGGACGTCGGCACCTATAAGGAACTCGACCAGTTCATGAGCGTGTTCGAGCGGGTCCGCGCGGACTATGTCGACAAGGTCGACGACCGCACGCTGATCAAGGGCGCGATCGACGGCATGCTCGCCAGCCTCGATCCGCACAGCGCCTATCTCGACGCGCGCGACCGCCAGAACATGCGCACCCAGACGCAGGGCAGCTATGGCGGGCTCGGCTTGTCGGTCACGATGGAGGACGGCGCGGTCAAGATCATGACCTCGCAGGAGGATACCCCGGCGGCGAAGGCCGGCCTCAAGACCGGCGACTATATCACCCATCTCGACGGCAAGCTGCTATATGGCGGCTCGCTCGACGAAGCGGTCGACCAGATGCGCGGCAAGCCCGGCACCAGGATATCGCTGACCGTCGTCCGCCCCGGCCGCGACAAGCCATTCGACGTATCGCTGACCCGCGAGGTAATCCAGCTCAAGCCGGTCAAGTGGGAGGTCAAGAACGAGGTCGGCATCATCAACATCAACACCTTCGTGAACTCGAACACCGGCGATTCGGTGCGCGCGGCGATCGCGGGGGTGCAGAAATCGCTCGGCCACGATCCGCTGGGCTATGTGATCGACCTGCGCTCGAACCCGGGCGGGCTGCTCGACCAGGCGATCGACGTCGCCGACATCTTCCTCGATCGCGGCGAGATCGTCTCGCAGCGCGGCCGCGAGAAGGGCGATATCGAACGGCGCTATGCCACTGCGACGCCGACCGATCTTGCCCATGGCCTGCCGATCATCGTCCTCGTCGACGCGGGTTCCGCTTCGGCGGCCGAGATCGTCGCGGGTGCGCTGCAGGACCAGAAGCGGGCGCTGGTGATGGGCGAGCGCAGTTTCGGCAAGGGATCGGTCCAGACCGTGCTCGAACTGTCCGACGACACCGCGCTCAAGCTGACCACCGCGCGCTATTATACGCCGTCCGGCCGTTCGGTGCAGGAAGGCGGGATCAAGCCCGACATCATCGTTCCGCAGCTCAGCGACGCCGACTACAAGGCCCGCCCGCGCCTGCGCGAGGCCGACCTGCGCCGCCACCTCATCAACGAGGCCAAGGTCGACGACAAGATCCTCGAGGATGACGGCAAGCCCGATCCGCGCTTCCAGCTGACCGCCGACGGCCTCAAGAAGCAGGGCATCGACGACTTCCAGCTCGACTATGCGATCAAGACCATTGCCCGGATGAGCCAGCCGCCGCTGCGCACCGCGCTCGCGGGGGCCAAGCGCGGGGCGAAGTAACGGCTCCCCACCACTTCCTCATTCCCCCTCCCTTGGCAGGGAGGGGGGTTAAAACTATACCCATCCCATGACCGGTTTCGCCCAGGCCCGCCTCGCCGCCCTGCTGCTTCCCACGGCACTGATGGCAGGAGCGCTGGGCTCGCAATATATCGGCCACCTCTTCCCCTGCGAGATGTGCCACTGGCAGCGCTGGCCGCATTATGCCGCGATCGCGCTGGCGGCGATCGCCTTTCTCGTTCCCGAAAGGCCGCTCGGCCGTATCCTGGTCGGCCTCGCCATCGCCGCGATCCTCGCCAGCGGTGCGATCGGCATCTTCCATGCCGGGGTTGAATATCATTTCTGGCCGGGCATCACCCGCTGCGCGGCGCCCCCGTCGAGTCGGGACGGCGCCGACATATTGGCCCAGATCATGGCCACGCCGATGATCCAGTGCGACGTGCCGCAATGGACGCTGTTCGGCATCTCGCTCGCCGGCTTCAACGCGCTCTTCTCGATCCTCGGCGCCTTCGGAATCATCGCCGTCTGGAGACGCAAGCCATGAACCAGGCCGACGCAAAAGCCCGCGCAGGCATGTTGAGGGTCGATCAGGCCGGTGAATATGGCGCGACGCGCATCTATGCCGGCCAGCTTGCGGTGATGGGCCAGCGCGCGCCGGACGCCCGGGCGATCGCCCGCATGGCGGAACAGGAAGCGCGCCACCGCGCGGTGTTCGATGCGCTGGCGGCGAAGCGCGGCGTGCGCCCGACCGCGCTCCAGCCGCTGTGGAACGTCGCCGGATTCGCGCTGGGCGCGGCGACGGCGCTGATCGGCCCCAAGGCGGCGATGGCCTGCACCGCCGCGATCGAGACCGAGATCGACCGCCATTATGGCGAGCAGCTCGAGGCGATCGGCGACGGCGATCCCGAGCTGAGCCGGCTGATCGAGGAGTTTCGCGCCGAGGAGATCGAGCATCGCGACGCGGCGATCGCGGCCGGCGCCGAACAGGCCCCCGCCTATCCACTGCTGTCGGGTGCGATCCGGCTCGGCTGCCGCATTGCCATCGGCCTTTCGCGCCACATATAAGACCCTATCACAGGACAGGAACCGCGCCGATGACGACCCACCGTTTGCTTCCCCCGGCGCTGGCGATCCTCGGCCTGCTCGCGGCGGCGACCCCGTTCGTCACGCCCGTGGCGGTCCAGGCGCAGCGCGCCGAACGGGTGCTGACCATCTTCGGCAATGATCCCTGCCCGAGCAGCAACGGCGAGGAGATCGTGGTCTGCCAGCGCATGCCCGAGGGCGAGCGCTATCGCATCCCCGAGGAACTGCGCCGGACCGAAGGCAATGGTCGGGAGACCTGGGGCGACCGCGCCAAGAGCCTCGAATATGTCGGCAAGAGCGGCGCCCAGAGCTGCTCGACCAGTGGGCCCGGCGGCGCCTCCGGCTGCTTCCGCGAGCTGGCCCGCAAGGCCTGCGACGAGGACAAGGCCGACGGCAAGAAATGCGGCATCAAATTCTGACTTGAGCCTGGCTCGCTTCATTCATCCTCCCGAAAGCCGTTTGGGCGTTATCTGAAGCGATGAAGGCCTTCCTTCCCATCGCGCTGATGCTGGCCACCTCCGCGCTGGCGGCGCCACCGGCGAAGTCGCTGGCCGAGCCGGCACCGCCCCGGATCAGCAATCTCGTCGTCTATGGCGAGGATCCCTGCCCGCGCAGCTCGGACGACGAGATCATCGTCTGCGCACGCCAGCCGGAAAGCGACCGCTACCGCATCCCTAAGCAGCTCCGGAAGCACAAGAAGACCGACCAGCCGGCCGTCAGCTGGACCGAGCGGACCCGCACCCTCGACATGGTCAGCAAGAAGGGCCTGCCCAACAGCTGCTCGCCGCAAGGCACCGGCGGCCAGACCGGCTGCCTGCGCCAGTTCCTGGAAGCCGCGCGGCTCGAACGCGAGGCGGCAAAGGCCGGCGAATAGCCGCTTTTCTCCCTCTCGAAACCCTTCCGCTTTTCCCGGACTCCGCTATAATCGGATCGTTCAGGGTGAACCGATGAAGGCGATCGATCCGGACCTGCTGCTGAGAGCCTATTCGATCGGGGTATTCCCGATGGCCGACAGCCGCGCCGCCGACGACGTCTATTGGGTGGAACCCAAGAAGCGCGGCATATTGCCGCTCGACCGCTTCCGCCTGTCGCGCTCGCTCGCCAAGACGGTCCGATCGGATCACTTCACCGTTACCGTCGATCGCGCCTTCGGCCAGGTCGTCGGCCTTTGCGCCGAGAGCACGGCCGATCGCCCCGACACCTGGATCAATCCGGCGATCGAGATCGCCTATGCCGATCTCCATCGCCGTGGCCACGCCCATTCGGTCGAATGCTGGCAGGGCGAGCGGCTGGTCGGCGGGCTCTACGGCGTCAAGCTCGGCGGCGCCTTTTTCGGCGAGAGCATGTTCAGCCGCGAGAGCAACGCATCGAAGGTCGCGCTCGCCTGGCTGGTGGCACGGCTGAAGGCGGGCCGTTTCCGGCTGCTCGATTGCCAGTTCATCACCGATCACCTGATGTCGCTGGGCGCGATCGAGGTGAGCCGTGACGATTATGTCGCGCTGTTGGACGCGGCGCTGGGGGTCGGCGCGGGCGGGGTGTTCGGCGGCGCCGCCGCCGGAGCGCCGGCAGGGGGCTGGTCCGCGCCCGACTTCTTCGCGCTGGACGGCCTGGCGAGCGATCCCGAGATGCGCACCGTATCGGGGCCGATATCGGGGTGCAGCATCGTGCAGCTCTTGGGCCAGACGTCGTAGACCGCATCCTCGACCGCGTTGAGCGACGGCGATTCCTTGTAGAGCCAGCCGGAGAAGACCCGCCGCCATGTGTTGTCGCGGTTGCGTACGTCGACCTGGGTGAAGGCGCCGGTGAGCTTCTGATCCTCCCAGGACGCGGTCGTCTCGCAGGCCCGGAGCCGCACCACCACGTCGCCGACCCGGATCGCCTGGCCGGGCCTGAGCGTCAGATCTCGCGATTCGCCGTTGCGCTTGTTGAGCAAGCCGAGCACCGCGACCCGCTGGCCCATCGGCGTGCCCTCGGTGACGAGCGGCTTTTCGGGGATCTTCTCGACCACCGGCTGTTGGGCCTCGGCTGCGCTGGCATTGCCCGAGGCGGCGGCTTCGCTTTCCGCCGGCACGTCGCCGCTCGGCGCGAGGCCGGGTGCCGCAGCCTGCTCGTCGGACTGGATCGCCTCGACGGGCGCCTGCTCCTGGCTGATCGCCTGCCAGGCGAACAGGCCGGCTCCCGCCGCGACAAGGCCGCCGAGCGCGACGGCGCCCAGCCGGACAGGCTTCACGGCTGGGGCGCCGACTCGGCAGCGCTGCCGCTGCCGCCCGACTTGTTGATGAACTGGCCGACCATACCCATCAGGTCCATCGCGCCCTGGGTGTCGGCGATGGTGTCGCCGTCCTTGAGCGCCACGGTATCGCCGCCGGGGATCAGCGAGATGAAGGTCGCGCCCAGGAAGCCTTCCGACGTGATCGCGGCGCTGCTGTCGGCGGGAAGCTTCACCGCCGGATCGAGCGCGAGCCGGACCTTGACCTGGAAGCTCTGCGGATCGAGCGCCTGCTCGGTGACCGTGCCGACCTTCATGCCGGCGACCCGGACCTCGCTGCCGACGTTGATGCCGGTCGAGTTCGGGAACAGCGCGGTGACGTGGATAGCGCCGGCCTTGTCGCCGCCGCCGGTCATGCCCCAGGCGAACCACAGGAACCAGGCGGCGAAGACGACCACGAACAGGCCGACCAGCGCCTCGCCGATATTCTCACGCAGCAGCGATTTCATGGCTCAGTTGGGCTCCATGCCTCATAGTCGCCGGTCGCGGCGGCGCGCACCCCGCCGCGCTCCAGGGCGCCCGACGGCCGATAGGCCGCGTCGGTGCCCGTCAGGTTGGGCAGCGCCGGCTTCTGCCAGCCGCGCGGGGCGGGCTGCTGATCGGGGGTCAGGTCGGTGCTGTGGTGCAGCCAGCCATGCCATTCGGCGGGCACCCGGCTCGCGTCGTTCGAACCGGCATAGATCACCCAGCGGCGCGGGCGGCCGTCGGTTGCCCTGCCGCCCTCATAATAGACATTGCCGAGCGCATCCTCGCCGACCCGCGCACCGTTCATCTTGCTGAACAGCAACGTGCCGATCGTGGCGCCGTCCCACCAGGTAAAGATCTTCTTGAGCATGGAAGCCCGCTTAGCGGTTGGGAGATAGCCCGGCAACCGTTTAGAGGCAGGCCCCCGTCGGGATCGGCCGCAACAATCCGTCGCCCCGGCGGAGGCCGGGGCCGTGAGAAGCTCCTGCCTCGGCGTTGCGTAAACGATCGGCCGGCCCCGGCCTCCGCCGGGGCGACGAAAAGTGCAGGTCAGCTCCCCGCCCACTCCACCCTATCGCCCTCGGCGATGCCGTTCGCCGCGGCACCGCCCCCGACGATCTCGAGCACCGCCGCCACCGGCTCGCCCGAATCCACCGGGGTGAGGTTCTCGGGGACGGTGTTCGCCGCGATCCGGGCGATCGTGCCGTCGGCGCGGATGAAGATCATGTCGAGCGGAATATAGGTGTTCTTCATCCAGAAGCTGGCGAAGCGGGGGGGCGTCATCGGAAAGATCATGCCGCCACGGCCGGGCAGGCTGGTGCGGTACATCAGCCCCTTCGCCTGTTCCTGCGGGGTGCGGGCGACTTCGACCTTGTAGACGATCGGCCCTCTGGCGGTGCGGATGGTCAGCGGCACCGTCGCCGCCTCGCGCCCCGTCTCGCCATTGGCGGAGTTGGCCTGGGTCGGAGCACAGCCGCCCGCCGCAAGCGCCAGCAGCGCGGCGGCGCCAATCAGGCGGGCAGCGCCGATCACGATCAGTCGTTGATCAGTTCGACCGCAAGCGGGCCCTTGCGGCCTTCGGCGATTCGCGCCCTCATCCGCATCTCCGGCACGAGATCGGCAAGACCGGCGCGGCGCACCGTCTCCATATGGATGAAGATATCCTGGGTGTCGCCGTCGCGGACGACGAAGCCATAGCCCTTCAGCCGGTTGAACCATTTGACGGTCACCGCCTCGGGCTCCCCGGCCGCATCGACCAGCTGGGTCGGATCGACCCGGTCGGCGTTGCGCTTGGCGATCAGGTCGGGATCGGGCCCGGTCGCGGTGGACAGGTCGATCGCGAGGATGCGGCGCGCCTGCAGGCCGCGGTCCCGCGCCACCACTTCACAGGCGATGCGCGCGCCTTCGGGCAGGGTGCGGCGGCCATGATCGCGCAGCACCGAGAAGTGGACGAGCACATCGCCCTTGTCGCCATCGGTGGCGATGAAGCCGAAACCACGGGTGGCATCGAACCATTTGACCGCCCCCACAACGGTCTCGGCGGGCTCGCCTGTAGCCATCGATACGCGTTCCTGCCCGCTATCCAAGCTGACGTCGCGCAACGTTACAGACGCAACAGACTTTTCATTCATCGTCGAGACACCCGCTGCAAGGCATAGGCACTTAACACATGACACCGCTGAAACGAAGCTATTCCGACTCCGCGGACCATGATCCCCCACGTTACACGTTACGTTTCAAATTCGATTTCGTCGATCCCGGCGTCGAGCATTTTCAGCACCAGTGCCATTGGATGGCCCGCCCGCGCCATGGCGGCGATCCAGCGGCGCTTGAGCGCGGGATCGGCAGGCCCGACCGCGAAGGGGCCGATCCGCTTGCGCCGGGCGAAGCGCAGCGCCGCCGCCTCGGCCTCCGCGTCGATATGCTCACCCAGCTCTCCCGCGGTCTCGGCGTCGATTCCGGCGGCGCGCAATGCGGTGCCGATCCGTTGCCGCCCATAACCGCGGCGGAGCAGCGCATCGGTGCGCGCCGCGGCGAAGGCCCGATCATCGACATAGCCGCGCTCCGCGAAGCGGGCGACCAGCGCGTCGACCGGCGGCGCGCCCGCGCCTTCCCAGCCGCGCTCGCGCAGCTTGCGGCGCAGATAGGCGGCCAGCTTCGCCCGCGTCGTCGCGTAGCGCGCGGCATAGTCGAGCGCGGCTCGCTCGAGGCTTGCCGAATCAAAGGGTCGGGCCGGTCGGGAAGCGGTGCGGGTCATGCGCCATGATTGTGCCACAGTCGGGCCGGATTTTGAACGCGGGCCTGTTCCAAGGCTGGCCGGATAAGCAAGGCTGCCGGGTGGCCCACGCCACCCACAGGGAGGCGTGATCGATGCCGAACCGGGTGAATGCCGCTCAGAATATGCAAGGGAATGACCATATAATGGCACTGGTGCCGACGCCGACAGTGGATGCGCTGCCGCGCCGTTTCGCCGATTTCGAGACCCTGGGAGCGGCACTCGACTATGCCGCGACCGGCGTTCGCGGCCTCAATTTCCACGATGCCCGGGGCACGCTGACCCAGCCGTACAGCTATGCGAGGATGCGCGCGGATGCGCTGGCCAATGCCGGCCGGCTGATCGCCGCCGGCATCCGTCCCGGCGACCGCATCGCCCTGATCGCAGAGACCGGCCCGCATTTCGCGGCGATGTTCTTTGGCGCGGTCTATGCCGGCGCCTGGCCGGTGCCGCTGCCGCTGCCCACCTCGTTCGGAGGCAAGGACAGCTATATCGACCAGCTTGTCGTCCAGCTCGACAGCTCGGATCCGCGCGTTCTTTTCTTCCCCGAGGAGATTGCGGAGATGGCGTCGGCCGCCGCCGCGCTGCGCAAGGTCGAGGGGCTGAGCTACGAGGCGTTCGAGGCGCGCGAGGCGGTCGATGCGATCCTGCCCCATGCCGCGCCCGACGACATCGCCTATCTGCAATATTCGAGCGGCTCGACCCGCTTCCCGCACGGCGTCGCCGTCACGCACCGGGCGCTGCTCAACAATCTCGCCGCGCATTCGCACGGCATGCTGCTGGAACCGCAGGACCGCTGCATCAGCTGGCTGCCCTGGTATCACGACATGGGGCTGGTCGGCTGCTTCCTGTCACCGGTCGCGAACCAGGTGTCGACCGATTATCTCAAAACAGAGGATTTCGCCCGCCGCCCGCTCGCCTGGCTGGACCTGATCACCCGCAACGAGGGGACCTCGATCAGCTATTCGCCGACCTTCGGCTACGACATCTGCGCGCGCCGCATGTCCAGCCAGACCAAGGCTTCGGAGCGGTTCGACCTGTCCCGCTGGCGGCTCGCCGGCAATGGCGCCGACATGATCCGGCCCGACGTGATGCAGGCCTTCGTCGATGCCTTCGCCGAAGCCGGCTTCAAGGCGACCGCCTTCCTGCCGAGCTATGGCCTGGCCGAGGCGACGCTGGCCGTCTCGATCATGCCGCCGGGCGAAGGCATCGTCGTCGAGCTGGTCGAGGAGACCCAGCTGTCGGGCGGCGATCATAGCCAGGACCGGCCCCGCCGGTTCCGCGCCGTCGTCAACTGCGGCAAGCCGGTGCGCGACATGCTCGTCGAGATCCGCGACGAGGACGGATCGGTGCTGCCCGAGAAGATGATCGGCAAGCTGTGGGCCAAGGGCCCGTCGATCATGGAGGGCTATTTCCGCGACGAGGAGGCGACCGCCGCCTGCATGGTCGACGGCTGGCTGGATACCGGCGACATGGCCTATATGTCGAACGGCTACATCTACATCGTCGGCCGCGCCAAGGACATGATCATCATCAACGGCAAGAACCACTGGCCCCAGGACATAGAATGGGCGGTGGAGCAGTTGCCGGGCTTCAAGGCGGGCGACATCGCCGCCTTCGCGATCACGACCACGGGGGGCGAGGAGACCCCGGCGGTGCTCGTCCAGTGCCGCACGTCGGACCCCGCGGAGCGCGCCCGGCTGCGCGACCAGATCCGCGAGAAGGTCCGCTCGATCACCGGCATGCACTGCGTGGTCGAACTGGTGCCGCCGCGCACCCTGCCCAAGACCAGCTCGGGCAAGCTCAGCCGCGCCAAGGCCCGCAACCTCTACCTCTCGGGCGAGATCCAGGGCTACGACATCGCGGCGTGAAGGGGCTCGGCCGCTTCTTCATCCCTCGCCCCGGCCTCCGCCGGGACGACGGCGTGTTGATGAAGCTGTCATTGGCCCTGTCCCTCGCCACCACCGCCCACGCCGCCCCGCTCGATCCGCTGGGCGATCCCGACCAGTTCCGCCGCGACATAGAGGCGATCAACGCCAAGCCGCTGCCCGATGGCCAGCCACTGGCGCTGGCGGTCGGCAAGGCGGTGCTGGCCGACGCGAAGCTGCGCGGCCGCTGCGAGCCCAAGCGGATGAGCCTCACCAGGCCCGAGCCGGTGACGCTCGACGGGATGATCACCGCGCTGATCGCCAAGGGCCAGATCGAGAATGGCTGGCTCGTTTCGGTGAAGCTTGAGGATTGCCCGCCTGCCGACCCAATCCGGGTGCTGCTGCTCCGCGCGTCCGATGGCGTCGCCTTGCAGGCCTTCTTCGCCGGTCAGGGGGAGAGCCTCGCCTGGCCGAGTCTGTCGCGAGAAGTGCTGGGCGCCACGGTCAGCGCCGTATCGCAAAGGCTGGCCCGAGAGGACCCGGCCTGCAAGCCCCAGGGCCTCACGCCCACCGGCTCGCGGATCACCGGCACCAGCCCCGATTTCGGCCCCAGCCAATATGGCATCCGCCTGAAGGGATCGTGGAACGAGGCCTGGACCTTCGAGCCCTGCGGCCATCGCGTCAGCGTGTCGATCGCCTTCCGCACCAACGGCACCGGCGGCGCATATTGGGATATCGACACCCAGGGCATGGTCTTCGTCCGTTAGGCCAGCCAACCCCTTGCGTTGCAATCCCCCCACCGCTATGTGCCCCCGTCTCGGGCCCGGAGGAGTGTAGCTCAGTTGGTAGAGCATCGGTCTCCAAAACCGAGGGCCGTGGGTTCGAGTCCCTCCACTCCTGCCATCTTCTGGTAGGGTAAGGCCAAAGGGGTCGAGAAGCGCGAAGAGGTCAGTCCGCCGGCCGAAAGGCCGAATCAGCGGACTATGGCCTCTTGTCGCTGTTTGAATGGTTTTCCGGATGGCGAATCCGGCAGGATAGGCTGAGGACGTGGCGAAGACTTCACCGGGCGAGTTCATCCGGCAGGTAAAGGCCGAAACGGCGAAGGTCGTCTGGCCGAGCCGCCGGGAGACGATCACGACCACCATCATGGTCGGGATCATGACGCTCCTGCTCGGCATCTTCTTCTTCGGACTCGACCAGTTCTTCGCGATGATCGTGAAGTTCCTGCTCTCGCTGCTCGGCTGATACGGAGACTTCTGCGTTGGCGCGCTGGTACATCATTCACGCCTATTCGGGCTTCGAGAACAAGGTGAAGGAAGCGATCCTGGCTGACGCCGCGCGCCTCGGCCTGGAACAGCTCGTCGAGGCGGTCGAGGTGCCGACCGAGAAGGTGACCGAGGTCCGCCGCGGCAAGAAGATCACCTCCGACCGCAAATTCTTCCCCGGCTATGTGCTGGCGAAGCTCAGCATGAACGACGATGTCTATCACCTGGTGAAGAACACGCCGAAGGTGACGGGCTTCCTGGGTTCGTCGGGCAAGCCCCAGCCGATCAGCGAGGCCGAGGCCGCGCGCATCCTCAATACCAAGGAGGAGGCCGCCGCCGCCGCGCCCAAGGCGAAGCTCAAGGTCGACTACGAGATCGGCGATCAGGTCAAGGTGCTGGACGGCCCCTTCGCCAGCTTCAACGGCGTCGTCGAGGAACTCGATTTCGACCGCAGCCGCGTCAAGGTGTCGGTCTCGATCTTCGGCCGCGCGACCCCGGTCGAGCTCGAGTTCGAGCAGGTCGAGCGGGTCAAGTGACGGCCTGAAAAAGGCCGTCATCCTGACGGAAGTCAGGATCCAGATACGCCGCGCTGCGGTTTCTGGATGCCGGATCAAGTCCGGCATGACGAAGTGAAGAGGTTCCGGCTCAAACCGGATGGTGCCTTCAAGGCACACAAGCTGCGGGAGGGGATTTCGATCCCTGTCTGACCGCTAAACTTGAACGGGAGGGCTTCGGCCCGCCCACTACAGAGTGAGTGAAAAATGGCTAAGAAGATCACGGGCTATATCAAGCTCCAGGTGCCCGCTGGAAAGGCGAATCCGTCGCCGCCGATCGGCCCCGCGCTCGGTCAGCGCGGCGTCAACATCATGGACTTCTGCAAGGCGTTCAACGCGCAGACCGGCGACCAGGAAGTCGGCACGCCGCTTCCCACCGTCATCACCGTCTATGCCGATCGCTCGTTCAGCTTCGTCACCAAGACGCCCCCGGCCAGCTATCTGATCAAGAAGGCCGCCAACCTCAAGTCGGGCTCGAAGGAGCCGGGCAAGGTCGTCGCGGCGAAGATCAAGCGGTCGCAGCTGACCCAGATCGCCGAAGTGAAGATGAAGGATCTCAACGCCAACGATATCGAGGCGGCGACCCGCATCATCGAAGGCAGCGCCCGCGCGATGGGCCTCGAAGTGGTGGAGGGCTGATATCATGGCCAAGCTCAGCAAGAAGCAGAAGAACCAGGCTTCGACCGTCGACGCCAACAAGCTGTACGACATCGACGCCGCGATCGCCCTCGCCCGCGCCAACGCGACCTCCAAGTTCGACGAGACCATCGAGGTCGCGCTGAACCTGGGCGTCGATCCGCGCCATGCCGACCAGATGGTCCGCGGCGTCGTGACCCTGCCCAAGGGCACCGGCAAGGACGTCCGCGTCGGCGTGTTCGCGCGCGGCGCCAAGGCTGACGAAGCCAAGGCCGCCGGCGCCGAGGTCGTCGGTGCGGAAGACCTGCTCGAGACGATCCAGGGCGGCACCGTCGATTTCGACCGCTGCATCGCCACCCCGGACATGATGGGTCTGGTCGGCCGTCTCGGCAAGATCCTGGGTCCGAAGGGCCTGATGCCGAACCCGAAGCTCGGCACCGTGACGATGAATGTCGCCGAAGCCGTCAAGGCGGCCAAGGGCGGCCAGGTGGAGTTCCGCGTCGAGAAGGCCGGCATCATCCATTCCGGCATCGGCAAGGCCAGCTTCCCGGCCGAGGACCTGCGCGCCAATTTCGACGCCTTCGTCGACGCGATCGTCAAGGCGAAGCCGTCGGGCGCCAAGGGCAAGTATCTGCGCAAGGCCGCGGTCAGCTCGACCATGGGCCCGGGCGTCAAGATCGACACCGCCGACCTCGGCGCCTGATCGATCCACCCCGCGCGGGGTGTTCGCCAAGAACAAGAACCGCGTCGGCGCTTCGGTGCCGGCGCGGTTCTTGTTTTGGGCTGGCCTCAGGTGCCGGGCGCGAGCCTTTGAATGTCGCGACCTGGAGCGATTTCCAGGCAGATGGAAACATCTGCCGACTCGGAAATCGCGGTAAAACAACAAGGTAGAGCCGACGAGTCGATGTAATCGGATCATGAAAGGCTCTGGAGCCCGGCGTCGGAACGTGTAGCGTTCCGCCCGAGCATATGCTGGGAAAGCCAAGGCAGGCGGACGCCTGACGCCCGGCGCTTGAGGGCCACACAAAAAGAGTCGGAAACTTTTACACTCCCGTTTCTGCCTCCCGGCGCGCTTCACACCAAAACCCAGCAAATCCAGCCCACCGGGAAACTGGCACGATTCTGGCTTTAACGATTTGTGAACCCGTTGTTCAGCTCGCCCGGGGGTGAGAAGCGGGGGGAGGCTTGATCCGATGGCGAGTACCGCATTCCGGGGGGTTTTTGCGCTGTTCGTCGCCGTCGTGATCGCCTCTCCCGCTTGGGCGCAGCTGGAGGTGGTTTCGAATTGGCTGGAGCGGGTGCCCCAGCCGAGTGCGTTGGTGTTGTTCCTGGTTGCGGTCGCGGGCGTGCTGGTGGGCCGCTATGCGAGCCGGAAGCGCCGCGACCCGTAAGTTGCTTGAGTTGGTTTGTTCGCTTTGTGTTTGAGTTGTGTGCGTTCGAGTTTGCTTATTCCCCTGTAGCGTTGCTCTGCTTAATCGATCCCCGCCCGCCCTCACCGCTTCCTGTCGGTGGATGGCGGGCGGGGATCAGTATTTCCGGCCCCCATTGACCTTACCGCCCGGGCAGGCTTCAAGCGCCGGCATGACCGGCACGCTCGAACAGCTCGAATCGACCATCGCCACGCGCCGTGGCGGCGATGCGTCGGCTTCCTATGTCGCCGCCCTGTTCGCGAAGGGCATGCCCAAGATCGCCCAGAAGCTGGGCGAGGAGGCGGTCGAGACGGTGATCGCCGCGATGGCGGGCGATGCCAGGGGCGTGACCGGCGAGGCCGCCGACCTGATCTTCCACCTGATGGTGCTGCTGAACGAGGCGGGCGTGCCCTTCGTCGACGTCCTGGCCGAGCTGGAGCGGCGCGAGGGGACCTCGGGTCTCGCAGAGAAGGCGGCGCGGCCAAAGGTCTGATTTCCGCCATCCCGGCCTGCCCGTGATCTGGCAGCGTGACGAAGAAGAACCGAGATTCCCGCTTTTGCTGGAATGACGACTGGAAGGTTGAAACCATGCCGATCGATGCCACCCAGCCCTATGATGACGGCAATGTCTTCGCCCGCATCCTGCGCGGCGAACTGCCGTCGAAGACGGTCTATGAGGATGAGTGGGCGCTCGCCTTCCACGACATCAACCCGCAGGCGCCGGTCCACATCCTGGTGATCCCCAAAGGGCCCTATGTCTCCTGGGACGATTTTACCGCCACGGGATCGGACGCAGAGGTGGCGGGCTTCATCCGCGCGGTCGGCCATGTTGCGCGCGAGGCGGGCCTTGTGGCTCCCGGCTATCGGCTGCTCGCCAATATCGGCGGCCATGGGCATCAGGAGGTGCCCCACCTCCACGTCCATATCTTTGGCGGCCGCCAGTTCCGCGAGATGATTCCCGCGCCACGGGGATGAAGGCGGGAGCCATGCAATTCTATTGCGCGCGGAGAATTAGCGGTTAGGCTCCCGATCCCATGATCGGCCGTGGGCATCGCGCCCGGCCAGACAAGGGAAAACCCGCATGATCTTCGGGCGTGTAAAGCCACTCGACGCCATCCTCGCCACCGCAGCCAAGAAATCGCTGCATCGCTCCCTCGGCCCCTTCCAGCTCACCATGCTCGGTATCGGCGGCATCATCGGCACGGGCATCTTCGTCCTCACCGCCGAGGCCGCACAGAAGGCCGGCCCCGGCATGATCCTCGCCTTCGTCATCGCGGGCTTCGTCTGTGCCGTTGCGGCGCTCTGCTACGCCGAAATGGCGGCCATGGTGCCGGTTTCCGGATCGGCCTACACCTACAGCTATGCCGTAATGGGTGAGCTGGTCGCGTGGATGGTCGGCTGGGCGCTAGTCCTCGAATATGCGATCGCGGCCGGCGCTGTATCGGTGGGATGGTCCGGCTATGTCGTCGGGCTGTTCCAGTCGCTGACCGGAATAACCGTCCCCAAGGAACTGGTGCTCGGCCCGATCGACGGCGGCATCGTCAATATTCCGGCCGCGATCATCGCGCTGCTCGTCACCTGGCTGCTGGTCCTCGGCACCAAGGAGAGCGCGACGGTCAACGCCATCCTCGTCGGCGTGAAGGTCGCCGCGCTGTCGCTGTTCGTCGTGCTGGCGCTGCCGGTGATGAACATGGACAATTTCGATCCCTTCGCCCCGCTCGGCTTCGCCGGCATCTCGGCGGCGGCGGCGTCGATCTTCTTCGCCTATGTCGGCTTCGACGCGGTCTCCACCGCGGCCGAGGAAACGAAGAATCCCCAGCGCAACATGCCGATCGGCCTGATCGGCTCGCTCGGCATCTGCACCATCTTCTACATGCTGGTATCGGCCGGCGTCATCGGCGGGGTCGGCGCGCAGCCGATGCTCGATGCGTCGGGGGCCGGCATTCCCACCGGCTCCACCCAGCTTGCCGCCGCCTGCTCGGCGATCGGCGACTCCAAGGTGGTCTGCTCGAAGGAGGCGCTGGCCTGGACGCTGCGCGAGATCGGCTGGCCCCAGATCGGCAACCTGCTCGGCCTCGCGGCCGGCCTCGCGCTGCCCTCGGTCATCCTGATGATGATGTTCGGTCAGACCCGCATCTTCTTCGTGATGAGCCGCGACGGCCTGCTGCCCACCGTCTTCTCGAAGGTTCATCCGCGCTACAAGACGCCGCATGTGGTGACGATCATGACCGGCATCTTCGTCGCGATCTTCGCGGCGCTGTTCCCGGTCGGCGCGCTCGCCGACATCTCCAACTCGGGAACGCTGTTCGCCTTCGGCGCGGTGTCGATCGCGGTGCTCGTGCTGCGCCGGACCGATCCGGACCGCAAGCGCCCGTTCCGCACCCCGGCCGTTGCGGTCGTCGCGCCGCTGTCGGCGGCGGGCTGCGTCTATCTCTTCTACAATCTGTCGGCCTACACCATCACCCTGTTCTTCAGCTGGGCGGCGCTCGGCCTCGTGGTCTATTATCTGTACGGCTACCGGAAGAGCCATCTCGGCCGCGGCATCGTCGAAGTCCATGAGACCGATGCCGACGCCCCGCCGCAGCCGGTGCCGCCGATCGAGTAATCCGCTTCCCACCCGCTCATTCCTAACGGGATGGGCGGGCGGGGGCTGGCTCAACCGGCCAGCCGTGTCCCGATCAATGCCGCGAGGTCCTCGTCAGCCGGCAGGCGCGGCCCTGTCTCGATGATGATCCGCCCGGCGGCGATCGACCCCATGCGCAGGCTCGTCGGCAGGTCGCTTCCGCGCGCAAGGCCCGCCAGCACTCCGGCGGCGAACAGATCGCCCGCCCCGGTTGTGTCAACGATCGCGCCGAAGGGCTCGGCGCGGGTTGCGAACCGCTCGCCGCCCTGAACCGCAATCGCCCCTTCGGGCCCTCGTGTCGCGATCAGCAGCGGCACCCGCGCCGCCGCCCAGGCGACCCCCGCCTCGAAATCGGCGCAGCCGCTCAGCTCGGCCAGTTCGCCTTCGTTCGAGAAGAGGATGTCGATCAGCCCCGCCTCGATCAGGTGGACGAAATCGTCATGATGCTCTCGCACGCAAAATTCGGAGGACAGGGTGAAGGCGGTCCGCCGCCCCGCCGCCCGCGCTGCGCGGAAGGCCGCCTGGCTGGCGGCGCGCGGCTCGGTCGTGCGCCACATATAGCCTTCGACATAGAGGATCGCCGTATCGGCGGCGATGGTAGGATCGAAGGCGGCAGGCGGCAGATATTCGGAGGCGCCGATCGCGGTGTTCATCGTCCTGTGACCATCGGGGCTGACGATGATCAGGCAGCGGCCGGTGGGCGTGGCGATCGGCGGCAGCGGGAAATCGACGCCGTTCGCCGCCATGTCGTTCGCGAACAGGCGGCCCAGCCGGTCGTCGCCGACCTGCCCGACAAAGGCGAGCCGAAGGCCGAGCCGGGCCAGCGCGGCCATGGTGTTGGCGGCCGACCCGCCACATACCTCTTCGCACACCCCCATCGCCTGGTGCAGCAGCACCGCCGCATCCGGCGCGATGGGCTGCATCAACCCGCGCTTGAGGCCCTGCGCGGCGACGAAATCATCATCCTTGTGGCAGAGCACGTCGACCAGCGCGTTGCCGATCGCGACCACATCATAGCGGGGGGAATCCATCGCCGCTCCCTACCGAAGCTTGTCGCCGCCGCCAAGCGGCCCGCCGCCCCTGCCCTTGCGCTTCGGCGGATATGATGCTGTGCCGGGCGGCATGACGCGGCTTCGTTTTATCGCCCCCGGCGCCTTCGCGCTGCTCGCCGCCTGCGGCCCCACCACCGGCAACCTCCCGATCGTCTCCGCGCCGCCCCCACCGGCGCGGAGCGAAGCGGGGCTCGACCGGGTGATGGGGCGGGACGCGCGCGCGCTGATCAGCCAGTTCGGCAACCCCAACCAGGATGTCCGCGAGGACACGGCCCGCAAGCTGCAATATGCCAGCGGGGTCTGCGTGCTCGACGCCTATCTCTATCCCCCCGCGCCGGGCCGCGAGCCGGTCGTCACCCATGTCGACGCGCGGCTGCCGACGGGCGAGGACATCGACCGCGCCTCCTGCATCGCCGCGCTGATCCGGAGGAAAGAGGCGCGCTAGGCAGCGCCGTCAGTCCCGCCCTTCGGGCGCGCCAAGCGGGAACATGTGGCGGTAGGGCCGCGCCTCGTCGAGCGCGCGGGCATAGCTGGGCCGCGCCAGCAATCGGCCGCGATAGGCCCAGAGCGCCTCGAGATGTTGCGGGATCGCATGGGTCCAGTCGGCATAGAGCAGCTGCGGCGCCGCCGAACAGTCAGCCATGCTGAAGCCGTCCCCGGCAACCCATTCCCTTCCCCGCATCCGATCGTCGAGCAGCGCGTAGGCGGTATCCAGCGCCGCCCGCCACGGCGCGCCGCCATCGTCATGCTCGCGGCCCAGCGCGATGTTGACCAGGCGTTGCTGCGGCGTGGCGACATAATTGTCGAAGAAGCGATCCCACATTCGCACCTCGGCCGCCACCAGCGGATCGGCCGGTATCAGGCGCGGCGTATCGGGAAAGCGCGCCTCCACATATTCGATGATGCCGGTCGCCTCGAAGACCATCCGGCCGTCATGGACGGCGATCGGGAATTTGCCGATCGGCCACAGCGCCGCCCATTCGCCCATCGCCGGCTCGCTGCCGTCGAGGATTCGCTCCTCGAACGCCACGCCCTTCTCGTAGCAGGCGGCCTTCGCCTTGTGGCAATAGGAGGAGAGCGGGTGCGAATAGAGGATGAGGGTCATGCTGTCTCCCGATGGTCGACGCGGTGGCGCCCTGATGACAGGCGGATGACAGAGCGCATATCCCAGACCGGCGCGGTCGCGCTAGAAGCGACCGCATCATGACCGATTCCGTCACCCCCGTTGCCGCGCATCTGCGGAGCCGCGGCGCACAAAAGATGCCTGGCTCCAAGGCGGAGCTGTTCATCGTTCGAGAGTTCCTCGATGCAGCGCGCTGCGCGGAACTGGTGGCGCTGATCGACCGCGACAACCGCCCCTCGACGATCGCCGATGATCAGGGCGTCGCCTATTTTCGCACCAGCAAGACCTGCGATCTCGATCCCGCGAGCGCCCTTGCGGCCGGGCTCGATGCCGATATCGCCGACATGCTGGGAATCGATCCCGCGCTGGGGGAGCCAATCCAGGGCCAGAAATATGACGTGGGGGACGAGTTCCGCGACCATACCGACTATTTCGAGCCGACCGGCTTCGACTATCTCACCCATTGCGGCGAGACCGGCCAGCGCAGCTGGACGGCGATGATCTACCTCAACCAACCCGGCGCGGGCGGAGCGACCCGGTTCCGGCGACTCGACAAGATCATCCAGCCGGAGCCCGGCAAGCTGGTCGTCTGGGCCAATATCACCGCCGACGGCAAACCCAATCCCTGGACGCTGCATTGCGGGATGAAGGTCCGCCAGGGGAGCAAATATGTGATCACCAAATGGTATCGCGAGCGCCCCTGGCCGATACGGTGACAGCTGCCGCCCGCTGTCTCGAAACTGTCACGCTGGCGTAATCGCACCGCCATCCAGCCCCACTAGAGGCGACTCCCGACGGGCGGTGCCGGAGTCGGCGCGCGACCCTGTGGTCCAGCAAAGGGGCAATCATGAAAAACTTCCGTTCCATCCTGATGCTGGGGTGCGCCCTGGCCCTGACCGCCTGCGGCGGCGCCGACGACGTCGCCTCGCCGGGCGAAGGCACGATCGTCACCCCAACCCCGACGCCCACCCCGACGCCGACCCCCACGCCGACCCCGACCCCGGGCCAGGCAGCCGCGTCCTGCCCGACCGGCACGATCGACCGCGGCACCATCACCACGGCCTTCCGTAACTGCGAGATTTCGGGCCGCATCACCGCCGACACCACCCTGCAGAAGCTGCCGGGCGTGATCTACTCGCTGTCGGGCCCGGTCAATGTCGGCACCGACATCGGCGGCGACGGCAACGCCACCGGTGGCCAGCGCGTCACCCTCACCGTCCAGCCGGGCGTCACCGTCTTTGCCTCGTCGGGCAACGATTATCTGGTCGTCAACCGCGGCTCGCGCCTCAACGCGATCGGCACCGCGACCCAGCCGATCATCTTCACCGCGCGCGACAATGTGCTCGGCACCACCACCGACAGCAGCCAGGGCCTGTGGGGCGGCATCGTCCTGCTCGGCCGCGCGCCGATCTCGGATTGCAACACCTCGGTCGCGGGCGGCTCGGCCACCTGCCAGCAGGTCATCGAAGGCACCACCAGCTCGCTCTACGGCGGCGACCAGGCGGCGGACAACAGCGGCACGCTGCAATATGTCCAGATCCGCTATTCGGGCTTCGCGATCGCGCCCGGCAACGAACTGCAGGGCCTGACCCTGGGCGGCGTCGGCAGCGGCACCACCCTCGACCACATCCAGATCCACAACAGCTCGGACGACGGCATCGAGATCTTCGGCGGCCGCGCCAACCTGAAATATCTGGTGATGACCGGCGCCGACGACGACGCGCTCGACACCGACCTCGGCTATAAGGGCTTCATCCAGTTCGTCATCGCCGTCCAGCGCGATGCCAATAACGGCGACTCGATGATCGAGGCCGACTCGAACGGCAACGAGGATGCTCTGCCCCGCCAGAACACCCGCCTCGCCAACTTCACCTTCGTCCAGCGCTCGACCGTCCAGGGCGGCAATGTGATGCTGCTGCGCGGCGGTACCGACTACACGATGGTCAACGGCGTCGTCACCGGCACTGGATCGTGCCTCGACATCGACGAGACCGGCGGCACCACCACCCGCGCGGCGAACAGCGCCCTCGACGATGTCGGCCCGCCGGTGTTCAACTCGGTCGTCCTCGCCTGCGCCACCGCGCCCTATCGTGCCGACGGCAACGAGGCGGCGGTCCAGACGATCTTCACCGCCGGCACCAACAACAACCCGGCCTTCACCTCGTCGCTGACCGGTACCTTCGTCAACGGCGCCAACGAAGCCGCCCGCACCGCCTTCAACGCGGCGACCCTCGGCAGCTTCTTCGTGACCACCAGCTATATCGGCGCGGTGCGCGATACGAGCGACACCTGGTATGCGGGCTGGGCCTGCAACTCCTCGACCGCATCGTTCGGCAGCACTAGCGGGTCGTGCACCGCGATCCCGAACTGACCGACGCTTGACGACCTGGCGGGCGGCGGTCGCGAAAGCGGTCGCCGCCCGTTCGCTCATCCGAACGGGGACACCACCATGAAGACTCCTCTCGCCCTCGGGCGCTCTCTCCTTCTCTCGACGGCGCTGATGACGTCTGCGGCGGCGCTCGCCCAGACTCCCGCCGCACCCGCCACGCCACCCGCCGCCGCCGAACCCGAGGAAGAGCAGGTCGAAGTCTCGACCCTCGGCGCCTCCGCGCCCTCGACCCGCGATATCGTCGTGACCGGCCGCCGGCAGCAGAATGTGATCCGCGCGACCCCGCAGGTCGTCTCGGTCCTCTCCTCGGCCGATATCGCCCGCACCGGCGATGGCGACATCGCGGGCGCACTCCAGCGCGTCACCGGCCTGTCGGTGGTCGGCAACGGCTTCGTCTATGTCCGCGGCCTCGGCGACCGCTATTCGCTGGCGCTGCTCAACGGCTCGCCGCTGCCGAGCCCCGAACCGCTCAAGCGCGTTGTCCCGCTCGACCTGTTCCCCACCAGCATCCTCGCCTCCTCGCTCGTCCAGAAGAGCTATTCGGCCAATTATCCGGGCGAGTTCGGCGGCGGCGTGATCAACCTGACTACCAAGGCGATCCCCAGCGAGCCCTTCCTGTCGATCGGTGGCTCGATCAGCGGGGACAGCGAGACGACCGGCAAGCTGGGCTATACCTATTATGGCTCGGACTATGACTGGTTCGGTTTCGATAACGGCACCCGCGACATTCCGCGCGGACTGAAGGCCGCGGTCAAGAATTCGAGCACCACGCCTATCGTCCAGGGAGCGACCTACAGCGCCGCCGACCTGCAGGATTTCGCGGCAAGCCTGAACAATGCGGATACGTCGCTGCTCCAGCGCAACCGCAACATTCCCGCCAATTTCTCGGCCGACATCACCGCCGGCACCTCGATGGACACCGACAGCGGCCGGGTCGGCGTGCTTGCCGCGCTCGGCTTCAGCAACAGCTGGAAAACCCGCGACGTGCTGCAGCAGTCGTCGATCGATCCGGGCCTCGCCGGCATCCCGAACAGCCAGTTCCAGACCGTCATCACCGACAACCACGTCACGGTGAACGGCCTGCTCGGCCTCGGCGCCGAGGTGAACGACCACAAGTTCCGCTGGACCAACCTGTTCATCCGCGACACCGTCAAGCAGGGCCGCTTGTCGTCGGGCTACAATCGCAGCGTGTCCGATCCCGTCGCCGGCCAGCCGGATTCGCTGATCAAGCAGAACACCTACTGGTTCGAGCGCCAGCTGATCGACACCCAGGGCGTCGCCGAGCTGCGCTTCGGGCCGCTCAGCATCGACCTGCGCGCCACCTATGCCAATTCGCAGCGCGAGAGCCCCTATGAGCGTGGGTTCAGCTATTTCTACAGCGCGCAGGCGGGCGACTATATCAACAACCTCGCCTCGGGCGGCCAGTCGGCCGATATCGCGTTCAGCGATCTGAACGAGGATATCTATGCCGCCAGCGGCGACATTGCCTACAAGCTGGATGGCGCCCTGACCGGCACGATCAGCGGCGGCGTCGCCTACAGCAAGACCAAGCGCCAGTCGGAACGCTACCAGTTCCAGTATTTCCGTCCGGCCGGCGCGCTGGACCTTGCGGTCGCGCAGGAGCGTCCGGACTTCCTGGTCTCCGACTATAATATCTACACCTACAACATCCAGCTGCGCGACGTTTCGGGCGCCGAGGGCTCGCGCGCCTACAGCGCCGGCCTGGAGATCAAGGCAGCCTATGGCCAGGCCGAGATCGAACTGGCCCAGGGCCTGCGGCTGCAGGGCGGCCTCCGCTACGAGGATGCCGAGCAGTTCGTCACCCCGGACGCGGGCGCGGGCACCCAGCTGTCGAAGAGCTACCTGCTACCGGCCGCCACGCTGACCTATAATATCCAAGACGACATGCAGGTCCGCCTGGCCGGATCGAAGACCGTCGCCCGCCCGCAGTTCCGCGAGCTTGCGCGCCAGATCTACCAGGATTTCGACAGCGACCGCCAGTTCACCGGCAACCCCTTCCTGCGCGATTCGACGCTGTATAACGGCGAGGCGCGCTTCGAATGGTATTTCGACCGCAACCAGCGCCTGTCGGTCGCCGGCTTCTACAAGAAGCTCAACAACCCGATCGAGGCCGCGGCCTTCTTTGCGGGTGGCGGCGTGCTGCGCACCGGCTTCGCCAACGCGCCCGAAGCGCAGCTCTACGGCGCCGAGATCGAGGTCGAGAAGCATGTCCCGCT
Organism: Rhizorhabdus dicambivorans; assembly: GCF_002355275.1. Lineage (NCBI taxonomy): Bacteria > Pseudomonadati > Pseudomonadota > Alphaproteobacteria > Sphingomonadales > Rhizorhabdaceae > Rhizorhabdus > Rhizorhabdus dicambivorans. The sequence goes on along the minus strand of NZ_CP023449.1, from coordinate 669,888 downwards.
CGATACGCTGGGCGGGTCCTTCTTCGAGACCAAGCGGCTGGTGCTGATCGGCAACTACACCTTCACCAAGTCGAAGTTGAAGGTCGACAATTCGATCGTGATCGGCCCGGACCTGTCCCCGGTCGCCGCCAACGCGCTGTTCCGCGACGGCGCGCCGCTGACCGGCCAGTCCGATCATATCGGCAATATCCAGCTCAGCTTCGAGGATACCGAGCGGCTCTCGCAGCTCACCGTCCTGTTCAACTATGCGAGCGAGCGCGTCACCAACCGCGGCCCGATCCAGGGCACGCTCAGCCAGCCCGACATCCAGGAGAAGCCGGGCATCCGCCTCGACCTCGTCGGCCGCCAGGGCTTCAAGATCCTGAACACCGACATGGAACTGAAGATCGAGGCCCGCAACCTGACGGGCACCGGCTACAAGGAGTTCCAGAAGGCCGGCGCGAACATCGTCTATCTCAACCGCTACGATGTCGGCCGCAGCTTCTCGCTGGGGCTCACCGCCAACTTCTGATCCTCTCGACCGGATCAGGGAAGGGGCGCGGGGCGGAAGCTCCGCGCCCTTTCTCGTTTACGTCATGCTGAACGCGGTTCAGCATCCACTCATCAACGGGAGCGCCGGAGCGGGTAAGGAGTGGACCCTGAAACGAGTTCAGGGTGACGCGGAATATGCCGACCGCCGCGAGGCCGATCCGCGGCCCATCCAGTTCACGGCAGCCTCGGCGCCTGCACCGGCGCCGAGGCGCCCACCCAGCGGCCGACCACCACAGCCTGCTTGCCGCCGCCATCGGGTGTGTCCTTGCGGGCGATCAGGCTGGTGAGCTGCTGGCTGGTGTCGCCGATCCGCACCCGGCTGCGTACCCAGAACAGATTCGAGGTCAGCCCCGCCCCCTGCGGCATCGAGACGTTCAGCGTCGCCAGATCGGCGGCCGTGACAAAGCCCTGCCGCTCGCGGGTGGCGACGATGCGGCGCGCGGCCATCGCATCGCCGGTCAGCACAGCCAGCATGTCCTCGCTCGCGGCGTTGAGATTGATCCTGCTGTCATAGGGCAGCGCCGTGACGAGGCCGGACAACCGCGCGAGCTGACCCGGCGGCAGGCCGAGCGCGCCGAGCGGTCTCAGGTCGCTGACCGGCCCCGCCGCGCGGATCGCGGCGGTCGCCTTGGCCGCCTGCTCCTCGCTCATCCCGACCGCGCCGGCGATGCGGCCGAGGATGCCGGCGGCGACCGGATCGGGCTGCATCAGCGCGTTGATGTTGAAGCGGTCCTGCGCATCGGCGATGGCGAGGTCGAAGCTGCCGCCCTCGATCGGGGCGCCGCTTTCCGACAGCGCCCCCCACGGCTCTGCGCGGCTGTCGCTGTCGGGCGCCACAACCGCGTCGCGGCGCAGCGCGACCACCGCCGACACCTCGCCGCCCCGCGCGATCGCCATGGCGCGCGCCGCCTCGCGCATCCGCGACGCGCGTTCGAGCGCCGAATCCTCCGATGTGATCATCAGCAGCAGGACGCCGCTCGCGATCGCCACGAACAGCAGGACATTGACGAGGATCATCCCCTCGTCGTCTCGCCCTCCCTCGCTCATGGATGCGCCGGCAGCGGCACGACCCGCCGCAGCGATCCCGTTACCGTCCCGCCCGGAGCCAGCACGATGTCGGCGGCGACGGCGGCGGGCCATTGCTGCGCCAGTTCCGGGGCGGGGGGCCAGCGGTCGATCCAGCCCAGGCCGGGCCGGTAATAGCTCCAGCGGACCGATCCCACGCCCTGCAGCACGCGCTGCGCCCCTTGCGGCAGTCCGGGCCCGCTGATGCTGCGCAGCAATGTCCCGGCGCCGAGCTGGTAGCCGACCCGCACCGGCACGCCGCCCTCGGCGGCGAGCGGGCGGCTGAAGCTCAGCCCGGCACCGTCGCCCTGAAGCTCGCCGCCGCCGACCTGCGACAGATCATTGTCGACGACATACATCGCGCGCTGCACATCGGCGAGGCGCTCCAGCCGGCCGTCGGTGCGGCGCTGGATGCCCAGCAGCCCGTCGACCAGCGCGAGCCCCGCCATCGCGATCAGCCCGAACAGGGCAAGCGAGATGATCAGCTCGATCAGGGTGAAGCCGGCTTCCTCCGCCTCCAGCGTCACAACGACCCGCTCTTGCCCGCCAGCATATAGCCGTCCTGCCCGGCGACCAGCACCGCCAGCTCGCGCTGGGCGCTGCCGTCGGCGGCGAAGCGGATCGGGCCGGTGACGATCGGGAAGGGCCGGGCGAGCAGCGCGTTGCGATCGACCACACCCCCCGCCCGCAGCATTTCGACGATCGTCATCGCATCATAGGCCAACGCGGCGATCAGGCCGGGCGCGCTGATCGTGCCGCCCTGATAGCGGCCTGCGAAGTCGGACAGCGCGTCGGGGTTCGGCCCCGACAGCCATGCACCCGCCATGTCCTGCGGCGGAAGGTCGAGCGCCTGTTGCGTGCCGAGCAGCTGGAGGCCGCTGCCCGCCGTCGCCCGCGCCACGGCGCGCAGCGCATCGCCGCCCTCGGCGACGAGCAGCGCATCGGGCTGCACGCCGCGCAGCAAAGCCGGCAGGCTCGCCGCCACCGTGCCCGCCGGCAGGACGATCACGTCGAGCCCGGCCGCGCCGCGCAGCCGCTCCGCCGCCGCCACGCCCTGCGCCGCCCAGCGCGACGAGCCACCGAGCACCGCCACCCGCTTCACCCCACGCCCGCGCGCATAGCGGAGGATCGCGGTGACGCTCTGCCCGGCGGTGATGCCGAGCAGAAAGGCGCCGTTCCCGGCCAGCGCCTCGTCATTGCTGAAGCTCAGCACCGGCACCGCGCCTGCGGCCCGCGCCGCCGCGCGGCTCTCCTCGGCGAACAGCGGGCCGACGATGATCCGGGCGGCGCCCTTCAGCGCCTGGGTGACCGCCGCGCCGGCCCCCGCCGCCGTGCCGCCGGTATCGAGCAGGATGGTATCCTCGGCCTTGGCACCCGGCGTTAGCGCGAGCATCGCCGCGCGCTGCATGCTAAGGCCGACCGTGGCCGAAGCGCCAGACATGGGCAGGAGCAGCGCCGCGCGCGGCCGCTTCGCCTTCCTCGCCGGGGCCGCCCCGATCGGAGACCAGAGTGACGATGCCGACCCCAGCAGCAGCGCCGATGGCAGCAGACCCAGAACGCGACGCCTATCTCGATTCATCGGATGCTCCCGAACGCCGCCGCTTCAACCGCCGCACGCTGATCTTCACCGGCATGGGCGTAGCCATATATCTGCTGAGCCTGCTGGCGACGATTCCCGCGCAGCTGGTTTCGCCCCTTCCAGACGCGACCGGCACGATCTGGCACGGATCGGCGCCGCTCGATGCCGCGAACCGGATCGAATGGCGCTGGGCCCCTCTGCGCAGCATCGCGCGCTTCGGCTTCGCGGCGGACGTGACCGCCGAAGGGCCCGAAACCTCGCTCGCCGGCCGGGCATTGCTGCGGCCGGGCCGGGTGCTGCTCGACAATGTCAGCGGCACCGCCAACGGGGCGCTGCTCGGCGCGCTGATCAGGCCCAGCTTCGCCTGCACCCTGCGGATGCAGATCGATCTCGAGCGGCTGTCGATCGGCGGCGACGACCAGGGCGCGGAGGGCAGGCTGCGCAGCGATCCGGGCAGCTGCCAGGCGTTCGGCGGGCAGCCGCCGGTCGGCGTGCCCGCTATGGCGCTCGACATCCGTCAGACGCCGGGCCTCGCGGTCATCAACCTTGCCGCGCTCGGCCAGCCGCGCACCCCCTTCGTGGTCGGCGGGCTGGACAAGGACGGCAAACTCCAGCTGATCGTCACCGCCGAGGGCGCAGCGGCCCTGCCCTTCGCCTCCACCCCGGGCGGGATGAAGATCGAGACCGAGCTCTGACCTGAAGATCCTCCCTATCCGCAGGATGGGGAGGGGGACCGCCGCAGGCGGTGGAGGGGGCGACAGCGAAGCTGGCGCTGCGCGCCAGACCCCTCCACCATCCTCCGGATGGTCCCCCTCCCCACGCTTCGCGCAGGGAGGATCTTGGACGGCCACCCCCATCACATCCCCACGATATTGTTGAGGTTGATGATCGGCAGCAGGATCGCCAGCACCATCAGCAGCACCAGCCCGCCCATCAGCAGCAGCACGAGCGGCTCCACCAGTGCGACCAGCATGGCCGCCATCGCCTCCAGCTCGCGTTCCAGCTCGGCGGCGGCGCGGGCAAGGGCCGGACCGAGCTGGCCGCCATTCTCGCCGCTCGCGACGATCGCCACCAGCATCGACGGGAAGATGCCCGATTCGCCCATCGCCGCCTGCAGGCTGGCACCCTCACGCACCCGCGCGGCGACGCCCAGCGCCGCCTCGCGGAAATGGACGTTGGGGGTGACGGCCGCCGCCGCATTGAGCGCCTCGACCAGCGGCACCGAGCTTTGCACCAGCGTCGCCAGGCTCGCCGCGAAGCGCGCCGCATTATATTGGCGGCTGAACCGAGCGAACGGCCATGTCCGCGCGAAACCGCGATCGAAGCGCAGCCGGTTGGCCGGCACCCGCAGCCAGCGCCCGAACAGCAGGATGGCCGCCAGAAGCGCAATCATCATCGCCAATCCGTAGCTCTGCAGCCCGGTGGAGATCGCGATCAGCGCGCGGGTGAGGAAGGGCAGCTCGGCCCCGCGCGAGATGAACACCCGGACGATGTCGGGCACGACATAGACCATCAGCAGCGCCATCATCCCGAAGGAAACCAGCGCCAGCAGCGCCGGATAGAGCAGGGCGAGCTGGATTTTCTGCTGGTTGCGCTGCCGGTTCTCGACGAAGTCGGCGAGATGCTCGAGCACCTGGGGCAGCCGCCCCGCCTGTTCGCCCGCCGCGACCGAGGCGGTGTAGAACTCCGGGAAGGTCCCCGGATGGAGCTTCAGCGCGGCGGCAAAGCTGTAGCCGTCGAGGATCGCCCCGCGCACATCGAGCAGGAGCGAGCGCAGCGTAGCGCTCTCGGCCTGGTCGGCGACCAGCTTCAGCGCATGTTCGACATTGACCTCGCTGGTCACGAGCGTCGCGATCTGCCGCGTCACCGTCGACAGCGCCCGCGCCCCGATCCGCTTGCGGAACCGCGCCACCAGTCCCGGCGCGGCGCCCCCGGCGGTTGCCGCCTCCACCGAGGTCGGCAACAGCTCGCGGTCGCGCAGCAGCTGGCGCGCTGCGGCGGGGCTCGATGCCTCGATCACCCCCGCCTTGGAGGAACCGCGCGCATCGACGGCGCGATACGCAAAAGCCGGCATCAGCCTTCGTCCTGCACGACCCGCGCCACCTCTTCAACCGTCGTCAGCCCGGCCTTGAGCTTGGCGACGCCGTCCTCCAGCAGGCTCGGCCCCAGCTTGCGCGCGGCGGCGGTGAGCTGCGCCTCGGAAGCGCCGTCGTGGATCAGGCGGCGCAGCTCGTCATCGGCCGCCACCACCTCATAAAGCCCGAGCCGTCCCGAATAGCCCTCGCCATGGCAATGCTCGCAGCCCTGCGCCCGCCAGACCTTCTTGCCGGGCTTCAGCGCCTTGCCGAGCAGGATCGAATCGGCCTCGGTCGAACGGTCCTGCCAGCGGCAATGTTCGCACAGCCGGCGCACCAGCCGCTGGGCGATCAGGCCGACCACCATCGGCGCCAGCAGATAGCGCTCCACCCCCATGTCGATCAGCCGGGTGACCGATCCGATCGCGCTGTTGGTGTGCAAGGTCGACAGCACGAAATGCCCCGTCATCGACGATCGCACCGCAACCTCGGCGGTCTCCTGGTCGCGGATCTCGCCGACCATGATCACGTCGGGATCCTGGCGCAGGATCGCGCGCAGGCCGCGCGCAAAGGTCATGCCGGTCTTGGCGTTGACCTGGGTCTGGCCGATCCCCGCCAGCTCATATTCGATCGGGTCCTCGACCGTCATGATGTTGCGCTTGCGGTCGTTCAGGTGGGTCAGCGCGGTGTAGAGGGTGGTCGTCTTGCCCGATCCGGTCGGACCGGTGACGAGCAGAATCCCGTGCGGCCTGTCGAGCAGCTTGCCGAAGGTCTCCCGGTCCTGCTCGGACATGCCGAGCGCGGCCAGATCGAGCCCCGACGAACCGCGATCGAGCAGGCGCATCACCACCCGCTCGCCATGCTGGGTCGGTATGGTCGAGACGCGGACGTCGATGTCGTAGCCGCCGACCCGGAGCGTCACGCGCCCGTCCTGCGGTATCCGCTTTTCGGCGATGTCGAGCCGCGCCATCACCTTGATGCGGCTGACCAGCAGCGGCGCCAGCGCGCGCTTCGGCTCGACGATGTCGCGCAGCACGCCATCGACCCGGAAGCGGACGATCAGCCTTTTCTCCTGCGTCTCGACGTGGATGTCGGAGGCGCCGTCCTTCACCGCCTGCAGCAGCAGCGCGTTGATCAGCTTGATCACCGGGCTGTCGTCCCGGCTGTCGAGCAGATCGTCGACCGCCGCCGCGCTGTCGGCCAAGGTGGCGAGATCGTCGGTCTCGCTCAGGTCCATGCCGCCCGCCGCACTGTCGCGATATTGCGCGGCGATGGCGCCGTCGAACGCCTCGTCCGCCACGCTCTCGAAGGCGAGCAGCGGGCCGAAACGGCGCTGCATCTCCAGCAGCGCATGCGGGTCCGCCCCCGCGCGGTGGAGGCAGCGCTCGCCGTCCTGGACCAGCACGCCATGGCGGCGCGCGAAGCTGTAGGGAAGCGCGGTCATGGCCGCACCACCAGCGATGCCGAGACGAAGCCGCTGGTCGGCCGGCGCTCGATCCGCAGGGCGGTGACGCGCAGCCGGCTGCCCTGCTCGACCGCCGCGATCCAGCGCAGCAGCGAATCATAGGGCGCGTCGGCGACAGTCACGCTCAGGTCGGAGCCATCGCCATTGACCACCGGAACGATCCCGAAGGTGGCGGCGGTGGTCGACAATATCTGCGCCGGCGGGCCGCCCTGCACCGTCACGGGCTGCGATCCGATCGTCCCGGCGCTGCGCAGCCGCGCGGTCAGCGCTTCATAGGTGCGGATATCGGCGAGCGCCTCGGCACGGGCGCGCTGGATCGGCAGGACGATCAGGCTGATCAGCAGCCACAGCGCGATCAGCGCACCCATCACCGCGAGGAGAATCTGCTCGCGCCGGCTGCGCGCCTGCCACCAGCCGACCAGCTTCTGCCGCGCCGGCTCGGCGGTGGGGAAGAGGGTGGCGAAGTCGAGGGTCATGCGGCCCCTCCCGTCACGATCAGGCTGTCGCCTTCGAATCGCCCGTTCAGCCCCGCCTGGCGGAGCGCGTCGACGATGCCGCGTGCCGCACCCGGATCGGCCGAATCGCAATCGAAGCGCAGGCTCCGCCCCGCCTCGTCGAACCGCATCGCCCGCACCGTCACCGCGCCGCCGAACGGCGCCAGCGCGGCGGACGCACGGGTCAGCAGCGGCAGCAGCGCGCCGGGCGGCGCGGTGCCGCCTGCCGGCAATATCTCGGCGGCGACGGCGGCGGCCTCATGCGGATCGCTGCCGGTGAAGCGGCCGGGCGCCGAAGCGTTGAGCTGGGCGGTCAGCTCGGCGCCGCGCTTGGCCGCGATCGAGCGCAGGGCGAAGGTGTCGGCGGTGGCGATCGCGCCATGGGCCAGCAATCCACCAGCCGCGACCAGCGCCACCCGCCGCGCGGTGCGCGATAGCCCCTGGCGCGGGCGGGCGAAGATGCCCTGTCGCAGGTCCAGCGCGATCGGAATGGCCGCATCGCCGAAGCCTGCCTCGTCGCATTCGGGCCTGCCCGCTGCGGCCCAGATCGACAGGAACAGCGGCTCCATCGCCGCGAAGCCGGTGCCGTCTGGCAGCCGCGCCAATATGCGCGCGCCGATCCGGTGGACGCTCCAGCACCCCGGCTCGGGCAGCGGCAGCGCCAGCGCATCCGGCATGATCGTGGCGTCGCCGAGCCCGGCGGCCTCGGCCTCCGCGACCCAGCCCGCCATCAGCGCGGGATCGACCACCCCGGCCAGCCATTCTCCGCCCGGCCCCTGCGCGCCCAGCGCGAGATGGACCTGATCGGCACGGGCCGCGATCCGGTCTTCGATCGCGAAGGGCAGCGCGGCGATCCGCTTGGCCCGCGACGGCAGGGGAAGTGCCGCCCCCAGCACCAACACCTGTTCGGCGGGAACCAGCAGCAGATCGCGGGCGGCACTGGCCGCAATGGCGTGCGGCACGCCACCGTCCAGCATCCACACGCCCCCGGCCGCGCGGTCGGCGAGCGCATTTTTTATCCGCGCGAAAGCGGGCGCTATGCTAGGCGACTGTAACATGAGTTTCATCGATGTATCTCATAGCGCGCCCATGATCATAGTTTCGCAACACTTTCATGACGAGCCCGAACATCGCGGGCAGCGCGCGATTTCGGATCGCGAGGCCGGCCTCACCCTGATCGAGATGCTGGTGGTGCTGGTCATCATCGGCGTGATCGCCGGGATGATCGTGATGAACGTCGCCAACCGGCCCGATGAGGCACGGGTGACGACCGCCAAGACCGACATGCGCACCATCTCCGCCGCGCTGAAGATGTACCGGCTCGACAATGGCGATTATCCGACGACAGAGCAGGGCCTGGCCGCGCTGTCCGCCAAGCCGACAACCGCGCCCGAGCCGCGCAACTGGTCGCCCGAGGGCTATCTGGAACGGGCGCCGGTCGATCCGTGGCAGCGGCCCTATGTCTATCGTTACCCCGGCGCGGGCGGCGGCTTCGACCTGATGAGTCTCGGCAAGGACGGCAAGCCCGGTGGCGAGGGACTCGACGCCGATCTGGATGCTAAAGCGCCCTGATGGAATCGCGTGGGGGCGAATCGGGCATGACCCTGGTCGAGATGCTGGCGGTGCTCGCCATCATCGGCGTCGCCGCCGGCGCGACCGCGCTCGGCATCGGTGCCGCCACCCGCGCGCCCAGCGTCGAATCGGAGGCGCGGCGCCTCTCGTCCCGGCTCCAGTCGGTGGCCGACGAGGCGATGGTGTCGGATCGCCCGGTCGCCTTCACCTGGGATGCGAAGAGCTATGCCTTCCTCGACGGCGACGGCGCGGCGTGGCGCGAGGGCAGCGATGACGGCCATGCCCGCCACCGCCTGCCCGCCGGCATCCGCCTCGACATGGGCCGCCGCACCCCGCCGCTGCTGCTCGGCGTCGACGGCAGCGGGGTCCCCGCCGCGATCGGGCTGAAGGCCGGGGATGATCGCTGGCTTGTGGTCTATGACGGGCTGTCCGCCACCCCCGTCGCGGCGCCCGCCGCATGATCGCGCGGGCGGGGCAGGAGGGGTTCTCCCTGATCGAGGCGCTGGTGGCGCTGCTGGTGCTTGCCATCGCCGCCGCGGGGCTGGTGCGCGCGGCGGAAGCGCATGTCGATTCGATCCGTGGCCTCGAACGCCGCGCCGCCGCGCAGCTCGTCGCGCAGAACCGGCTGGCCGAGCTGGCGCTGCCCGGCGCGCGCGCCGGTCCCTCGGTCGTGGAGATGCTGGGCCAGCGCTGGAACGTCGTGGTTAGCGAAAGTGCCACCGACGATCCCGACCTCGCCAAGGTGCAGGTCGCCGTGTCGGACGTCGGCGGCAGGGCACCGCTCGTCACGCTCGACGGCTTCCGCGACAAGGGCACGACGACGCGATGACCCCGCGCCAGGCCTCCCGCGCCGCCGACATCTTCACCGGGCTGGTGATCGCCTCGGTCGCCGTCGCCCTTGCCGGGCTGACCTGGCGGCTGGTCGGAGCGCGCCCCGCCGCCGCCCCGCCCCCGGCAGCCGGCCCGGCGACGCCGCCGGCCCCCGCCGCCGACATCGCGCCCGCACTGGCGCTGGCCCCTTTCGGCCGGCCCGATGCCGGCTCGGCCCAGCCGACCGCCCTCGCCCTTGTCCTGCGCGGCGTGATCCTCGCCGATCCGCGATCGGCCTCCTCCGCACTGATCGCCCCGGCCGGCGGCCAGCCGGTTGCCTATGCGATCGGGCAGGCGGTGCCCGGCGGCGCCACGATCGAGGAGATCGCGCTCGATCGCGTGCTGCTGCGGGTCAACGGTCGGCTCGAACGGCTCGATCTGCCGCGCGTATCGGCAGGGGGGGCGCCGCCCGCAGCCGCGCCCCCCCCCGCCTCGCCCGTTATCACCGGCGTTCCCGCGACCGGCCCATCCGACGGATCGGGCACGCAGCCGATGCAGGCCATTGCCCCGCCGCCGGCCGCCACCGCCGGAGCCGGCCCGCTCGATCTGCTCCAGAAGCTCGGCGCGGCACCCGCCGCCGGTGCCTACCGGATCGGCGCCGAGCCTTCGCCGGAAGCGCGCCGGGCGGGGCTCCAGCCCGGCGACGTCATCGAGCGCATCAACGGCCTGCCCGCCACCGCCGTCGCCAGCGACCGCCAGCTCATCGCCCAGGCGATGGCCGGCCCGGCGCAGGTCGATGTGCTGCGCGGCGGCAAGCGCATCTCCTTCTCTTTCGCTCTCCGTTGAGGATCAGCACCGTGTATCTCCCCGCCCGAACCGCCCTCTCCGCCCTGGTGGCCGCCTCGCTGGTGGCGACGCCGGTTCTGGCCCAGGGCGCGGCCCAGCCCGCCGACGTGGTCGTCAACATGCGCGCGGTGGAGATATCCGACGTCGCCGAGCAAATCTCCCGGATCACCGGCCGCACCCTGATCCTCGACCCGGCGGTGAAGGGAACCGTCAACGTCACCTCCGCCGAGCCCCTGTCGGTCGATGGGGTGTGGGACCTGTTCCAGTCAGTGCTCAGGGTCCATGGCTTCGCCGCCGTCCGCTCGGGCCGCGCCTGGCGTATCATCCCGCAGGCCACCGCGATCCGCGATGCCGGGGTCGGCGGGCGCCTGTCGGGGCAAGACGTCACCACCCGGATGATCCGGCTCCAGAATGTATCGGGCGAGCAGGCGGTGCGCGTCTTCCGCCCGCTGGTCGCGCAGTTCGGCAGCATCGAGGCGATGTCGAGCCCGAACGCGATCATCGTCACCGACTATGCCGAGAATGTCCGCCGCATCGAATCGCTCGCCCGCGCGCTCGATTATGGGGGGGGCGGCCGATTCGACAGCATCACCCTGCGCTACGCCAACGCCAAGGATGTGGCGGCCGCGATCCAGGGCGTGTTCGGCGATGGCACCCAGACGGGCGGCCCCCGCGTCGTCGCCGATGAGCGCAGCAACATCGTCCTCGTCCGGGGCGAGCCCAACATGGTTTCCGAGGCCCGCCGCCTTGCCAGCACCATCGACAAGCCGGGCGCTGGGGTGCCGGTCACGCGGATGATCCGGCTCAACAATGGCGATTCCGAAGCGGTGACGGATGTGCTGCGCGGCGTGCTGGGCGAGCAGGGCGCGGTGACCAACCCGGTCGCCCGCGCCGTGGCCGGCGGCCGCGCCCGGATCACCCGGCAGGAATCGAACGCGCGGATGGCGGCATCGTCGATGTCGCTGGGCTCAACTCCCTCGACCCTGGGCGGGGGGGCCGAGGCGCCCGCAGCCGCGGCCGGCGATGGAGACGGCGCCGCGAAGGGTTTCTCGACTCCCGAGCTGACCGTCCAGCCGGCCCCCGAACTCAACGCCATCGTGCTGCGCGGCACCCCCGCCGCGATCGCCGAGGTCGAGCCACTGATCGCCCAGCTCGATGTCCGTCGCCCGCAGGTGCTGATCGAGGCGGCGATCGTCGAGATCAGCGGCGACGAGGCCGAGCAGCTCTCGGTCCAGCTCGGGCTGGGCGCGGCGGCGCTCAACCGGGGCGACGGCGCCGCCACCTCCTTCACCACCGGCCCGGGCGTGTCGCTCTCCACCATCCTGGGCGCGATCGGCGCGCCGGCGGCTGTGGCGGTGGCGCCCAATGGCGGATCGGCCAATATCGGCTTGGGCGACAATTTCAGCGTGCTGGTCCAGGCATTGGGCCAGTCGACCCGCGCCAACCTGCTGTCGACGCCGAGCCTCACCACGCTCGACAATGAGCCGGCCGAGATCGTGGTCGGCCAGAACGTCCCCTTCCGCACAGGCAGCTTCGCCACCGACGGCAACTCGCTCAACCCCTTCACCACGATCGAGCGCCAGGACGTCGGCCTGACCCTGAAGGTCGTGCCGCGCATCCACCAGGGCAATGTCGTGCGGCTGGAGGTGGCGCAGGAGGTGTCGGCGCTCGTCCCCGCCGTGATCGGCGCGGCCGACCTCATCACCAACCGGCGCAGCATCCAGACGACCGTGCTCGCCGATGACGGCCAGACGATCGTGCTCGGCGGCCTGATCGCCGACGACCGGACGCTGACCAAGAGCCAGGTTCCGATCCTGGGCGATGTCCCGGTGCTGGGCGAACTGTTCAAGAGCCGCAGGGAAGCGCAGGTGAAGCGCACCCTGTTCGTCTTCCTGAAGCCGACCATATTGCGCGATCAGGCCGCGACCCGCGCCGTCACCGAAGCCAAATATGCGCGCACCCGCTATGACGAGGCGATGCTGGGCAAACATGCCCCGCTGCTCCTCGAACCGCCCCGCGCCCGCCTGCCGGTGGAGATTTCCGGGGTTTATTGAGCCACCCCGCAGCGTCGCCCCGGCGGAGGCCGGGGCCGTCACCGGTTCCTGCCGCCACGCCGGAGATGAACATCGCTACGGCCCCGGCCTCCGCCGGGGCGACGCACTATAGCCCCTCTTCTGCCTGCTCCTCGTCGGGCGCCTCGGCTTCGGGCGCCGGCAGGAAGGAGCGCACCCGCCGCCCGCCGCGCGTGAACAGCGCGGCATCGGGCGACAGGCTCTCAAGCGTCCAGCCTTCATGGGCCTGACCCGGCGACAGCACCCGGGTGGTCCCGTCGGCGGCGCGCACCATCGCGACAGCCTTGTCGGGCAGGCGGCCGGCGATGCCGATCAGCTGCGGCGCGCCCTCCACCTCCGGAAGCCGCGCCGGATCGATCGGCGGCAGGAACAGCGAACGCGCGGCGATGTTGGCCGGCGGCACCGCCGAGGGGACCACCGTCGCGCCGGGGCGGACCACATCAGGATAGGTGGGCCGCGTCGACCAGACCAGCATGGCGGGAACCGCCACCGCGAACAGGGCTGCCACGGCCGTCCATGGCGAAAGCGCCCGCATCAACGCGGCTCCCCATAGCCGACGGCGCGCGCATCGAGGCGGATCGCGGTCTCGCCACGCCCGGTGCGCGCCAGCCGCCAGCGGCTGAAGCGGACCGCCGGCCGGCCGGTTTCGATCGCCCGCGCGAAAGCCAGCACATCACTTTCCGGCCCCGACACGCTGAGGTCGACAGCAAGCTCGGCGGGCGCGTCGACCGAGGGCCCAACAGCGGCGATCCGTTCCACCAGCAGGCGCCGGGCCAGCGCCGCCCCGCGCAGCTTCGCCGCCAGCGCCGAAGCATCGCCTGTCTGGGCAAGGCCATCCGGCAACAGGGCGCGCGGCGCGGCGCCACCGGCCCGCGCACGCGCGGCGGTCACAGCAAGATCGCCGCGCGCGGAACCCAGCGCTTCGAGGCCGGTCCATGCCAGCAGCACGGCCACCGCCAATCCGACCGCCAGGGCGGGCTTCGCCCAGCGCCGATCGAGCAGCGCGATCACCGGATCGCCCCCTTCAGCGTGACCTGCAGCGTCGCTTCATCGGTTCGCGTCTGGCCGACCTCATCGAGCCCGGCGAACAGGGGATCGGCGGCCAGCGCGCCGCGTAGCGCATCGGGATCGGGAGTCTCGACCTCGATGACGAGGGCACCGCCCTCATCGAGCGAGACCGCGGCCAACCCCGTATCCGGTGGCAGCAGGCGCGCCAGCCGCACCACGACCGCCGATACCGGCGGAGACGTCATCACCGCCATGACATGGCGGCGGCTACCCTCGACCAGCGCCACCCGCTCATAGCGGGCCAACGCCGGCGCCTCGCGCTGTGCCAGCCGATGTGCCTGCCAGCGGGTCAGTGCGGTCAGCCCCCAGGCGCCCAGCGCGGTGCTCACCGGGATGGTCGCCAGGATCAGTCCCGCCGCGATCAGGCCCTGTTGCGGCACTCGTAAGCGCGGGATGTTCCATCGCGGCAGGCGCCAGCCGGGCAGGGCCGGCTTCTTCTCGCGCAGCGCATCGAGCAGGCTCGGCCCGATCGCCTCGACGCTCACCGGCTCCAGCCCCTTCGCGGCCAGCTGCGCGCGGGCGGCGGCCTCATCCTCGGCCCGGACGACGCGAATCTCCGAAGCACCGCTGCGGCGGAGCATCACGCAGCGATATCGCGTCATCGGCGCCCCCGACATGGCTTGCGCCCCCGCCCCCGGTCAGCCTTCGCCGTCGAGCGCGGCGGCGAGCTCGTCGAGCCAGAGCTTCGCATTGCCGTCCGACGGCGCGCGCCAGTCGCCGCGCGGGGACAGCGCGCCGCCGCCCGACACCTTGGGCCCGTTGGGAATCGCCGACCGCTTGAACTGGCTGATCGTGAAGAAGCGGAACAGGAAACTTTCAAGCCAGCGGCGGATCGTCGCCAGATCATAGCTGTTGCGCAGCGCCTCCGGGAAACCCGCCGGCCATAATCCGCCCTCGGCTTCCTTCCACGCATGCCAGGCCAGGAAGGCGGCCTTCGACGGCTTCAGCCCCAGCCGGGCGATATGGTGGAGGAAAAAGTCGTTGAGCTCATAGGGCCCGACCTTCGATTCAGTGCTCTGGATCGCGCCCGATGCATCGGCCGGAACCAGCTCGGGCGAAATCTCGGTGCCGAGAATCGCGGTCAGGATGCGGTCGGTCTCGGGATCGAACTGGTCGGTCGCGACGCACCAGCGGATCAGATACTGGATCAGCGTCTTGGGTACGCCGGCGTTGACGCCATAATGGCTCATCTGGTCGCCGACGCCATAGGTGCACCAGCCGAGCGCCAGTTCGCTGAGATCGCCGGTGCCGATCACGAAGCCGCCATGATGGTTGGCGAGGCGGAACAGATAATCGGTGCGCAACCCGGCCTGCACATTTTCGAAAGTGACATCGTAGACCGGCTCGCCCTTCGCGAAGGGGTGCCCCATATCGGCCAGCATCTGGGTCGCCGCCGGGCGGATATCGATTTCCTCGGCCGTGATGCCCAACGCGCGCATCAGCGCCCAGGCATTGGCCCTGGTCTCCTCGCCGGTCGCGAAGCCCGGCATGGTGTAGCCGCGGATGGTGGTGCGGGGCAGGCCCAGCCGGTCGCACGCCTTGGCAGCGACGATCAGCGCATGGGTCGAATCGAGACCGCCGGAAATGCCGATCACCATCGCCTTGCCGGCGGTCGACTGGAAGCGCTTCACCAACCCTTCGACCTGGATGTTGAAGCCTTCATAGCAGTCCGCGTCGAGCTCGCGGGGGTCGGCGGGGACGAAGGGAAAACGAGCGATCGAGCGGCGCAGCCCAACATCGCGCCCGTGCGGCCGGTGCGCGAAGCCGATGGTGCGGAAGCGCTTCTCGGGATGGCCGGCGGCGACGGCGCCATCGTTGAACGTCCCCATCCGCATCCGTTCGAGGCGGAGGCGCGACACGTCGACATCGGCGGCAATCAGTTCGGGGTCCATGCCGAACCGGCTCGACTCCGCGAGCATCGTGCCCATCTCGTGGATCATCGCCTGGCCATCCCAGGCCAGGTCGGTGGTGCTCTCCCCGGGGCCGCTCGCCGAATAGCAATAGGCGGCGATGGCGCGCATCGACTGCGACTGGGCGAGCAGCGCCCGGTCCCGCGCCTTGCCGATGATGATGTTCGAGGCGGAGAGGTTGCACAGGATCAGCGCCCCCGCCATCGCGCCCAGCGTCGAAGGCGGCAGCGGTGCCCAATAATCCTCACAGATTTC
Organism: Rhizorhabdus dicambivorans; assembly: GCF_002355275.1. NCBI lineage: Bacteria > Pseudomonadati > Pseudomonadota > Alphaproteobacteria > Sphingomonadales > Rhizorhabdaceae > Rhizorhabdus > Rhizorhabdus dicambivorans. The sequence goes on along the minus strand of NZ_CP023449.1, from coordinate 654,146 downwards.
GACATGGAAACGAAAGTCGGCGAGGTCGTCGGCCGCGAAGATCAGGTCGGGCCCGAAGGGGACGCGCTGCCCGCACAGCAGAATGTCGAGCCCGCTCAGGCCATGGCCGGGCGCGAACCAGCGCTTCTCATAATATTCGCGATAATTGGGCAGGAAGCTCTTCGGCACCACGCCGAGGATGCGCCCGCGCGAGATCACCGCCGCGCTATTGTAGAGCCGCCCGTTGCGGCGGATCGGCGCACCGACCAGCAGCACCGGCGCGAGATCGGCGCTCGCCGCGACGATCCCCGCCAGCTCCGCCTCGACACGGTCGAGCAGCGCGTCCTGAAGGTGGAGATCGTCGATCGCATAGGAGGACAGCGCCAGTTCGGGCAGCACCAGCAGGTCGACGCCCTCGGCATCGGCCTGTCTCGCAAGATCGAGAATGCCCGCCACATTGGCCGCGACATCGCCCACCGTCGCCAGCGGCGTGCCGGCGCCGACACGCACGAAACCATGGGCGTGGATCGAACGGAAGGGGGTGGCACCGGGCATTTAGTCGCTCGCGATCAACTGTTTGAGCCGCTCCCATAGAGGAAGCGGGGACGAAGCGCCAATGGTGCGGCGGTTTCCCGGCGGCATCACGGCCGCCCGGCTGCCCGCAGTCTCGCCACCAGTTCCACCGGATCGGCCCCCTCGGCGCGCATCGATGCCAGGGTCGGCGATCCGGCGCGCTTGGCCAGCCGTTCGCCCTTCTCGTCGGCCAGCAGGGCGTGATGATGATAGCGCGGCACCGGCAGGGCGAGCAGCGCCTGGAGCAGGCGATGGACATGGGTGGCGGCGAACAGGTCCTCCCCGCGCACCACATCGGTCACGCCCTGCGCCGCATCATCGACGGTGACGGCAAGGTGATAGCTGGTCGGCGCGTCCTTGCGGGCGAGGACGACATCGCCGTGGGCATGCGGGGTGGCGGCGACTTCCCCGGCCCGTGCGTCATGCCAGCTGAGCGGACCCGCCAGCGCCGCCGCCTTGGCGACATCAAGCCGCCAGGCATGCGCCTCGCCCGCCGCGATGCGGACGGCGCGTTCCTCGTCGGGCAGGTCGCGGCAGATGCCGGGATAGAGCGGCCCGTCCGGCCCATGCGGCGCCGCGGCGCTGGCCGCGATCTCGGCGGCGATACGGGCGCGGGTGCAGAAGCAGGGATAGACCAGCCCTGCCGCCTTCAGCCGGCCGAGCGCGTCGGCATAGAGCGGCAGGCGCTGCGACTGGAACAGCGGCGGCTCATCCCAGCCGATGCCCAGCCACGCCAGATCCTCGATGATGCCGGCGACATGTTCGGGCCGGCAGCGGATCGGATCGATATCCTCGATCCGCAGCAGGAAGCGCCCACCCGCCGAACGCGCCAGATCGTGCGCGCAAAGCGCCGAAAAGCCGTGGCCTAGGTGCAATCGTCCCGTGGGACTCGGCGCGAATCGGGAAATTGGCATTTCGCTCACTGGGACTCTTGACGAAGAGTCAATGGGTATGGTGTCATGCCCATGTCACGCTTTCCCGCGAAAGGGTGGCCACGAGGGCGCGGCCGGTTCGGCCATAGGCGTTCCGGTGTGCGAACGGAAGGTCGGGCAAAGCCGGTGGGGCTCTCCATCACAGCGGAGGCCCTGGCGCGACCATGTATCATTCCGACCTCATGCGACATCCGGACAGTTGCCCGGCGCTCGTGCTCAACGCCGATTACACGCCGTTGAGCTATTACCCCTTATCGTTGTGGAACTGGCAAACCGCTATCAAGGCGGTTTTTTTGCAACGGGTCGACATCGTCTCCGAATATGACCGCGAGGTGCGAAGCCCGAATTTCGCGATGCGGCTGCCTTCGGTCATCGCGCTGCGGCAATATGTGAAGCAGTCGGACAGCCCCGCTTTCACGCGCTTCAACCTGTTCCTGCGCGATCGCTTCTCCTGCCAATATTGCGGCACGCTCAACGATCTGACCTTCGATCATGTCATCCCGCGCGCGCAGGGCGGGCGGACCACCTGGGAGAATGTCTCGACCGCCTGCGCGCCATGCAATCTCAGGAAGGGCGGCCGTACACCGAAGCAGGCCGGCATGCGCCTGTTCGAGGCGCCACGCCGCCCGACCAGCTGGGAGCTGCAGGAGAATGGCCGCAGCTTCCCGCCCCATTATCTCCACCAGAGCTGGCGCGACTGGCTCTATTGGGACGTCGAACTCGAAGCGTAGCCGTAACGACCTCTCCCAAATGCCCGTTGCCCCGGCACCGCGAGGGGACTAAGTAGAAATACGGTAAACGCGGTCTTGACCGATGAGTCCCGCCAGGACCGAGCGCGATCGCGGGGAGAGTGTGCGTATGTTTTCGTCCGAGGTGCAACTGCGTGACGACAAGGGCCGCCGCAGCGCTCCGCGCCGCGCCGCCGCCTTCGACACCCAGTTCCGCGCGCAGGTCGGCGCCTCGCGCTCGCCCTGCCGGATCATCGACATATCCTGCGGCGGGGCACGGCTGATGCTCTATCAGCAGCTCGCCCCCGAAACATCGATCCGCCTGTCGCTCCCGGGCAAGGGGCTGGTCGATGCCCATATCGTCTGGGCCGACGGCCGCGAGGCGGGCTGCCGCTTCGACAGCCCGCTCGACGATGCGACGGTGACGAAGCTCCAGGCGGATTCGACCGAACGCGGCGGGCGCGCCTGATCATATAGGAGATGGCTTCCCGGCCGGGCGCCGTCATATTTGCGATCCCCGGCACGCAGCGTAAGATGCGCGCCGGGGGAGGGTTCGGGCGATGCGCGACGCGCTACCGATGGATGGCGGTGCCGCGGCCGAGCCGGCGGCCAATCTGCTCGAACGCGCCTATCGCAGCTACCGCGCGGAGCTTTGCCGCTATATCGAGCGCCAGTTCGGGCCGGGACCGCCCGAACCCGAGGAGGTCGTCCAGTCCGCCTTCGCCAGGTTCGCCGCTCTGGAAAAGCCCCAGGAAATCAGTAATCCGCGCGCCTTCCTCTATGCCTGTTCGCGCAATGTTGTGCTTGACGCGCGGCGGCGGGACCGGGTCCGCGACGCCGCGCTAGACGACGAGACGATCGCCGATCCGGGCGACGGCCCTGCGAACATGGACATCGAGCGCGTCTTACTGGGGCGGGAGCAGCTCGCGATCGTCGAGGCCGTGGTGCGCGCCATGGAGGCGAAACGGCGGAAGGTGTTCATCATGCATGTCGTCCACGGACTACGATATGTCGAGATCGCCAGGGAGATGCGGCTTTCCGAAGCCCGCATCCGCCAGCTGATGGCGTCCGCGCTCGCCGAATGCCAGCATGCGATCGACCGATCGGCCGCGATCGGGGACGCCGGACGATAGTGACCATGGCGAAGACACGCGACCATATCATCGCCGAGGCAAGCCGCTGGGTCGTCGAGCAGCGAAGCGGAACGATGACCGCCGGCCAGCAGGCCGCGCTGCGCGCCTGGCTGGACGAGCATCCCGACCATCGGAAGGCGTTCGGCGAAATCGCGGGAATCGCGGCAGGCGCCGCTTCACTACGCTCTCTGGCCGAACTGGAGCCCCGGCCGGCCCTGACCCATGCCGCCCCGTCCCGCCACAGCCGTGCCTGGGCTCATATGGGGGGTTCGCGGCGCCGCCGGATCGCTGCCACGGCGATCGCCGCGTCGCTGGCGGGCGCCGCGCTGCTGCTTCCCGCGCTGCCATGGGGCGGCGGGATCGACAGCAGCACCACCGTCGCGGAGATGCGGACGCTGATGCTGGCCGACGGGACGCGGGTGACGCTGGGCCCGGAAAGCCGGATCCGTGCCGATGTCGGCAGCGGCGGGCGCCATGCCGAGATCATCCATGGCGAAGCCTTTTTCGAGGTCGCGCATGACAGCAGCCGCCCGTTCACCGTCGACGCCGGCGATACCCGCGTCCGAGTCCTGGGCACGCGGTTCGACGTGCGCCGCAGCGGCGGACGGGTCAGCACCAGCGTGCTCGATGGCGTCGTTCAGGTCAGCGAGGCAGCCCCGCTGTTCCACGCGAAGCCGCGCCATGTCCTGCAGGCCTATCAGCGGGTCGACACAAGGGCCGATGTCGCGCTGTTCGATGCGGCTTCGCAGTCGGCCGTGGTCCGGGTCGATGCCCCGCCCGGCGAATGGCGCGAGGGGCGGCTGACCTATGTCGACGCGGCGCTGGCCGACGTGGTGACCGACCTCAACCGCTATTATGCGCCGGGGATCAGCATCGACGATGCGCGGCTCGGCGAAGCGCGGATCGCGACGACCTTCATGCGCAAGGATTTCGAGACCTTCTTCGCCAACCTGCCGATCATCCTGCCCGTCGAGATCAGGCGGAGCCCCACCGGCCATGTCACGATCGGTCGCCGCTCCGGTGCGTGAAACTTTCTTCCGGGGCGCCCTTCGGTAGCCGCTCGCTCGTCCGTCTTAGACTCGCAATCCGGACAAGAGCGGATGCGACAGGAGGGGTTATGCACGGTTCAAGGCTCAGGATTCTCACGCTTTCACTCGTCGCGCATGTGTCGATCGCGGCTCTCGGCGCGCCGGCGCTGGCGAAGGGCACCCATCCATCCTTCTCGATTCCGGCACAGCCGCTGTCATCGGCGGTGCTCGCCTATTCGCGCCAGTCGGGGATCGCGATCCTCGCGCCGATCGGCCTGCTGACCGGCAAGACGGCGCGCGCGGTGCGCGGCGAGATGCCGCCCGCCGAAGCCCTAGAGATATTGCTCGAGGGCAGCGGGCTGCGGCCGATCGCCGGACCGAAAGGCGGCATCGCCCTTGCCCGGATCAGCGCGGCGCCGCCGGTCCGTCTCGCCGCTCTCCAGACCCGGGACGGTACGGCCGAGGCGCCGCCGCCGGCTCCCGCGGTTGAGGCCCTGGTCGAGGAAGCTCCCGCGCAGGACATCGTCGTCACCGGATCGATCATTCGTGGCGCGCGCGAGGACGCGGTGCTGCCGGTCAACGTCATCGGCGCGGACGAACTGCAGAAACAGGGCTCTCCTTCGGCGGTCGAGCTGCTGAAGGCACTGCCGACGTCGAGCGGCGTGCTGGGCGACTCCAACCCCTATGACAGCCGCTCGCAGGGGGCGGAGGGCATCGCCACCGCGAACCTGCGCGGGCTGAGCCCGCAGCGCACGCTGGTCCTGCTCAACAACAAGCGGCTGGTGACGTCGGGCAACAACGTGCCCGCGGTCGACCTGAACCTGATCCCGACCGCGGCGATCGGGCGGATCGAGGTGCTGAAGGACGGCGCCGCCGCGACCTATGGATCGGACGCGATCGCCGGCGTGCTGAACTTCATCACCCGCACCGACCAGCAGGGCTTCCGCACCTCGGCCGGGTACAGGCATGTGCCGGGCAGCGATGGCGATATCGACGCTTCGCTGAGCTACGGGCATATCGGCAGCGGCTTCCGCGTGCTGGCGTCGATAGGCTACAACAAGCGCAGCGAACTGCTCGCCAGCGACCGCGATTTCGCCATCCGTCCCTATCTCGAAAATCCGCAGGGCGGCTGGACCGGGGGCGGCAATCCGTCGACCTTCCTGGCGGTGAATGCGGCGGGCGCCCCCGTCACGGCGGTGATGCCCGACAGCAGCTGTGCGGCGCTGGGCGGTTTCGTCGGTGCGAACAGCCGCTGCTACAACCAATATACGCCTTTCGTGTCGCTGACCGACCTGGAGCGGCGGCTGACCGCCTTCGCCGATGTGGAGATCGATATCGCATCGGACAGCAAGCTGACGATGAGCGCGCTGTACGGCCGCAGCAACGTCCCCCATTCGCGTAACGCGCCATCGCGGCTGCTCACCCAGCAGCCGTCGCTCGCCGCCTTCGGGGGCACCAATCCAGCGGCCGCCATAGCGGGCGTCTACGTTCCCGCCGCCAATCCGGGCTTCGCCGCCTATCGCGCCGCCAATCCGGGCGCGTTGCCCGATACGGCGACCGGCGCGGTCTTCCCGCTGCTACTGTTCCGGCCGTACATGGCGGGGGGCAATCCGTCACGGCTGGACGAGCCCGGCGCACCCGGCTCGGGACGTGGCCAGCGGCTGTCGGAATCGATCCGCGCGACCGCCGAACTGACCGGCAAGCTGAGCGGCGACATCAGCTACAGCGTCTCCGCGACCTATCACGACTATCATCGCTATCTCGATGACTATGACTCGTTCGGCGACCGGGTCCAGCTCGCCCTGCACGGCTTCGGCGGCCCCAATTGCAACGTCGCGGCGAACACGCCCGGCCAGAATGGCTGCCTGTGGCTGAACCCTTTCGGCAATGCCGTGACGATGGGCGCGGTCAACGGCACGACCAATCCGCAGGGCAATCCCGCGCTGGCGAACAGCCGCGCGCTGACCGACTGGTTCTATGTCAAGGCGACGACAGTGGTGGACAGCCGGCTGGCGGTGCTCGATGCGAGCATCAGCGGATCGTCGGGCGTGATGCTGCCGGGTGGCGACATTCGTTTCGGCGTCGGGGCGCAATATCGCCACTCCTGGCTCGATAAGAAATATGGCGCCAACAACAATCTGCGGACCACCCCGTGCCGCGATACCCCGATCACCGGCAATACCAATCCGGCGGCCTGCGCGCCGCTGACCGGGACCACGCCGAGCCCCGCCAATGGCGCGCTCGCCTTTATCGGATCGAATGTCGATACGTCGCTCGACGGCGGGGTGAAGGCGGTGTTCGCCGAACTGCAGCTGCCGGTGCTCGATAGCGTCGATGTCCAGGCGGCGCTGCGCTATGAGGACTATGGGGGCCGGGTGGGATCGACCACCAATCCGCAGGTCCGCGCGCGCTGGCAGGCGACGCCGTGGTTGGCCTTCCGCGGCGGCTATGCGACCACCTTCCGCGGACCGGTCCTCGACACGATCACCGGCGATTTCATCACCTCGCTGCAGCTTATCGGAACGACCTTCAAGCCGGTCGACGTGTTCGGCAATCCCGCGCTGAAGCCCGAAAGCTCGAAAAATTATTCTGCCGGGGTGTTGGTCAAGCTGCCCGGATTCAATGCCAGCATCGATTATTTCCGCTACGAGCTGAGCGACGTGATCGTCAGCGATCCACTGGGGGCGATGGTGTCGGCGCTGTTCCCCACCGGCGCCCCGAACAGTTGCGCGACCAATGCGGCGCTGGCCGCGCGCTTCACCTTCACGACGCCGAGCTGCACGACCGCCACGACGGCGAACGACATCGCCCGCGTCCGCACCCAATATCAGAATGGCGCGACCCTGATGTCGGACGGCATCGATATCAGCGTCAATTATCGTGACAACGGGCTGCTGGGCGACGGTGTGCGCTTCGGCGCCGGCGTTGACGTCACCCGCACGCTGCACAACAGGTTCAGCGACATCCTGGTCGAGGGCGTCACCGTGCAGCGCGCGTTCGATGGCGTCGGGCTGCTCAATTATCAGTCGACCCTCTATCCGGTGCCGAAATGGAAGGGCCAAGCCTATCTGGACCTGGGCAAGGGCGCGATCGATACGCGCGTGACGGTCAACTATACCGGCGGGCTGCACGACCAGCGGTTCGACACGCGAACGGGCCCGTTCGCGCCGGACCGCACGGTCTCGGCGGCCGGCACGTCGCTGTTGCAGGGGGCCGACATCAAGGACTTCGTCTCCGTCGACTTCAACTTGCAGGCCCGGCTGCCGTGGAATGTCGTGATGACGGCGACCGTCTTCAACATCTTCGACGCCGATCCGCCCTTTGCCCGGGAGGATCTCAACTATGAGCCCTTCATCGGCAACCCTTATGGCCGGATGGTGCGGCTGAGCCTTTCGGCCGAGTTCTGATCCGGGCGCCAGCGGGGCGACGGACCGGACATCCGCCGTTCCGCGTCGGACAGGGGGAAGGGGGCGGCTGAAGCGGACGCCCGTTATCAATGTCGGTCACGGGAGAAGCGGGATTCCAGGCGGAGCGGGGATGACGCGCCCTGCCCGCCACACCGAACTCGATCCGGGGTCTGGCTGTCTTCTTCCCCGATCACCGGGAGAAGCGGAGCCCCGCGCCCGGCGTCTCACCGTTCGGGAAGCTGGTCCAATATCTCGTGCAACGCGCCGAGGCATTCCCGGCCGAGCTGCTTCGACCGCTCGGGCGACCAGCCATGATCGGGATCGGGCAGGTCGGCATTGTCCTTGAACGGCATCTCCAGCGTCATGGCGACGCAGCCGAAGCGATTGGCGAGCTGGTTGGTCGACATCGACAGATTGGCCTTGCCCTTGCCCGCGACCGGATAGCCGTTGCGGGTCTGGAAATCAGGGGTCCGCCGCGCCAGCGTGTCGCGGAACAGATGGTAGAGCCGTCCCTGCCCCTCGGTCCAGTTGGGGATGCCCTCGAACCCCGCGATGAAGGCATGCGGAATCGCCTCGTCGCCATGGACGTCCATCGCGAAATCGATTCCGGTCGCATCCATGCGGTTGAGGACGTGGAACACCTCCGGGCTCTTCTCCGGGTTCGGATCATGCCATTCGCGGTTGAGGTTGACGCCCGCTGCATTGGTACGCAGATGGCCGCGCCGCGATCCATCCGGATTCATGTTGGGGACGATATGGAATGTGGCGCGCCGGCGCAGGCTGCGCGCAACCGGATCATGGCAGTCGGCCAGCATCTCCAGCGCGCCTTCCATCCACCATTCGGCCATGCTCTCGCCGGGATGCTGGCGGGCGTAGAGCCAGACCCGCTTCGGCCCCTCGCCCAGGACAAGCAGATCGAGGTCCTGTCCGTCGAGGGTGCCGCCGAGCCGCTCATGGGTGACGCCGGGCGTGGCCGCGATGCGCGCGACCAGATCATGGTGGCGCTCCATCGAATAGGGCGCGAAATAGGCGAGCCAGACGCTGTCGGCCTCCGGCGTGATGCTGATCGTCAGCACCCCGTCGGCATAGCGTGTGGGGACGCGGCGCCAGTCCTGCCGGTCGGCGGAGACGCAGGCACGATAGTCCTTCCAGCCGTCCGGATAGGCGGCGCCCCCGGCGTTGGTGATGCGCAGGGTGACGGCGGTGCCCTTCGCGCCCGTCAGGCGGAAATGGAACCACTGGTAGAAATCCGACTGGTGGTCCTTGACGATGGCGAGGTCGAAACTGGTGCCGCCCGGCACCGGATTCTCGGAGAGGACGGCGATGTTGCCGCTGTCGAAGCCGCTGGTGATGCTGATCATTTCACCGTGATAGTCTCGCCCGACCGGCCGGGGAAGCCCTGGAACAGGGCGGCGGCGAGCCGGGCGACCGCAGCCTCGGGGCTGGCGGCCGGGGTGCCATCACGCACCGCGCTTTCGGCGCGGCCCTCCCAGATCACCGTGCCTTCGGAACGGCGCTTGAGCTGGACCGAAAGCTGGGTGAGCACGTCCATCCGCTGTTTCGGCTTGCCGATCGGGAAGCTGACCGCGCCACCGACGCCGACGCTGGTTCCGCCATGCCAGCCGCCGCCAGAGCCGGTGCCGAGCCCGATCGAGACCGACGAGCCCCCCGCGCTGCCCGCCGGGCGCCAGCTGCGGCGGACCTCGGTCACCGCGACCAGTTCTGACCGGGGCAGGTCCGGCGCGAGGCCGAAGCCGACCCGGGCCAGCTCGCCCTGGACGATTCGCGCATAGCTCTGGAATTCGAGATCCTTCGCCAGGGTCGGATCGCGCGGTTCGACCGCCACCTCCCCCGGCGCGATCGGCTGGCCGAGGTGGAAGCGGGTGACGCGGGTCTCCGGCATGGCCGATTGGCAGCCCGCGAGGGCAAGGGCCGTTCCGATCAGGAGGGTCCTGGAGAGCAGATGTCTGGCGGTCTTCATGTCGTCCTCCCGGGGCGATGCTACCGCATCGAAACGCGGCGGCAACGAAATGGCTGCATGGAATCGGATGCACCCGATATGAACGCCCCGAACGCCCCGCGTCATCCCGGTGCGCGGAGCCGATATCTGCTTGCGCGGCGGAATGGTGTCGCGGGGTGGAGCGGGAGATGGACTCCAGCCTGCGCTGGAGTGACGAAAAGAGGGGTGAATCGCTTGACTCCTTGGCCATCTGCCCATAGGGGAGCGCCTCGATTTCAAACCAATCAGCTTAGAAAGCAGGCGCGTTAAGCCATGAAGATCCGCAACTCGCTCAAGTCCCTGAAGGACCGTCATCGCGACAACCGCGTGATCCGTCGTCGTGGCCGCACCTATGTGATCAACAAGACCAACCGCCGCTTCAAGGCGCGCCAGGGCTGATCACTCCGGCTTCGGCTGGGCGCCGCACACGCGCCGTCATCTTCGATGTCGGCAATGTGCTCTACGACTGGAATCTCCGGCAGTTCTTCGAAAAGCTCGTGCCCGCGCGCGAGCTTGAGCTGTTTCTGCGCGACGTCGTCAATCTTGACTGGCACAGCCAGCACGACGCCGGCCGCCCCTTCGCCGAGACGAGCGCCGAGCTGATCGCCGGCTGGCCGCGCTTCGCCGATGCGATCCGTGCCTTCGGCCCCCGCTTCTCCGAGACCGTCACCGGCCTGCTGCCCGGCATGGGCGATATCGTCCGCGATCTGCATGGACGCGGCGTGCCGCTCTACGCGATCACCAATTTCAGCCATGAATTCTGGCCGCCCTTCCGGGCGCGCGAAGCGGCGGTCTTCGATCTGTTCGACGATATCGTCGTGTCAGGCGACGAGAAGCTGATCAAGCCCGACCGGGCGATCTACCATCTCGCGCTCGCCCGCTTCGGCCTCACCGCGGACGAGGCGATCTTCATCGACGACCGCGCCGAAAATGTCATCGCAGCCGAGGCCTGCGGCATCCACGGCCATGTCTTCCGCGACGCCGCCGATCTGCGCGCGCGGCTGGAAAGCCTGAGACTTCTGTAGAACCGTCGTTCCGCGAAAGCGGGGCCTTTGAAGTAATCCCGTCACTCCCAAACCCCGTCATTCACACGCAGGCGGGACTGACGGGGAAGGGAGTCACGCCTGCGCCCGTGCCTCCAGCGCCGCCATGTCGAGGATCGTCACCGCCCGGCCGCCGGGCAGGGCGATGATCTGGTCGCGCTCCAGCTTGCGTATCTGGCGGCTGGCGGTCTCGATCGTCAGGCCCAGCACGGCCGCCGTCTCGCCGCGCGACAGCGGCAGGTCGAAGGTCAGCGGGCCCTGCGGGGTCGCGCGGCAGCCGCTGGTCGCGGCACGGCGGGCCATGTCGAGCAGGAAGCCGGCGACCTTCTCCCCCGCCGATCCGCGCGCGAGGCTGAACATCCGGCCGCGCGCCTCGCCGAGCGCGGCGAGCACCCGCTGGAGGAGAAGGCGTTCCATCGCGGCATGGTCGCCCAGCACCCGTTCGAACGGCTCGCGCGGGAAGACGCACAGCTCGGCATCGGTCAGCGCGGTGATGGTGAAGTCGACCTGCTCGGCGAAGGGCGTGCCGACGAAATCGGCCGGGTAGAGCAGCCCCACCGTCTGCTCGCGCCCATCGGTGGCGGCCGCCGACAGCTTGAGCACGCCCGAGAGCAGGTTGGCGCAGACGATATTGTCGTCGCCCGCCCAGGCGATCGTCTCGTCGCGTGCGACATGCCGGCGCCGGCCCAGCCGGTTGAGCGTCGCCAGCTCGGCATCGCTCAGGCTGCCGCACAGCGCCCGGTCACGCACCCCGCAATCGGCACAGATATCAATCGCCTCCATGCCGGCACCATAAGCATGGCGGCGGCGGAATCGAACCCATTTTGACCGCGGTCAAAGCGCAAAGCCGCGCCGCCGCACACAACCGGGGCATCAGACAAGGAGACAGCCCCATGCTCGGCTTCATCGGAGACCATTATTTCATCCTCCCGCTCGCCGCGGCCGCGCTGTTCATGGCGGTGGTCGGCTATGTCAGCATCGAGGATGCGTTCGGCCGGCACTGACGTTCCGGCAACAGGTTCCGGCCCGAAACCATCGGGCCGGAAAGGGCGGCGCCCCTTCCCCTCCCTCCGGGGCGCCGCCTTTGGAATCAGGCGGGGATCAGTCCCCATAGCCCTTCAGTTCGTCGCCGGTCAGGCGGACGACATGGATCATGTTGGTCGAGCCTGGCGTGCCGAAGGGGACACCGGCGACGATGACGACGCGGTCGCCGGCCCTGGCGAGCTGCTGGCGCAGCGCCATGCGCTTGGCCTTGGCGACCATTTCCTCGAAGCTGGCGACATCGCGGGTGCGCACCGCATGACTGCCCCACAATATGCCCATCCGCCGCGCGGTGGCAAGCTTGGGGGTCAGCACCATCAGCGGCACCGAGGGCCGCTCCCGAGCGATGCGCCGCGCGGTCGATCCCGACAGGGTGAAGCAGATGATCAGGCTCGCCGAGACGGTGTCGGCGATCCGCGCCGCCGCCTCGGCCAGCGCGTCGGCGGTGGTTGCGTCGGGCTGGGTTTCGGTGAAGTGGAGCCGCGCGGCATAGCCGGGGTCGCTTTCCACCGACATGGCGATGGCGTTCATCATTGTCACCGCTTCCTCGGGCCATTGCCCGCTCGCCGATTCGGCCGACAGCATCACCGCGTCGGCACCGTCGTAGATCGCGGTGGCGACGTCGGACACCTCGGCGCGGGTCGGGCTGGGCGACTGGATCATCGATTCGAGCATCTGGGTCGCGACCACGACCGGCCGGCCCATCCGCCGCGCCGTCTCGACGATGCGCTTCTGCATCGGCGGCACCCGCTCGGGCGGCAGCTCGACACCCAGATCGCCGCGCGCGACCATCACCGCGTCGGCCAGCTCCAATATCTCCTCGAGCCGCTCGACCGCCGCCGGCTTCTCGATCTTGGCGAGCAGCGCCGCCTTGCCGCCGATCAGCCGCCGCGCTTCCGCCACATCCTCGGGCCGCTGGACGAAGCTCAGCGCGATCCAGTCGGCGCCATGATCGCAGGCGAAGGTCAGGTCGCGGCGGTCCTTCTCGGTCAGCGCCGCCATCGGCACGATCACGTCGGGGACGTTGAGGCCCTTGCTGTTCGACAGCGCTCCGCCGACCTCGACCAGCGTCTCGATCCGGTCGGCATGGACATGGCGGACGCGCAGCACCAGCTTGCCGTCGTCGAGCAGCAGCCGGGTGCCCGATGTCAGCGCCTCGAAAATCTCGCGGTGGGGCAGCTCGACCCGGTGCAGGTCGCCCGGCGTCGGATCGCGATCGAGGGTGAAGGCGTGGCCGGTCGGCAGCTGGATCGATCCGTCCTTGAACTTGCCGACCCGCAGCTTCGGGCCCTGCAGGTCGAACAGGATCGTGGTCGCGCGCCCAAAATCCTTCTCCATCGCGCGGATCGCCTGGATGACGGGAATCTTGTCGTCATGCCCGCCATGACTCATGTTGATCCGGAAGGCGTCGGCGCCGGCCCGGAACAGCCGGCCGATCATCTCAGGCGTCGCGCTTGCCGGGCCCAGCGTCGCGAGCACGCGCACCTTGCGCTGGCGGGGGGAGAGCTGGCTGTCCACGATAGGGTTCCTGTTCCTGGGGAGGGCCCTAGGTAGAAGGAACCCCTTTCATGGCAAGTCTTTCCGTCGCCGGAATGTAGCATTTCGCCGGTTCGGCCCCGCCCCCGCCGCCGCATCAGATTCCCGCCCCCACCGGCCCGATCGATTCCCCGTTGAGCCTATCCGCGCCTGCCTCTACAGCCTTGCGCCTTCACGCTTTATCGAGGAACCAGCGAATCATGGCCGAAGCCGACACGACCGAAGACAAGGGCAGCATCGCCGCGCAGGAGCTGCGCCTGTTCGTCGAACGGGTCGAGCGTCTCGAGGAAGAGAAGAAGGGCATCGCCGACGATATCAAGGACGTGATGTCGGAGATGAAGGGCCGCGGCTACGACACCAAGATCGTCCGCAAGCTGCTCGCCATCCGCAAGAAGAAGAAGGGCGAGCATGAGGAAGAGGCAATGATCCTCGAAACCTACATGGCCGCTCTTGGTATGATTTAGCCCTCAGGCGCCGGGCGCCGGGCATCCGCCCGGCTTGGCTTTCCTCGCAATAAGCTCGGACGCGCTTTTCGCGCTTGCCTCTTCGAGCCTCTTGAAGTCCGACCTTGAGATCGGCGTCGGGACACGCCAGTGTCCCGCAAGGCCGAATGGCCGCCCGAGCTTATTGCGAGGAAAGCCGAGCGAGGCGGATGCCTCGCGCCCGGCAATTGAGGGCCAACCAACAATGTCCACCTTCCAGATCGACACCGCCACCAGCCGCGCGCATCCCACCCCGGCGCCGATGCGGCGCCTCACCGTGCCCGCGATCCGCGATGCCAAGGGCAAGACGCCGGTGGTGGTGCTCACCGCCTACACGATCCGCATGGCGCAGATCCTAGACCCGCATTGCGATATGCTGCTGGTCGGCGACAGCCTGGGCCAGGTCCTCTACGGGCTCGATTCGAGCGTGCCGGTCAGCCTCGACATGATGATCGCGCATGGCGCGGCGGTGGTGCGCGGCAGCTATCACAGCCTCGTCGTGATCGACATGCCGTTCGGCAGCTATGAGGAGAGCCCCGAGCAGGCCTTCCGATCCGCCGCGCGCATCCTGAAGGAGACCGGGGCCGCCGCCGTGAAGCTGGAGGGCGGCGAGGCGATGGCCCCGACGGTCGCCTTCCTCACCGCGCGCGGCATTCCGGTGGTCGGCCATGTCGGCCTCACCCCGCAGGCGGTCAACATCCTGGGCGGCTATGGCGCGCGCGGGCGCAGCGAGGCGGAGCGCGCCAAGCTGATCCGCGATGCGCAGGCGATCGCCGAGGCGGGCGCCTTCGCGGTGGTCGTCGAAGGCGTGGTCGAGCCAATCGCGGTGGAAATCACCAGGGCGATCGCGGTGCCGACGATCGGCATCGGCGGCTCGGTGGAGTGCGACGGCCAGGTGCTGGTGATCGACGACATGCTCGGCATGTTCGACCGGGTGCCGCGCTTCGTGAAGAAATATGCGCAGCTCAGCCAGCAGATCGACGATGCGGTGGCCGACTATGCCGCCGACGTGCGCGCGCGGCGTTTCCCGACCGTCGAGCAGACCTATCAGCCGAAAGGTTGAGAAGGCCCACCCCGCCCGTTCATCGGGCGTATGTATTGGCTATGGCACCGCACGCCCGCGCTCGCTAATACAGCCCGCACTGTTGCTGACGGAGATGATGCTTGGCCTCCACGCCGCCCACTGAAGAAGCCTTTCTGCGCGAGGTCGACGAACAGCTCCGGCAGGAGCAGATGATCACCATGTGGAAGCGCTACGGCCGCATCGCGCTGGTCGTCGTGCTGGTGCTGCTGCTGGCGCTGGCCGGCTATCTGTTCTGGCGCGCCGAGGCCGAGAAGAAGCGCGAGGCCAATGGCGAGACGATGGGCGCGCTGATTGCGGACGTCCAGGCGAACCGCACCACCGACGCCGCCAGGAAGATCGACCAGCTGGTGGCGGAAGGCGGCACCGGCTACCGCGTCTCGGCGCTGTTCACCCGCGCCGCGCTGGCCGTCGACAAGGGCGACATCAAGGCGGCCGCCGCCATCTATGCCGGCATCGCCCGCGACGAGGATGCGCCCCAGCCCTATCGCGATGTCGCGCTGATCCGGCAGACTCTGATCGAATATGACGGGCTCCAGCCGCAGCAGGTGATCGACCGGATGCGGCCGCTCACCCAGCCCGACAACGCCTTCTTCGGCACCGCGGGCGAGTTGACCGCGATCGCCATGCTCCAGACCGGGCGCGCCGCCGAGGCGGGCCGCCTGCTCGGCGAAATCGCCCGCGACAAGGAAACCCCCGATACGCTGCGGCAGCGTGCCGCGCGGCTCGCCACCAGCCTGGGCGTCGATGTCGACGCCCTTGCGGCCTCTGCCCCCGCTGCCAAGGATTGACCGTATGAATCGCAAGCTTTTCGCCCTGGCCGGGGCGCTGGCCCTTTCGACCATGCTCAGCGGCTGCGGCATCTTCGGCGGCGGTGAGGGCAAGAAGCCCAAGACCCCGGTGCTGGGCCAGCGGATCGCGGTGCTCACCGCCGAGACCGGCGTGGAGGTCGATCCGTCGCTGGAGGTGGTGCCGGTCACGGTGCCGGCCGAGCAGGTCAATCCCGAATGGTCGCAGCCCGGCGGCAACGCCGCCAAATCGATGGGTCATCTCGCGCTCGGCCAGCAGCTCGGCGTCGCTTGGGACCGCAAGATCGCCGGATCGGATTCGAAGAAGCGCCTGGGCGCAGGCCCGGTGGTCGGCGGCGGCCGCGTCTATGTGATGGACGTCAATGCCACGATCCATGCCTTCGACCTCCGGAGCGGCGCCCCGGCATGGACGGCGACGCTCGGCGACAAGGACGGCAACAAGTCATCGCTGTTCGGCGGCGGCGTCAGTTTCGCGAACGGCAAGGTCTATGCCACCAATGGCGTCGGCGACGCCGCCGCCTTCGATGCGGGCACCGGCAGCCAGCTGTGGAAGGTCCGGCCCGGGGGGCCGCTGCGCGGCGCCCCCTCGATCGGCAACGACGCTATCTATGTGATGAGCCAGGACAACCAGCTGTTCGCGCTCAAGGACTCGAACGGCGAACAGATATGGACCGCCAGCGGCAGCCTGGAGAATGCGGCGGTGTTCGGCGTCGCCGCGCCGGCGATCGGCCAGGGCACGGTCGTTGCGGGCTTCTCCTCCGGCGAGCTCAGCGCCTATCGCTATGAGAATGGCCGTCCCGTCTGGAACGACTCGCTGTCGCGCACCAGCATCAGCACCTCGGTCGCCAGCCTCGTCGACATCGACGCCTCGCCAGTGATCGACCAGGGTCGCGCCTATGCGATCGGCCAGGGCGGGCGCATGGTGGCGATGGACATCCTGACTGGCCAGCGGCTGTGGGAAATCAACCTCGCCGGGATCGAGACCCCCTGGGTCGCGGGCGAATGGGTGTTCGCGGTCACCGACGACGCCAAGATCGTCTGCATCGCCCGCAACAGCGGCCGCATCCGCTGGCAGACCCAGCTGACCCGCTACAAGGATGCCAAGAAGCGCAACAAGCCGATCGGCTGGTCCGGCCCGGTGCTGGCCGGCGGGCGCCTGATCATCGTCAACACGCTCGGGCAGATCGTCAATATCGGGCTGGAGGACGGCAAGATCGGCACGATCACCAAGCTGGGCGACACCATCTACCAGGCGCCGATCGTGGCCGACAACACGCTGCTGGTGATGACCGACAAGGGCAAGCTGGTAGCCTATCGGTAAACGGCCGTCGCCCGGCCCCTTGAAGGCTGGGGGGCGCCGTTCAGATGCCGAGCGCGGCGTCGCTCGCCAGCTTGTCCGCCCGCTCATTGTCGGGATGGCCGGCATGGCCCTTCACCCAGATCCATTCGATCCGGTGCGGCGCCGATGCCGCCAGCAGGCGCTGCCACAGGTCGGCATTCTTGACCGGCTTCCTGTCGGCGGTCTTCCAGCCATTCTTGCGCCAGCCGTGAATCCACTTGGTCAAGCCGTCCATCACATAGCGGCTGTCGGTCGACAGCTTGACCCGGCACGGCTTCTTGAGCGCCTCCAGCCCGCTGATCGCGGCCATCAGCTCCATCCGGTTGTTGGTCGAGGGATTCTCCGCGCCCGACAGCTCCCTTTCGCGATCGCCGAAGCGCAGCAGCGCGCCCCAGCCGCCCGGCCCGGGATTGCCCTTGCACGCACCGTCGGTCGCGATCTCGACGAATGGCAGCTCGCCCGCCCCTTCCAAGGTCATTGGGCAGGCACCAGCGTTTCGGGATCGGCCTCGGCGTAGAAATCCAGCCGGCGCAGAAAGGCGATCGGGTCCTTGCGGGTCACCAGCGCATCGGCGGGGGTGTTGATCCAGTCATAGGCGCGGGTCAGCAGGAAGCGCAGGCAGGCGCCCCGCGCCAGGATCGGAAAGGCCAGCCGCTCCTCGGTCGACAGGCCATGCTGTCGGTCATAGCCCGCGATCAGCGCGCGGCCGAGATCGGCATGATAGCCGGTGCCGTCATTCTCGAAACACCAGGCGGCATGGGTCACCGCCACGTCCCAGGCGCGTATGTCGGTGCAGGCGAAGTAGAAGTCGATCACCCCGCTGACCTCGTCGCCGAGCATCAGCACATTGTCGGGGAAGAGATCGGCATGGATCACGGCGGTCGGCAGGTGGCGCGGCCAGTTAGCCTCCAGCCAGTCGAGTTCGCCCATCACCCGACTACGCAATCCGCTGCAGATCGTATCGAGGTCGGGCGCGCAGCGCTCAGCGAGGTTACGCCACGCGATAAGGCCCATGCTATTGCCGCGCCCCAGCCGGAAGTCGCCCAGCGCCTTGTGCATGTCGCCCAGCGCCCCGCCCGCCGCGCGCGCCTGCGCCGGGGTGGGATGCGTCACGGACACGCCCTGAAGGAACTCGATCAGGCAGGCCGGGCGCCCGGCCAGGGTCTGCAGCTGCTCGCCCCGCCGATCGCGCAACATGCGCGGGATGTTCAGGCCCTTGGCGGCGAGATGATCGGTGAGCGCGGCGAAGAAGGGCAGGTCCTCCACATTCACCCGCTTCTCGTAGAGCGTCAGGATGAAGCGGCCGCCGGTCGTCTCGATCAGGTAGTTGCTGTTCTCGACACCCTCGGCGATGCCCTTGGCCGACAGCAGCGTGCCGACGTCGTAGCGGTGGAGGAAGGCGTTCATCTCCTCGGTGGAGACCTGCGTGTAGACCGCCATTTCCTCAGGCCACCAGCGACCGGGGCAGCTTGAACAACATGTCCTCGGTCACCTCCTCGACCTCGCGTTCACGGATCGCGAAGCGCTGGGCGAGCGCCTCGACCAGCTCGCGCACCAATATCTCCGGTGCCGAGGCGCCGGCGGTGATGCCGAGGGTGCGGACACCCTCCAGCCAGTCGAAATCCACCTCGCCCGCGCGCTGGATCAGCCGCGCCTTCACGCCGTTCCGCTCGGCCACCTCGACGAGGCGCAGCGAGTTGGAGCTGTTCGGCGCGCCGATCACCAGCATCGCGTCGCACTGCGCAGCGATCGCCTTGACCGCCGCCTGGCGGTTCGAGGTGGCGTAGCAGATGTCCTCGCTGCGCGGCGCGGCGATGGCGGGGAAACGGCGCCGCAGCACGCCGATGATCTCGGCGGTGTCGTCGACCGACAGGGTCGTCTGGCTGAGGAAGGCGAGCGGCGCGCCATCGGGCACGGCCACCGTCTCGGCATCGGCGGCGGTCTCGACCAGGGTCATCACCCCGTCGGGCACCTGGCCGAAGGTGCCGATCACCTCGGGATGCCCCTTGTGGCCGATGAACAATATGTGATGGCCGTTCTTCACCAGCCGCTCGGCCTGGCGATGGACCTTGGAGACCAGCGGGCAGGTCGCGTCGAGGAAGTTGAGCCCGCGCTCGGTCGCCTTGGCCGGCACCGCCTTGGGCACGCCATGGGCGGAGAAGACGACGGGCACGTCGTCGGGCACCTCGTCCAGTTCCTCGACGAAGATCGCGCCCTTCGCCTTCAGATCGTCGACGACATATTTGTTATGGACGATCTCGTGTCGCACATAGACCGGCGCGCCATATTTCTCGATCGTCAGCTCGACGATCTGGATCGCCCGGTCGACCCCCGCGCAGAAGCCGCGCGGCGCCGCGATCAGCAGGTCGAGCGGGGGGAGCGGGACAAGGGTCATAGCGGCGCCTTAAGCGATTGCTTGCCTGCGCGAAAGCCGCTTCCTATGATTGGCCAACTGCCGGGCGTGCGCTCCGGACGACGATGTGAAGGATGCCGCTCCGTGCCGTTCCCCAAGACTCCCGCGATCCTGCTCGCTGCCCTGACCCTCGCCTCCTGCGCGCAGGACACCGAGTTCGACGAGCGTGGCGGCTTCAAGATCGCGCGCTCGGCCTGCCCGGCCGCCGCGATCCCCACCTATACCGGCGACATCACCCTGTTCGATCCGCCCGCCGAGCGCCGGGTCGAGGCGATCGACGTCACCGCGACGATCACCAATCTCCAGGCGAACTGCAACGACAGCGGCGACCGTATCCAGGTGACCGCCGGCTTCGACGTCCAGGCGCGCCGCGCTGCGGCCGGACCGGCCCGCACCGTCACCCTGCCGTGGTTCGCCACGGTGCTGCGCGCCGGCACCCAGCTCGAATCGAAGCAGATCGGCCAGGTGACGATCCAGTTCGCCGACGGCCAGCTGCGCGGCAGCGCCCACACCTCCGCCACCGCGATGGTCAACCGCGCCGCGGCCACCCTGCCCGAGGACATCCTCAAGCGCATCAACCGCAAGCGCAAGGCCGGCGATGCCGATGCCGCGCTCGACCCGATGAACGAGCCCGCGGTGCGCGACGCGGTCAACAAGGCCAATTTCGAGCTGCTGGTCGGCTTTCAGCTCACCGAGAGCCAGCTGGCCTACAACGCGGCGCGATAATTCCCCTGCCCCCAGGGCAATGGGGAAAGCTGTGGATGGTTCGCTGCACCGCCACATCGGCCGTTGACTTGGGCGGCGACGCGCGCCAAGGCTGATCCCGTCGTCGCCGGGCAACCGGTGCGGCCATGCGGGAGAGTGTCCGGCCCGACCGGACCGCCGAAGGAGCAACCGCCCCGGAATCTCTCAGGTCCAAGGACCGCATGGCCGGAATCGGCACTCTGGAAAGCGGATGGGGGCTTCGGCCGTCATCCCACCGAAGGGGTAAGCCGGGCCGTCTCAGGTCCGGCGAAAGCTCTCAGGTTCCGTGACAGAGGGGGCCATGACCGACGGGCGCATCACGCCCGGCGTTCGTGGGACCGTCACGGAGAACCGACATGAGCGACGACGCCGAACCCGAAGAGATCATCCAGACCCTGCCGCTGGACCGCTGGCACCACGCCCAGGGCGCGCGCATGGTGCCCTTCGCCGGCTATTCGATGCCAATCCAATATGAAGGCATCATCGCCGAACATCTGTGGGCCCGCGAATCCGCCGGGCTGTTCGATGTTTCGCACATGGGCCAGCTGCTGATCCGCGGCGAGCACGGCACCGATGGCGTCGACACGGCGCTGGAGGCGCTGATGCCGGGCGATTTCACCGGCCTCGGCGTCGACCGGATGCGCTATTCGCTGCTGCTCGACGATGAAGGCGGCATTCTCGACGACCTGATGGTCACGCGCCGCACCGGCGATTTCTACCTGGTCGTCAACGGCGCCACCAAGGCCGACGACATTGCCCATCTCCACGAATATCTGCCCGAGGAGCTGATCCTCAACCATCTCGACGACCAGGCGCTGCTGGCGCTGCAGGGCCCGAAGGCGGTCGATGCGCTGGCGCGGATCTGTCCCGGCGTGGACATGCTGGTGTTCATGACCGCCGGCGCGTTCGAGATCGCCGGGGTGCCGGTCTGGGTCAGCCGTTCGGGCTATACCGGCGAGGACGGCTTCGAGATTTCGCTGCCCGCCGCCGACGCGGAGCAGGTCGCCGCGCTGATCGCCGCGCAGCCCGAGGTCAGGCCGATCGGCTTGGGCGCGCGCGATTCGCTGCGGCTGGAAGCGGGGCTGCCGCTCTACGGGCACGATCTCGACACCACCACCGACGCCGCCGAGGCGGGCCTCGGCTTCGCGGTGCCCAAGCGCCGCCGCGCCGAAGGCGGCTTTCCCGGCGCCACCCGCACCGTCCGCCATTTTAACGAAGGAGCATCCCGCAAGCGGATCGGCCTGATCCTGGCGGGGCGCCTGCCCGCACGCGAGGGCGCGGCCATCTTCGATGGCGACGATCAGGTCGGCACCGTCACCTCGGGCGGCTTCTCGCCGTCGCTGCAGGTGCCGATCGCAATGGGCTATGTCGCCGCCGCGAGCGCCACGCTCAACCGCCCGCTCCAGATCGAGGTCCGGGGCAAGCGCCTCGACGCGACCGTCGCTCCGATGCCTTTCGTCCCCCATCGTTACGTCCGCCAAGGGAGCTGACCCCATGACGACCTACTATACCGAAGACCATGAATGGATTTCCGTCGAAGGCGGCACCGCCACCGTCGGCATCACCGATTATGCGCAGGCGCAGCTGGGCGACATCGTCTTCGTCGAGCTGCCCGCTACGGGCGCCAACGTCGCCAAGGGCGGCGAGGCGGCGGTGGTCGAATCGGTCAAGGCCGCTTCCGACGTATTCGCCCCCGTCACCGGCACGGTGAGCGAAGCCAATGCCGCGCTGGAGGCGGACCCCGCTCTGGTCAACAGCGCGCCCGAAGGCGAGGGCTGGTTCTTCAAGCTGGCGCTTGCCGATCCCTCCGAACTGGAGGGCCTGATGGACGCCGCGGCCTACAAGGCGTTCTGCGACGGACTGTAACCCTCTTCCCCCCTCCCCTTCAGGGGAGGGGCTGGGGGTGGGGCTTCTTCGCGAGCGCACCCCCAGCATCGAGGCCCCACCCCCGGCCCCTCCCCTCAAGGGGAGGGGGGAGTAAACGGAATGCGCTACCTCCCCCTTACCGACAGCGACCGTCAGGCGATGCTCGCCACCATCGGCGCCGGATCGATCGACGACCTGTTCGTCGACGTGCCCGCCGAAGCCCGGCTGTCCGGCCCGATCGCCGGGCTCGCCCCCCATGCGTCTGAACTGGCCGTCGAACGGCACATGTCGAAGCTCGCCCGCCGGAACCTTTCGGCCGGGGAGGCGCCCTTCTTCCTGGGTTGCGGGGCGTATAAGCATCATGTGCCCGCCAGCGTCGATCATCTGATCCAGCGCGGCGAGTTCCTGACCAGCTACACCCCCTATCAGCCCGAGATCGCGCAGGGGACCTTGCAGGCGCTGTTCGAATTCCAGACCCAGGTAGCCCGTCTGTTCGGCTGCGACGTCGCCAACGCCTCGATGTATGATGGTTCGACCGCCTGCTGGGAGGCGATCACCATGGCCCGCCGCGTCACCAAGCGGGCCAAGGCGATCCTCTCGGCCGGCCTCCATCCGCATTATGTGTCGCTGGCGAAGACGATGGCGCGCTTCACCGGCGACCAGCTCGACAGCGCCGCGCCGAGCCTGACCCCTGGCGCGCCCGGCGACGACATGGCCCGGCTGCTCGACGCGATCGACGGCGAGACGAGCTGTGTCGTCGTCCAGAACCCCAATATCCTCGGCCATGTCGCCGACCTCTCCGAACTGGCAGCCCGCTGCCACGAGAAGGGCGCGCTGCTGATCGCGGTGGTCACCGAGCCGGTGGCACTGGGCGCTGTCCGGAGCCCCGGCGAGATGGGCGCCGACATCGTCGTCGGCGAAGGCCAGTCGATCGGCGTCGGCCTCAATTTTGGCGGCCCCTATGTCGGCCTGTTCGCCTGTGCCGAGAAATATGTCCGCCAGATGCCGGGCCGCCTCGCCGGCGTCACCACCGACGCCGACGGCCAGCGCGGCTTCGTGCTGACCCTCTCGACCCGCGAGCAGCATATCCGCCGCGAAAAGGCGACTTCGAACATCTGCACCAATGCCGGGCTCTGCGCGCTCGCCTTCTCGATCCACCTGACCCTGCTGGGCGAGACCGGCCTGCGCCGTCTCGCCACGCTCAACCATGCCAATGCGGTGGCGGCGGCCGACCGGCTGGCGAAGCTGCCCGGGGTCGAACTGCTCAACACCGCCTTCTTCAACGAGTTCACCCTGAAGCTGCCGGTCGAGGCGCGGCCCGTCGTCCGCTCGCTGGCCGACAAGGGCATTCTCGGCGGCGTCTCGCTCGGCCGGCTCTATCCGGGTGAGCCCACCCTCGCCAATGGCCTCGTCGTCGCCGTCACCGAGACGGTGACCGGAGAGGATGTCGAAGCCCTGGCCCAGGCCCTCGAAGCGGAGATCGCGGCATGAGCATGAACAGCGAGGGCCGGGTCACCCGCCCCGAGATTTCGGCGGAAACCACCGCCGCCGCCGAGGCGCCCGCCACCTTCACCGGCAACCGCGCGCTGATGCTGGAGGAAGCGCTGATCTTCGAGCGCGACGATTATGCGCGCACCGGCGTCGACATCGCCGAGGCCCCCGCCGCGGCGAACCGCCTCGGCGGGCTGGAGCGCCACCGCGCGATCGGCCTGCCCGGCCTGCCCGAGCCGGAGGCGGTGCGCCACTATACCCGCCTCAGCCGGCAGAATTATGCGATCGACCTCGGCCTCTTCCCGCTCGGATCATGCACGATGAAGCATAATCCGCGCCTCAACGAGAAGATGGCGCGTCTGCCCGGCTTCGCCGACATCCACCCGCTCGCCCCGGTCGACACGGTGCAGGGCGCGCTGGCCGTGATCGACGAGCTGGCGCACTGGCTGGTCACGCTGACCGGGATGCACGCCGTCGCGATGAGCCCCAAGGCGGGCGCGCATGGCGAGCTGTGCGGGCTGCTGGCGATCCGCGCCGCGCATGATGCGGCGGGCAGCGACCGTTCGGTGATACTGGTCCCCGAATCGGCGCATGGCACCAACCCGGCGACCGCCGCCTTCTGCGGCTACAAGGTGGAGAACATCCCCGCCACCGCCGACGGCCGGGTCGATCTCGACGCGCTCACCGCACGGTTGGGGCCCGACGTCGCCGGGGTGATGATCACCAACCCCAACACCTGCGGCCTGTTCGAGCGCGACATGAAGCGCATCTCGGACGCGGTCCACGCGGCGGGCGGCTATGTCTATTGCGACGGCGCCAATTTCAACGCGATCGTAGGGCGCGTCCGCCCCGGCGATCTCGGCATCGATGCGATGCACATCAACCTGCACAAGACCTTCTCCACCCCACATGGCGGCGGCGGTCCCGGCTCGGGCCCGGTGGTGCTGTCGGAAGCGCTGTCTCCCTATGCCCCGCTGCCCTTCGTCGCGAAGCAGGGCGATGGCAGCTTCAAGCTGATCGAGGAGGAGACCGCCGGAGAGGACCATCCCGGCAGCTTCGGCCGCATGGCCGCGTTCAACGGCCAGATGGGCATGTTCACCCGCGCGCTCACCTATATCCTCAGCCATGGCGCCGACGGCCTCCGCCAGGTCGCCGAGGATGCGGTGCTCAACGCCAACTATGTGCTGCGTAGCCTCGACGGCCTGCTCGACGCACCGTTCGGCGCGAGCGGGCCCTGCATGCACGAGGCGCTGTTCAGCGACGATGGGCTGGCGCCGGGCTTCACCACATTGGACATCGCCAAGGGCCTGATCGACGAGGGCTTCCACCCGATGACCATGTATTTCCCGCTGGTCGTCCATGGCGCGATGCTGATCGAGCCGACCGAGACCGAGGGCAAGGCTACGCTGGACCAGTTCGTCGGCGCGCTGCGCTCGGTGGCCGAGCGGGCAAAGGCCGGCGATGCCGCGCTCAAGGCCGCGCCCGCCATGGCCCCCCGCCGCCGCCTCGACGAGACCGCTGCTGCGCGGAAGCCCGTGCTGGTATGGAAGGACGAGCCGCTGCCCGAAGCCGCGGAGTAACCAGCTTCCTCTCCGCGCGAAGCGCGGGGAGGAACAGGAGCAATTGATGCCCGACGCCCGCCGCCACGCCCCCGCCACCGAGCGGAACCGCGAGCCGATCGCCGCCATCCTGCGGAACGTCCTGCCCGCGACCGGCACCGTCCTCGAAGTGGCGAGCGGCACCGGCGAGCATGCGATTCATTTCGCCGGGATCTTCCCGACGCTGCAATGGATCCCCAGCGATCCCGATCCCTCCGCCCTCGCGTCGATCCGCGCTTGGGCGGAGACCGCACGCCTGCCCAACCTGCGCCCGCCGCTGCTGCTCGACGCCAGCGCCTCCAACTGGCCGATCGAGCGCGCCGACGCGATGCTGTGCATCAACATGGTGCATATCAGCCCGTGGGAAGCGACGATGGGGCTGATGGCGGGCGCGGGCCGTCTGCTCGCCTGTAGCGCGCCGCTGTTTCTCTACGGTCCCCATCTTCAGCAAGGGGTCGAGACCGCGCCCAGCAACCTTGCCTTCGACGCAAGCCTGAAGAGCCGCGATCCGCGCTGGGGATTGCGCCGGGTGGAGGAGGTCGCCGCGCTGGCCGAAAGCCACGGGCTCGCGCTTGAGGCGGTCCACCCGATGCCGGCGAACAACCTCAGCCTGCTGCTGCGGAAGCGCTGACGCCCGAGGCGATGGTGCCCGCCGGGGCATCGAACTGCCAGTCGCAGACATGGCGGCGATGGGCGAAGCGCCAGCGGCCCGCCTCCTTCACGCAGCGGTCGATATAGCGCAGGCCGCGCACCGTGACGAAGCCGGGCCGGTTGGTGAGGCAGGCGATCGCGCTGGTGCGGATCACGGCTTCGTCGCCATCGACGCTGATCAGTATGTTGCTCATCATATGGGTCGAGGGGGTCGCCATGCCGATCCCCTCGCGAAACGCCCGATCCATGAAGGCGCGGATCGCGGCGCGGCCCTCCAGCCGGGTGCCGCCGTCATAGTCGGCGACGGCCCCTTCCGCGAAGCAGGCCGCCAGCCCGTCGAGATCGCGATCGTCGATCGTCGCGGCGTAGCGATGGACCAGGTCGGTCAGCGCGGCACAATCGGCCAGCTCCCCTGGGCTCATGCCGCGGCGATCGGGCGGGCGTTGCGCGATGGGGTGATACGGATCGGGCAGGCGACGCTGAGATCGAGCACCGCGTTGATCCGGCCGAGGCCGAGCCATTTGGCGCAGGAGGCGGCGAGGTCGATGATCTCGGCATCGCTGAAGCCTTTGCGCAGTTCGGCCCAGAAGGCGTCGTCGAAGGCCTGCGCCCCTTCCGCGAAGCGCTCGGCAAAGCCGATGGCGAGGCGGACACGGGGGGCATAACGGTGGCGCAGCGCGGGATCGTCGACGTCATTGTAGAAGGCCTCGTCGAGCCCGAAGGCATCCATGTCGGCGATGCGCGCGTCGGAGCAGGGCTCGCAGCCGTTGATGTGGGCGATGCGAATGCGCGCCGCCTCATGCTCCGGCACGGGGACGATCGACTCACGCTGGATCGCCTCGCTGAAGCGCTCCGCCGCCGTGCCGATGTCGGGCGCGATCATCTGCCACATCCGGGCCCGATCGGGTTCGTTGCCGTCCGGAAGTTCGATTCGCGCCATGTCATTCTCCTCTCGTGATGATTGTCGGCGCGGCGCCCGAATCCCGCACCCGGCAGATTGGCTAGGTCGAAAAAGCAGGAATTCGCCCCGGTTCGACACAAAAGTTCACGATTCCCGCCGTGCACGAGCCTGTAGCGTCTGCTACATTGCCTCGGGCAATCGGGGGATTCGCACATGGAAATATCTACGGCTCGCGGCGCCAGGCGCGCCGGGCTTACCGAAGCGCTGGCCGACCTTGCCCTGCAGGGCGGGCTCGATGCACTGTCGCTGCGCCCGGCGGCGGCAAAGCTCGGCACCAGTGATCGCATGCTGCTCTATTATTTCGGGACGAAGGCGGCGCTGCTCGACGATGTGCTGGGCTGCGTCGCCCATCGCTTCGCCGCCTATCTGGCCGACAGCACCCGCAATGTCCGCATCCCGCCGCATCTGATGGTGGGCCACACCCTCGCGCTGATGGCGAAGCCCGAAGCGCGGCCTTTCGTCGAACTGTGGTTCGAGGTCGCGGCCCGCGCGACGCGCGGCGACGCCCTTCATGCGCGCGCGGCGTCGAAGATCGCCGAAGGCTGGACCGACTGGATCGTGCGCAGCGTCCATTTCCCGGCCGGCACCGCCTCGCGCAGCGCCGCCGCGATGATGCTGGCGATCGTCAACGGCCTCGCTCTGCTCGAATCGACTGCGCCATCGGTCGCGGCGGCGGCGCGCTCCCGGGTTCAGGCGGCCGCGGCCTGAGCCGCTCAGCTTTCCGCGCGGAGCAGCGTGATGCGGGCCTTGCCATGCACCCGCTCGGCTTCCACGGTGAAGCCCGGCACGGCGACCTCTTCGGTCTTCGCGGTCTCGATGCTGGCCCAGCCGCCAGGCGCGAGGCCGATCTTCGGGAGTATCTTCTGCCCCAGGCCGGTGCCGTAGGGCGGATCGACCAACACAAGATCGAACGGCCCGCCGGCGAACCCCTCGGCCGCGACCGGGCGCACCTCGGCATCCGCGCCCAGCCTGGCGATATTGGCGCGCAGTGCCTCGATCGCGGTACGGTCGCGCTCGACGAACACGCAATGCGCCGCGCCGCGCGACAGCGCCTCCAGGCCCAGCGCCCCGGTCCCCGCGCAGATATCGGCCACCTTCAGCCCCTCGAAGCTGCCCAGACGGCTGGTCAGCATAGAGAACAGCGCCTCGCGGGTGCGGTCGGCGGTCGGGCGCGTCGCCTGCCCCTCGGGCGCCAGCAATGGCCGCCCGCGCCATTGGCCGGCGATGATCCTCATGCCGGCTTCGCGGCCTTCAGCGTCTTGCGGAAGGCGACGAGCTGGTGCTGCAATATCTCGCCCACCTCGCCCGGCTGGAGATCGCCCAGCTCGAACGGGCCATAGGCGATGCGGATCAGGCGTGACACCTCGAGGCCGAGATATTCGAGCACGCGGCGAACTTCGCGGTTCTTGCCCTCGCGCAGCTTCATCTCGATCCAGACATTGGCGCCGGTGCGCCGTTCCATGTTCGCGTCGATCGATCCGTAGCGGACCCCGTCGATCTCGACCCCCTCGATCAGCGATTCGAGCTGGTCCTGGGTGACGTTGCCATAGGCACGGGCGCGATAGACCCGCTCCACCCCGGTCGCCGGCAGCTCCAGCTGGCGCTTGAACTCGCCATCGGTGGTGAGCAGCAGCAGCCCTTCGGTGTTCAGGTCGAGCCGGCCGATCGGCATGACGCGGGGCAGGCCCGCCGGCAGCCTGTCGTAGATGGTCGGCCGCCCCTTGGGATCGCGCTCGGTGGTGAGCAGGCCCTTGGGCTTGTGGAACAGGAACAGCCGGGTCGCCTCGGGCGCCGCTACCGGCTTGCCGTCAACGGTCACGCCTTTCAGCGAGGTCAGCAGGGTGGCGGGGGTATCGATCGCATTGCCGTCGATCGCGACCCGCCCCTCGACGATCATCCGCTCGATCTCGCGGCGCGAGGCGATGCCGGCTCGGGCCAGCAGCTTGGCGATGCGCTGCGGCTCCTTGCCGCCCTTGGCGGCGGCGGCGCGGGCGGGGTGGGGAACCGACGGCTTGACCGGCCGGGCCAGGCCGCGCGCCTGTCGGCGGCCAAGCTTGGGCGGCGGTATGGGATTTCCGGACGGCTTCTTGGGAGGACGCATCGCCGCTCTGTAGCGATGTGCCGTGGGAAGCGCCAGTTCAGCGTCCGTCGGGGCGACGCCAATCGTCTAATCGTCGACCATCTCGCTTTCGATGCAACCCAGCCAGCCGAGGCCGCGATAGGTCTCGTAACCGGGGGTCAGGGCGAAGGCGATCAGCTTGCCGTCGCGCTGGTAATAGCCGCTCTCGCGCCGTTCGGTCTGGAGCGGATAATGCTCGGTGCAGATACCCTGTCCGTCCGACGAGGCGATGATTCGGTGGGTCGCGTCGAGCAGCATCAGGCGCGATGTGGTGCGCTCGGCCGGCGACAGGCCGATTCCGTCGAGGATCGCGGCGGCCTGGGGCGCCCAGTCGAAGAAGATGCCGAGCGCGCCGATCGGCGTGCCACGGGTGCGGCCGCCCTCGCGCACCGCGGTCGAGTAGGTCGCCACCTGGGCCTGGCCCAGCGTCGGGTTGGTCGAGATGTCGCAGACGCGGAAATCGTCGCCGGTCTGGGTTCCCATCGCCGCGCGGAACCAGTCCTCGCCGGCGACATTCTGCCCGATCGCGTCGGGATAGCTGTCGGGCCGCCCGGTGGCGATCACGCGGCCGTGGCGGTCGGCCACCCAAAGGTCGAGATAGACGGTGTAGCTGCGCAGGATCGTCGCCAGCCGCTCGGTCGCGTGCGCGATATTGGCGGTGCTGGGATCCTCGAGCACCTGGGTCACCGAGCTGTCGGTCGCCCACCAGCGCACGTCGCACGAGCGTTCATAGAGGTTGCGATCGATGATCTCGACCGCCGATCGGGCGAGATCGGTATGGCGGGTGCCCTTGAAATCGACCAGCATCTGGCTGCCGGCGGTGCGCAGCGAGGCGATGTTCGACGCGATCGCCGAGCGCAACTCCGCGCCGATTCCCGAGATGGCGGTGGCCAGCGCCCCCAATTCCTGCGCGACGACCGAGAAGGCGCGCCCCGCCTCGCCGGCGCGCGCCGCCTCCAGCCGGGCGTTGATCGCCAGCATGCCGGTCTGCTTCATCACCCGGTCGATACGATCGACCTTTTCTTCCGTGATGCGCGAGACCTCATAGGCCAGGCGCAAGATATCATCCTGCATGCGTGGTCTCCCGATCCGACCCCGTTTGCGGCACCCTCGGCATCATAGTGATGGATTCGGTTGCTCTTTCAGAGAAAGAAGGTGACCGTAAATGGTGAACAAAAGGTAAGCGGATACGTCGAATTCCACCAAAATCCGCCATTCGCTGCACTGCACTATGGAGAATGACATCATGAGCGAGGCCCCAGCCTCCCCGAACGCCGCCTGGGAAGCGATCCGCCAGGCGCCGGCGACGAGCCTGACCGACCTCTTCACCGCCGAACCCGACCGCCTGTCGCGGCTGGCGATCGAGGAGGCCGGGCTGCTGTTCGATTTCTCCAAGACCCATATTTCGACGGAGCTGATCGCCCGCTTCACCGCGCTGGCCGACGCGAGCGGCTTCGCGGCCAGGCGCGACGCGCTGTTCGCGGGGGAGGCGGTGAACGTAACGGAAGGCCGGGCCGCCGAGCACCCCGCCGAACGGGGCAGTGGTGCCCCCGACAGCGTCGCCCGCGCCCGTCAGTTCCACGCGCGGATGCGGGGCATGATCGACGCGATCGAGGCCGAGGCGTTCGGCCCGATCCGCCACATCCTCCATGTCGGCATCGGCGGATCGGCGCTGGGGCCGGACCTGCTGGTCGACGCGCTCGGCCGCAACAGCGACCGCTATGAGGTGGCGGTGGTGTCGAATGTCGACGGCGCCGCGCTCGACGAGGTGTTCGAGCGCTTCGATCCGCAGGCGACGCTGCTGGTGGTTGCCTCCAAGACCTTCACCACCACCGAGACGATGCTCAACGCGCGCAGCGTGCTCGCCTGGATGGAGGAGGACAATGTCGACGATCCCTATGCACGGGTGATCGCGCTGACCGCCGCGCCCGACAAGGCGGTGGAATGGGGCGTCGACGAGACCCGTATCCTGCCCTTCGCCGAAAGCGTCGGCGGCCGCTATTCCTTATGGTCGTCGATCGGCTTCCCGGCGGCGCTGGCGCTGGGCTGGGACGCGTTCGAAAGCCTGCTGGAGGGCGCGGCGGCGATGGACCGGCATTTCCGGCTCGCCCCGGCGGAGGCGAACCTGCCGCTGCTCGCCGCCTTCGTCGACCAATATTATTCGGTCGCGCGCGGCGCCGAGACCCGCGCGGTCTTCGCCTATGACGAGCGGCTGCGGCTGCTGCCCTCCTATCTCCAGCAGCTGGAGATGGAATCGAACGGCAAGCGGGTGAAGGCCGACGGATCGCCGGTCGACACGCCCACCGCCGCGATCACCTGGGGCGGCGTCGGCACCGACGCGCAGCATGCCGTCTTCCAGCTGCTCCACCAGGGCACCCGTCTCGTTCCCGTCGAGTTCGTCGCCGCGATCGAGCCCGATCATCCGCTCGACGAGGCGCACCACCGCACCCTGCTGGTCAACTGCTTCGCGCAGGGCGCGGCACTGATGGCGGGCAAGGCCAATGATGGCGATCCGGCCCGCGCCTATCCCGGCGACCGGCCCTCGACCACGATCCTGCTCGACCGGGTCGATGCCGCGCGGCTCGGCGCGCTGCTCGCCTTCTACGAGCATCGCACCTTCGCCAATGCGGTGCTGATGGGGATCAACCCGTTCGACCAGTTCGGCGTCGAGCTAGGCAAGGAGATCGCCCGGTCGATCGAGAGCGAAGGCACCGACCGCTTCGACCCCTCGACAAGGGCGCTGATCGCCCGCGCCCTGGGGTAAGACCCCGTCCTGCCCCCCTCATGCCAGCGAAAGCTGGAATCCCACTGCCTTCTTGTCCCGCACGAAGGGAAGGGAGATCCCGGCTCCCGCCGGGATGACGAAGGAACTGGCGAATCCGCTTGCAACAATCCTGGCTTATCGCTGGGATGCGCGGGACAGGCAGGGGAAGCGCATATGGGCGTGATCGGCATGGGCGGGCTGTTCTTCCGGGCAACGGACCCCGATGCGCTCAACGCCTGGTATCGCGACCATCTCGGCGTCGGCGCTGGCTGCGATGCGAGCGGCGAGGGCGATCCGTCCGAATGGTATTGGACCGTTCGCGGCGGGCCGATGGTGTTCGCCCCGTTCCGCGCGGACAGTGATTATTTCGCCGCCGACAAACAGTTCATGATCAACCTGAGGGTCGAGGGGATCGATGCGCTGATCGCCACGCTGAAAGCCGCCGGAATCGCGGTCGAGACCCGCGCCGAATGGGATGCCCCCGAAACCGGCCGCTTCGCCCGCATCCACGATCCCGAGGGCAACGCCATAGAACTGTGGGAGCCGCCGGCAACGGCATGAGCATCGTCCGCCTCGCCCATGCGCTGGTGGCGCTGTCCGCCCTGGCCGGGATCGCGCTCCATTATGCGATCCTGCTCACCCGCGACGTCGACATGCTCTATTACAGCATTCGTTTCCTCAGCTATTTCACCATCCAGACCAACGCGCTCGTCGCCGCCGCCGCAATCGGCGTCGCGCTGGGGCGAGGCCGCCTCCATCGCTGGGCGACGCGGCCGGCGGTGCGGACCGCGATCAGCCTCCACATCCTCGTCGTGGCGATCGTCTTCCATCTGCTGCTCGGCCATATGGTTCCGCCCGGCGCGCTGGGCTGGTGGGGCAATCTGCTGCTCCACACGGTGACGCCAGCCGCCTGGCTCGCCTGCTGGATCGCCTTTCCGCCGCATGGCGGCATCGATCCCGTGGCGCCGCTGCGCTGGATAGTGTTTCCGCTGATCTTTGCCGGCTGGAGCCTGGCGCGCGGGGCCATCGACGGCTTCTATCCCTATTTCTTCCTCGATGCCGGCCAGTTCGGCTACGCCCGCACCCTCGCCAATATCGCCGCGCTCGGCTTCCTGTTCTTCGCGGTCGGCCATGCGCTGCGCGCGATCGACCTGCGGCTGGCGCGTACATGAAGAGGCCGCTCGGGCACTGGCTGCTGCTGACCGTCGCGGCGCTGCTGCTGGTGGCGGGCGCCGGCTGGCTGTATGGCCGTTACGGCGCGCCGCCACCGCCCGTCGATCGCCAGCCCAGCAACAGCGGGCCGCGCAGCCATGCGGTGGCGATTGACCGGGCCGACGCCGTCCTGACCGGGGCGGAACAGCTGGCCCGCGATCATCCGGGCGAATGGCTTTTCCAGGAGCGGCTGGCCAATGCCCATATCGCCCGCGCCCGACTGACCGGCGGCTTCGCCGACTATGCCGCCGCCCAGGCGGCGCTCGATCGCGGCTTCGCGGTCGCCGACAAGGGCACCGGCCCACATCTAACCCAGCTCGCGCTGGCGATGGCGATGCATCGGCTGGGCCTAGCCGAGCAGATGGCCGACGCGATCGACCAATATGCGGTGCGGCCCGAGATCGAGGACATGACCGAGCTGCGGCTGGTGCGCGGGGACATCGCCTTCTATCGCGGCGACACCGCCGGGGCCCACGCCCGCTATGCGGCATCGGGGGCCGATCCCGCTGCCCCCGGCATCGCGCTGCGGCGCGCCGAACTGGCCGCGCGCACCGGCAAAGCCGATGAGGCGCTGGGGCTGATCGACGGGGTCGAGCGCGCAGCGCGGCTGCCCAATGCCCAGCTGCTCGCCGATCTGGCCTTGCGGCGCGGGGCGATCGAATTGCGGCGCGGCGACCGGGCTGCGGCGGCGCGCCATTTCGACCGCGCCGCGCGCCTGTTTCCCGGCTGGTGGCTGATCGAGGCCCACCGCGCGCAGATCGACGCGCTCGAAGGCCGCGAGCCGAAGGCGATCGCCGCTTTCGGGCGAATCGCGCGGACATCGGCCAGCCCGGAGGCGATGGATGCGCTCGCCTCGCTCTACCGGGCGGGCGGCGAAGCCGCGCGCGCAAAGCTCTGGGCCGATCGTGCCGGCGCGATCTGGGCCGAACGCTACCGCCTGTTCCCAGAGGCCGCCGCCGGCCATGCCGCAGAACATGAACTCGCCTTCGGCGATCCGAGGAAGGCGCTCGCCTATGCGCGCGCCGATGTCGCCGCCCGGCCCTATGGCCTGCCGCGTACCACGCTCGCCTGGGCGCTAATCGCCAACAACGATCCGCAAGGCGCGCTGGCGGCGCTTAGGCCCGCCTTCGCCTCGGGCTGGGTCTCGGCCGAGAGCCACCTCGCCGCATCGCAGGCGCTGCTATTGCTCGGACGCGCCGATGAGGCCGACCGCGAGCGCGAGACGGCGCTCGCGATCGATCCCCATGCCGCCGATGCCAGCGCGGCGCTGCTGTGGTTCGGCCATTGAGCGCGGCCGCCGCCCGCCTGCTGTGGCTGGTCGCCGCCGCGCTGCTCTGGCCCACCATTGCAGCAGCCCACCTCACCCCGAACAGCGAGATCGGCCTGTCGATCGGCCGCACCGCGATCCGCGCCGATATCGTCATCCCGCTGGGCGAACTGCGCTATGCCGAACCCGCCCTCGCTGCCGCGCCGCCCGAGGCGCTGGGCCGCTGGCTGCTCGGCCATATCGGCGCGCGGGGCCCCGATGGGCGGGGCTGGAGCGCCCGGCTCGTCTCGGCCCGGACCGGAGGCTCGCCCGTGCCCGATCTCGAGGCGACGATACTCCTCGCGCCGCCCCCCGGCGCGCCGGTACGACACCTCACCCTGCGCTATGACGCGGTGCTCGGCCGGGTGCCCAGCCATTTCGCGCTGGTCTGGCTCAAGGACGATTATGACGGCGGGCGGCTCGGCCACCGGCCCGAACTGCTCGCCGGGCTCCGCCAGGGCAATGCGGAGACGGTGATCGATCGCGGCGCACCCAGCGGCTGGCGCGGCTTCGGCGCGGCGGTCGGCCTCGGCATCAAGCATATCGCCGAGGGACATGACCA
The DNA here is from genome assembly GCF_002355275.1 of Rhizorhabdus dicambivorans. Taxonomy (NCBI): domain Bacteria; kingdom Pseudomonadati; phylum Pseudomonadota; class Alphaproteobacteria; order Sphingomonadales; family Rhizorhabdaceae; genus Rhizorhabdus; species Rhizorhabdus dicambivorans. The sequence goes on along the minus strand of NZ_CP023449.1, from coordinate 619,349 downwards.
TCTGCTGTTCCTGCTCGGCCTGCTGCTGCCCGCACCGCTGCTCGCAGCGCATGGCAGATGGGCGGGCTATGCCGGCGCGCGGCACACGCTCCGGTCGCTGGCGCTGATCGTCACCGCCTTCACCATCGGCCATTCGCTCACCCTGATCGGCGGCGCGCTGTTCGGCTGGCAGCTTCCCGCCCAGCCGGTCGAGGCGCTGATCGCCCTGTCGATCCTGATCACCGCCGTCCATGGCTGGCGGCCGATCTTCGCCGGGCGCGAGCCGCTGGTCGCGGCGGGCTTCGGGCTGGTCCACGGCCTCGCCTTCGCGACGATCATCGGCCATTTCTCGCTCGATCCGGGCTCCAGGGCGCTGGCCATCCTCGGCTTCAACCTCGGCATCGAGCTGGTCCAGCTGGCGCTGGTGGCGCTCGTCGCGCCGCCGCTGGCCCTGCTGGCAAGGGCCGGGCGCTATGATGCGCTGAGGATCGGCGGCGCGATCGTTATCGCCATCGCCGCGCTGCTCTGGCTGGCCGAACGGCTGTCGGACACAGAGATCGCCGCCGCCCGCTTCGTCGACGACGCGCTGGGCCGCGCGCCCTGGCTGCTGCCGCTGCTGCTGGTCAGCTCGTTTTACGCGTGGCGCACATCTGGAAGCCGCCCCCGGCCAAATCGTCGCTAAGCGCGTCGGTCAGGCCTTTCAGCGTATAGCTGATGTCGTCGAGGAACCTCAGATTGCTGTCGTCGCGCGGATCAGCATCGTTGTAGCGGACCTTCATCGTGCCGCTGATCACCGCCGTCGCCACGGCCGGCATCCCCATCCGGTCGACCCGCACATAGGCCGATGGCGGATCGGTGCGGAAGTTGAAGCCCGATGTCGCGACCGATCCCAGCGGCGGATTGCCCTGCGCCGCCGCCAGGTAGGGGAAGACGGGCCGGAACGGCAAATCGTTCGCCGGCGGGTTGAGCGGCAGCGCGAAGAAACGCGTCACCGGCTCGCGGCGCAGATCGAGGAACAGCGCCGCCAGGGTGACGTCGATCACCGGATCCTCGAGCCGCCGTCCGTTCGGGAAGCCCGACGGCTGATTGAAATCGATCTGGATCGAATCGGGGACCACGATGTCGGCCAGGGTCCGGCCCGGCACCACGGTCTGCGACAGGCAGGACAGCACATCGAAATTGGCGCCCGGCGGTGCGGGCGGCTGGGCCGAGGAAGGCGTCGGCGTCGCGGCGGCGGGCGTCGGCGTTGGCGCCGGGCTGCTGTTGCTGTCGCCGCCGCCGCACGCCGTGAGCAGCAGCAGCGGCGCGGCCAGCGCAGTCATCGTGTGGAGGGCGTGCATCAGATATTCCCCCCGAAGCGGGCACTGGTCGCCCAGATGCGGATCTTGCCGCTGCCGGTGTCGATCGCCGATCGGGGAAATTGCACCACCCCGGCGGTCAGGTTCTGCCCGGCGAAGAAATTGCGGTTGCTGCGAAAGCTCAGCGCCCCGGTCGCGCGGGTCGCGCGGAAGCCCTCCAGGTCGAAGAAGAACGGGTCGTCGAACAGCCCCGCGCGCACCACCGACTGGCCCTGGCGCAGGTCGGCCTCCACCGGACCTTCGATCGCGCCAGTGGTGCCGGGGACTCCGGTGAACTGGACCCCGGTGGCGGAGCCGTTCTGGCCGAAGCGGAAATGTATCTGGACCTCGGGGGTGAAGGTCACGTCATCATTGGAGATGTTGATCGTGTAGAGCATGTCGCGGTCATAGGTGGCCGGCAGGTTGCTCGCCTGCGGCCCTGCGAAGGTAACCGCGATCACCAGATCGGTGGGGGTATGCCAGGCATAGACGTCGGCGATGTCCGCCGCCTTGTCGGGCGTGGTGTCGACGGCCGGGTCGGTGCGCGCCGGGGGATCGAGATGATCGGCCGCGCGGGCGCCGCGATCGGCCGCAACGACAAAAACACCTGCGACCAAAGCTATCGCCGCGCTGCCGAGCAGCGCGCGCCCCAACCAGCCAGTCATCGCGGTTCCCCTGTTCCGTTAGGGCAATGATGACTTAAGCTAGCCGATTCGTGGAGTCGGCGCGGTGACAAACATCACAAAAATTAAGGGATGTTAACCGGCCGGGTCGCGGGCCGCCGGAGCGGCCCGCCGATCGCGCTTATTTGGGCGCGATCACCATCAGCATCTGGCGGCCTTCCATGCGCGGGAACTGCTCGACCTTGGCGGTTTCCGCCATGTCGGCCTGGACGCGCTGCAGCACCTGCATGCCAAGCTGGCCATGCGCGAGCTCGCGACCGCGAAAGCGCAGGGTGACCTTCACCTTGTCGCCCTCGTCGATGAACTCGTGGATTTTCTTCATCTTGGTTTCATAGTCATGGTCGTCGATGTTCGGACGCATCTTGATCTCCTTGATCTCCTGCGTCTTCTGCGACTTCCGGGCAAGATTGGCCTTTTTCTGGGCCTCGTACTTGAACTTGCCGACATCGAGGAACTTGCACACCGGCGGATCGGCGTTGGGCGACACCTCGACCAGATCGAGGCCGACCTCCTGGGCCTGCTCCATCGCCTCGCGCGTATACATCACGCCCAGATTCTCGCCTTCTTCGTCGATCACCCGCACCTTCGGCGACTGGATGAACTCATTATAGCGAGGGCCGTTGAGCGGCATAGGCGGCTGCCCCAGCGGGCGGCGCATCATCGGGGGACGTATAGCGGTATCTCCTGTCGTGGTTTACGCGCGCGATATATGCCCTAACGCGCCATTTTGGAAGATGGGCACGCATGTTCCGCAACGCTTTGTCGCGGGCTGTGTCCGGCATGCGTCAGCCGGCGCCACGCAGGCCTGCCGGCGCACCTCACCCGATCTCAGACGGTGAAGCTCTCGCCGCAGCCGCAGCTGCCCTTGGCATTCGGATTCTGGAAGACGAAGCCGGCGGTGAAATCGTCCTCCACCCAGTCCATCGTCGATCCGATCAGGTAGAGCAGCGAGCCGCCATCGACGAAGAACAGGCCGCCCGGCGTCTCGATCTTCTCGTCGAACGGATCGGCCTCGCTGACATAGTCGACCGAATAGGCCAGGCCCGAGCAGCCGCGCCGCGGCGTGGACAGCTTGACGCCGATCGCGCCTTCAGGCGCCGACGCCATCAGCGCGGCGATCCGCGCCTCCGCGGAGGGAGTGAGGATCAGCGCGGCAGGGCGCTGGCGGGTGGTGGTGGTCATCCGTTCAAAACTCCAAACCCGCTCGTGCCAAATCCGCCACCCCAGCCTTCGCTGGAATGACGAAGAAATGGGAAGCAGGACTGCATCCTACAACATCCCCAGTTCAAGCTTGGCCTCGTCCGACATCTTCTGCGGGTCCCACGGCGGGTCCCAGACCAGGTTGACCTCGGCCGAGCCCACGCCGGGCACCGCGCCGACCCTCAGCTCCACCTCGCCCGGCATCGATTCGGCGACCGGGCAATGCGGGGTGGTCAGCGTCATCGTCACCACGACATGGTTGTCGGCGGTGACGTCGACCCCGTAGATCAGCCCCAGCTCATAGATGTTCACCGGGATTTCGGGATCGTAGATCTCCTTGAGCGCGTCGATCACGCCTTCATAGACGTCGCCCCCCGGCTCGCCCGTGGCGGCCGTCGCCGGCTTCTGCGACAGGAAGCCCTCCAGATAGTCGGGCTTGCGCTCCGCCTCGTCCGCCATGTCCACGCGGGCCTTCGGCGGCGGCGCCACGGCGTCCACCTCCTCGACCTGGATCTTGCCCGCTTCGCTGCTATGTTCGTCCATCATCCGAAAATCCGCGTCACCCGTTCGATGCCCCGCGCCAGCGCGGCGACATCATCCTCGTCATTATAGATGCCGAAGCTTGCCCGCGCCGTGGCGGGGATATCGAGATGGTCCATCAGCGGCTGGGCGCAATGATGCCCCGCCCGGATGGCCACCCCGGCTTCGTCCAATATGGTGCCGATATCATGGGGATGCACCCCCTCGATCGCGAAGCTCACGATCCCGGCCGAATCCTCGGGACCGAACAGCCGCACGCTGTTGATCCCCGACAGCGCCGCCCGCGCCGCGCGCACCAGCGCCACCTCATGCGCATGAATCAGCGGCAGCCCGATCGCCTCGACATAGTCGATCGCGGCGTGGAGGCCGAGCGCGCCGACAATGTTGGGCGTGCCCGCCTCGAACCGCTGCGGTGCGGGCGCCCATGTCGTCTTCGCGAAGGTGACCCGGTCGATCATCGATCCGCCGCCCTGCCAGGGTGGCATCGCATCGAGCAGCTCACCCTTCGCCCACAGCACGCCGATCCCGGTCGGCCCGTAGAGCTTGTGGCCCGAGAAGACATAGAAGTCGCAGCCGATCTCGCGCAGGTCGGCGCCGATGCGCGGCACCGCCTGGCAGCCGTCGATCAATATCTTCGCGCCGACCGCATGGGCGAGCCGGGTTGCGCGCTTCGCGTCGAGCACCGAGCCGAGCACGTTCGAGACATGGGCGAGCGCGACCAGCCTGTGCCTGTCGGTCAGCATCGCCTGCGCGGCGTCGAGGTCGATCCGGCCGTCTTCGGTCAGCGGACAGACGTCGATCTCGGCGCCGACCCGCTCGGCCAGCATCTGCCAGGGGACGATGTTCGAATGATGCTCGAGCTGCGACAGCAATATGCGGTCGCCAGCCTTCAGATTGGCCACGCCCCATGTCTGGGCGACGAGGTTGATCGCCTCGGTCGCGCCGCGCACGAACACCACTTCGTCGGCACTGCGGGCGTTGAGAAAGCTCGCGACCCGTTGGCGCGCCGCCTCATAGGCGATCGTCATGTCGGCCGAGCGGCGATAGACGCCGCGATGGACGGTCGCATAGTCGCGGCCGTAGGCGGTCGCGATCGCGTCGATCACCGCCTGCGGCTTCTGCGCGGTCGCGGCGGTGTCGAGATAATGCCACCCGTCGGGGATCGCCGGGAAATCGGCGCGGCGGCTGGTCCGGGTGAGATTGATGGTTGCCATCAGCCGCGCCCCTCCAGCCACGCCTCGGCATCGGCCTGGAACGCCTCCCGCGCGGCCTCTTCGCCGATCCGGCTGATCGCGTCGGCGATGAAGGCCTGGGTCAGCAGCGCCTTGGCCCGATCGGGGGTAATCCCGCGCGAGGTCATGTAGAACAGAGCCTGCGCGTCCAGTTCGCCGACCGTCGCGCCATGCGCGCACTTCACGTCGTCGGCGAAAATCTCCAGCTCGGGCTTGAGGTTGATCGTCGCGGTGCGCTTGAGCATCAGCCCGCGCAGGCTCTGCTCGCCGTCGGTCTTCTGCGCGTCGCGCGCCACCTCGACCCGCGCCGCCATGCTGGCGGTCGCCTGGTCGTCGGCCACCGCGCGCCACAGCTGGCGGCTGGCGCCCTCCGGCGCGGCATGGCGGACGACCACCGCCGCGTCGTGCCGCTGGCTGTCGCGGGCGAGCAGCGCGCCGCCATATTCGGCGAAAGCGCCCTCGCCCTCGATCGAGACATGGGCGTCGATCCGGCTGCTGCCCTCGCCTGCGCCGAGCAGGGTGGTGACGAGGCTCGCCCCAGCCGCAAGCCGTGCCTCGTCGCGCAGCGAGGTGAAACCCGAGCTCTGGACGATGCGGATCGCCCGCATCAGCCGTGCCGACCGGCCCAGCTCGATCGCGGTCAGCCGGTTGGCCCAGCCCTCGCCGACATAGGTCTCGACGATGCTGGCATGCGCGTCCTCGGCCAGCGCGATCCGCGCAGGGACATGGCTCGCCCCGCCGGTCGCGACATGGACGATCTCGATCGCCGGCTTCGCCGCGACCGCGCTGCTGCCCAGCGACAGCATCCAGCCGGTGCCGGTGGCCAGCTTCGCCAGCGGATGCTCGGACGACACAGCGACCTCACCGATCGACAGTGGCCCCGGATGGCTGCGGCCCTCGTCCAGCCTGCCGTCGACGAACAGCAGGCGGGGGCCGTCCCCTATCCAGTGCGAATCGAGGTTCGCGGCGGTGCCTGTAGCAGGTGCTACGGACAGCGCTCCGAGCCCCGAAAGATCGGACCAGCGCCATGCTTCCTCATGGCTGGAGGGCAGCGACAGGGTCATGCAATATCCTCCCTACCGCAGGTGGGGAGGGGGACCATGCGCAGCATGGTGGAGGGGTTATGCGAGAGCTGACGGACCGCGACGGCGAACAGGTCGGAAGACCCCTCCACCGCCGTTCCGGCGGTCCCCTTCCCCATGCTCCGCATAGGGAGGATCTGGTGGCTCATCCTCACGCCGCGATCGCCCCATAGCCTTCGCGCTCCAGCTCGAGCGCCAGCTCCGCCCCGCCGGTGCGGACGATGCGCCCGGCCGCCAGCACATGGACGAAGTCCGGTTTCACATAGTCGAGCAGCCGCTGATAGTGGGTGATCAGCAGCACCGCCTTGTCGGCTTTCCGCATGATCGTGTTGATGCCATGGCCGACGGTACGCAGCGCATCGATGTCGAGGCCGGAGTCGGTCTCGTCGAGGATGGCGAGCCTGGGGTCGATGATCCCCATCTGCACCATCTCGTTGCGCTTCTTCTCGCCGCCGGAAAAGCCGACATTCACCGGCCGCTTGAGCATGTCCATGCTCAGCCCCAGCGCATCGGCCTGCACCCGCGCGCGCTTCAGGAAGTCCCCGCCCGACAGCGGCTCCTCGCCCCGCAGCCGCCGCTGCGCGTTGAGCGCCTCGCGCAGGAACTGGACGTTGGAGACGCCGGGAATCTCGACCGGATACTGGAATCCCAGGAACAGCCCGGCGGCCGCGCGCTCATGCGGCGCCTTGTCGAGCAGGTCCTCGCCGTCGAAGGTCACGCTGCCCTCGGTCACCTCATAGCCGGGGCGGCCCGACAGGACGTAGGACAGCGTCGACTTGCCCGCGCCATTCGGTCCCATAATCGCATGGATCTCGCCGGGGTTGATGGTCAGCGACAGCCCCTTGAGGATCGCCTTGCCGTCGATTTCGGCGTGGAGGTTTTCAATCTTGAGCATCGTCATCCTTCTAGCCCCTCCCCTTCAGGGGAGGGGTTGGGGTGGGGCCTTTCCCAGCGATCCGGCGCTTGTTCAAGCGCAGTGAGGATTACCTGCAGAACCCCATCCATATTGGTCATCACATCATCATTGGTGACATGCAGGACCGTGAAGCCTTTCGCCTGTAGCGCGGCATCACGCCGCCGATCCGCCTCGTTTTCATGCGTGTCGCCATCGACCTCGACTACCAGCGCTTTTTGCGGGCAGAGAAAATCAGCGACAAGCGCGCCGATTACGGACTGTCGGCGGAATTTGAAGCCGCCCAGTTTCGAACCCGACAGCGCGCGCCACAGCCGCTTCTCCGGTTCAGTCGGCTGCCGGCGCATGTGGTCAGCGCGATCGCTCAGGACGCCAAGTCGCTCGGAGGTGAGGCCCCACCCCCTGCCCCTCCCCTGAAGGGGAGGGGTGTTGAGGCGATGCGCTTCGTCCCGGAGGGAAAGATCACTCATCCCGCCCCCCTCCCGCCCGCACGCTGCGCGGTGATCTTCTGGGTCAGATCGGCGGTCGCCCGCCGGCGGAAATCCATCACCACCTGTTTCAGCAGGCCCGGCTGCTTCATCTCGGCCACCGCTTCCTCGGCGGCGGCCTTGAGCGGCTTCTCGCAATCCGCCACGGCCTCGGCGACGATCGCCTGGGTCGCGGCATAGGGTATCTCGGCCATGATCTTCGCGGCGCCATCGTCCACGCAGGAGCGATAGGCATCGAGCCTGGGATAGCGTGATGCGGCGACCGGCGCCGGGGCCTTCCGTTCGTCCTGCGGCGCCTTTCCGACCGAGGGCAGGCCGGGAACATGCTGCGACACCGCCATGATGCCGGTCGTCCGAACCCACTCCGCCGCCTGCCGCTTGTCGGGCGCGATCTCCAGCAGGGTCGTCCGCTCCCCGGCGCACAGCTCGTCGATCCGGGCGGCGACCGCCTCCAGCGAGTCCATCGGCCCCTTGTAGGAGGACGCCGCCGACGAGGCGCACTTCGCATAGGCGTCGAAGGCGGCGTCGGGGGTCGTCGCCGCCAGCAGGAGCAGCGCGAGGGTCACCCCACCGATCCTTCCAGGCTGATGCCGAGCAGCTTCTGCGCCTCGACCGCGAACTCCATCGGCAGCTGCTGCAGCACCTCCTTGGCGAAACCGTTGACGATCAGCGCCACCGACGCCTCCTGATCGAGGCCGCGCGACATGGCGTAGAACAGCTGGTCGTCGCTGATCTTCGAGGTGGTCGCCTCATGCTCGATCTGCGCGCTGGGATTCTTCACCTCGATATAGGGCACGGTGTGGGCGCCGCACTGGTCGCCGAGCAGCAGGCTGTCGCACTGGGTGAAGTTGCGCGCGCCCTCGGCGGTCGGCGCGACGCGGACCAGCCCGCGATAGGTATTGTCGCTGCGCCCGGCCGATATGCCCTTCGACACGATCGTCGATTTCGAACCCTTGCCGAGGTGGATCATCTTGGTGCCGGTATCGGCCTGCTGGCGGTTGTTGGTGACCGCGACCGAATAGAATTCGCCGACGCTGTTCTCGCCCGCCAGCACGCAGCTCGGATATTTCCAGGTGATCGCGCTGCCGGTCTCAACCTGGGTCCAGCTCACTTTGCTGTTCTTGCCCTGGCACAGCGCGCGCTTGGTGACGAAGTTGTAGATGCCGCCCTTGCCCTCGGCATCGCCCGGATACCAGTTCTGCACGGTCGAATATTTGATCTCGGCATCGTCGAGCGCGACCAGCTCGACCACGGCGGCGTGGAGCTGGTTCTCGTCGCGCATCGGCGCGGTGCAGCCCTCCAGATAGGAGACGTGGCTGCCCTTGTCGGCGACGATCAGGGTGCGCTCGAACTGGCCGGTGTTCTCGGCGTTGATCCGGAAATAGGTGCTCAGCTCCATCGGGCAGCGCACCCCCTCCGGGATGTAGACGAAAGTACCGTCGGAAAAGACCGCGCAGTTGAGGGTCGCGAAATAATTATCGTGCATCGGCACGACCTTGCCGAGCCACTTCCGCACCAGATCGGGAGATTCGCGGATCGCTTCGGAGATCGAACGGAAGATCACCCCCGCCTTCTCCAGCTCGGCGCGGAAGGTGGTCGCGACCGAGACGCTGTCGAACACCGCGTCGACCGCCACCTTGCGCGCGCCCTCGACCCCGGCGAGCACCTTCTGCTCCTCGATCGGGATGCCGAGCTTCTCATAGACCCTGAGGATCTCGGGATCGACCTCGTCGAGCGAGCTCAGCTCCTTCTTCGCCTTGGGCGCGGCATAATAATAGGCGTCCTGATAATCGATCGGCGGCACGTTGAGCTTCGCCCAGTCGGGCGGGGTCATGGTCAGCCAGTGGCGATAGGCCTTCAGCCGCCATTCGAGCATCCATTCGGGCTCGTTCTTCTTGGCCGAGATGAAGCGGACGGTGTCCTCGCTCAGCCCCTTGGGCGCGAAATCCTGCTCGATGTCGCTGGTGAAGCCCCACTCATAGGTGGAGGCCCTGGCAGCGGCGTCATGGGCGGCCTTGTTGCGAACGTCGGTCATGGCTTCATGCTCGTGCGAGGGTTTCGAGGCTGACGCCGCCAAGCGCGCCGCGGATCGTGTCGTTGACGACGCTCCAGTGCGGCTTCACCCGGCAGGCGCTTTCCAGCCCGCAATCATGGCGGAGATCGTCGACGCAGGCGGTCATCGCGATCGGCCCCTCGACCGCCTCGACGATGTCGGCCAGGCTGATCGACGCCGGATCGCGGGCCAGCCGTACCCCGCCGCCGGTGCCGCGCGCCGAAACGAGCAGCCCGGCCTGGGTGAGCCGGCCCATCAGCTTCTGCGCGGTGGGCAGCGGCACGCCGGTCTCGTCGGAAAGCAGGTTCGCGGTCAGCCGTGCCTCGCCATGATGGCGGGCGGCGGCGGACAGCATCACCACCGCATAGTCGGCCAGGCTGGACAGGCGCATGACGGGCTTCGTTTCCAATCGGACTGATTCGATCCGATTGGGCAAATGGGCGCGGCACCGGCCAAGGTCAAGGGGTGGAAAGCCGTGGTGCGGCAAAGCCAGGCTGGGGCCGCCCCCCAATTGGGGCTGGGGAGGCGGCCCGATCCGGCGTGTCGGGGGGTCCTGACACGCCGGCACATAGCGCGGGCGCATCCCTTCCGGTGGTGCGCGTCGGCCTACGCGGCAAGCTCCGGGTTTATTCCATCGCCTCCGGACACACCGGAAACGGGGGGGCGACGGAGGGGTGACGGATCGCAGCGAACCGACTAAGCGCCTCCCCCATGTCGCTCTACGCCGCCCTCCGCCCGCTGCTGTTCACCATCGAGGCCGAGCGTGCCCACCGCGCGACGATCCGGGCGCTGCGGCTGAAACCGCGCCTCGGCATCCCCGCCGCCGACCCAAGGCTTGCGATCGAGGTGGCGGGCCTGCGCTTTCCCAATCCGGTCGGCCTCGCCGCCGGCTTCGACAAGGATGCGCAGGTGCCCGACGCGATGCTGGGCCTCGGCTTCGGCTTCACCGAGGTCGGCACGCTCACCCCCTTCCCCCAGGCCGGCAATCCGCGCCCCCGCCTGTTCCGGCTGGTCGAGGACCGGGCGGTGATCAACCGGATGGGCTTCAACAATGGCGGCCAGGCGGCGGCGCTCGAACGGCTGCTGCGCCGCAACGACCGGCCCGGCATCGTCGGGGTCAACATCGGCGCCAACAAGGACGCCGCCGACCGGATCGCCGACTATGCCAATGGCGTGCGGGTGATGGCCGGCGTGGCCCGCTACCTGACCGTCAACATCTCCTCGCCCAACACGCCGGGCCTGCGCGCGCTGCAGGACCGCGCGGCGCTGACCGAGCTGCTGGCCGCGGTGATGGAGGCGCGCGGGCCCAACGGTCCGCCGACCTTCCTGAAGGTCGCGCCCGATCTGGAACCCGCCGACATCGATGATATTGCGGAAATCGCGGGGGGATATCGCCTCGACGGGCTGATCGTGTCGAACACCACCATCTCGCGCCCGCCGCTGCGCAGCCGCCACGGGCAGGAAGGCGGCGGCCTGTCCGGCGCGCCTTTGCGCGGGCTGGCGCAAATGCGCCTCGCGGATTTCCGCAAGGCCACCGGCGGCGCCATACCGCTGATCGCGGCGGGCGGCATCGCCAGCGCCGAGGACGCCTATGCCCGCATCCGGGCGGGCGCGAGCCTGGTCCAGCTCTATTCGGCGCTGGTCTATGAAGGCCCCGGCCTTGCGAAGCGGATCAATGCCGGGCTGGTGAAGCTGCTCGACCGGGATGGGTTCCAGACGATCGGCGATGCGGTGGGCAACCCATATTGACCGGCATTGCTGCGAAGGCAGGAATCCATGTCTGTCTCCTCTTCCGATACCATCTCGGATGAAGAGAGATATGGACCGCAGTCTGCGCTGGGGTAACGATTGGGGGTTGTGAGGCCGCCCCAAAAGCATAAGCATGTCCCCATGCTGCACCGCATCGTAACCGCCCTCCTGCTCCTCCTCTGTACGACCGTCGCCAGCGCCCAGCCGATGGTCTCCGCCGCCGATCCCCGCGCCGCCGCCGCCGGGGTCGAGATGCTCAGGAAGGGCGGCACCGCCGCCGACGCGGCGATCGCGATGATGCTGGCGCTGGGCGTGGTCGAGCCGGCCCATTCGGGCCTCGGCGGGGGCGGCTTCCTGGTTTATCACGACGCGCGCAGCGGCAGGCTCACCACCTATGACGCGCGCGAGGCGGCCCCGGCGGCGGCCGATCCGCGCTGGTTCCACGGCGCCGACGGCAAGCCGCTGCCGATCCGCCAGGCGGTACCGGGCGGGCGCAGCGTCGGCGTGCCCGGCGAACTGCGGCTGATGGAGGCGATCCATGCCGATCATGGCCGGCTCAGATGGAAGACGCTGTTCGTGCCCGCCACGAAGCTCGCCCGCGACGGCTGGGCGATCACCCCGCGCTTCAACAATTTCCTGACGCGGATGCCGGCCACCGGCTTCTTCGACGACTGGGCCCGCACCTATCTCTACACCCCCGAGGGACAGGCGAAGCCGGTCGGCACGGTGGTCAGGAACCCGGAGCTGGCAGCCTTCTACGAGATGATCGGCCGGCGCGGCTCCGACGCCTTCTATGTCGGCCCGACCGCGCAGAAGCTGGTCGCCACCGTCAACGGCGCCGCCCGCAACCCATCGAAGATGACCACCGGCGATCTCGCCAGCTATCAGGTGAAGGAGCGGCCGCCGGTCTGCGGCGCCTATCGCGGCTATCGCATCTGCGGCATGGGCCCGCCCGCGTCCGGCACCGTGGCGGTGCTGATGATCCTGCGGCAGATCGAGCGCTTCGACATGGCCGGACTGGGCCAGGATTCGCCCGTCGCCTGGCACCTGTTCGCCGAAAGCTCCCGCCTCGCCTATGCCGACCGCGACGCCTGGCTCGCCGATCCCGACTATGTGAAGGTCCCCGTGGAGGGCCTGCTCGCCGCCGATTATATCGCGGGCCGATCCGCCCTGATCTCGCCGGACCGGACGATGGCCGCCATCGCGCCGGGCACGCCCGCCGGCGCCCCCGCGTTCGGGCGCGGCGCCCACCAGCCCGAACATGGCACATCGTCGCTCACCGTGGTCGATCGCTGGGGCAATGTCGCCCAGGCCACGGTCACGATCGAAAGCGTGTTCGGATCGGGCCTCGCCATGAACGGCCTGTTCCTCAACAACGAACTGACCGATTTCAACCTGATGCCCGAGCGCAACGGGCTGCTCACCGCCAACCGGGTGGAAGGCGGCAAGCGGCCGCGCAGCTCGATGTCGCCGCTGATCGTCTATGATCCGGCCGGCAAGGTGCGGCTGTCGATCGGCGCGGCGGGCGGCTCGACGATCATCGCCCAGGTCGCCAAGGCGCTGATCGGGGTGATCGACTGGAAGCTCTCCGCCCAGGATGCGCTCTCGCTGGGCCTGCTCTACGCGCCCGGCCCGGGCGGCATCGCCGAAAAGGGCACCGCCGTCGAAGCGATGCTGCCGGCGCTCGCGGCGCTGGGCGAGACGCTCAACGTCGCGCCGCTCGGGCTCAAGGCCAATGCGCTCGAGTGGCGCGACGGCGTCTGGGCGGGCGCCGCCGATCCGCGCAGCGAAGGCGTGTCGATGGGCCTCGACGGCGTGGCGGTAAAGCCGGCGGGGGCCGTGCTCCAGAAGGATCGCCCATCGGAATAGGCGTCGTGCTTTGGTAACAAAGCGGTCTTAGCGCTATGCGTCGCCCCGGCGGAAGCCGGGGCCGTCGGAGATTTTGCGGCAACTAGACCTTGATAGAGCCCGATTCACGCTTTCGGTGGAAGCGCGAAGCGCTTCCACCTCAACCGATCAGGCTTAAACGGCAAGAATCGATGGCGGCCCCGGCCTCCGCCGGGGGCGACGTTACCGTAAAGCGGTCATCCACAGCGGTACATTCCCGGATTTCTGCGCTATAGCTGGCCCTCCAGAGCGGCCATGAACCCGCCGGGGCAGGAGAGACGATGCGCAGCCTTGAGCGATTTCCCAACCTCGTCACCATGTTCTTCGTCCGCGCGGCGGAGAAGGGCGATGCGCCCTTCCTCTGGGCGAAGCAGGACGGCGCCTGGACCCCGACAAGCTGGGCGGAAGTCGCCCGCCGGGTCGCCAGCCTCGCCACGGCGCTGAAGGCGCAGGGGCTGAAGCCCGGCGACAGGGTCGTGCTGGTGTCGGAGAACCGCCCCGAATTCTGCATCGCCGACCTCGCGATCATGGCCGCCGGCTGCATCACCGTGCCGACCTACACCACCAACACCGAGCGCGATCACACCCATATCCTGGAGAATAGCGGCGCCCGCGCGGCGATCGTCTCGACCGCGAAACTGGCGCAGACCTTGCTGCCCGCGATCGTCCGCTCCTCGACCTGCGAATTCCTGATCGGCATGGAGCCGCTGCCGTCGACCAGCGTGCGAACGCTCGACTTCGCCGAGCTGGCGGGGGACGCGGATGCCAATGTGATGGCCACCGCCGCCGGCGTCGCCGGCATCCAGCGCGATGATCTCGCCTGCCTGATCTACACCAGCGGTACCGGCGGGGCGCCGCGCGGCGTGCGCCAGCATCATGGTGCGATCCTGTGCAACGTCGAGGGCTGTGTCGACATCCTGACCACCGATTTCGGCTGGGATGAGGAGATATTCCTTTCCTTCCTGCCGCTGTCCCACGCCTATGAACATAGTGGCGGCCAGTTCCTGCCGATCGCGCTGGGCGGGCAGATCTATTATGCCGAGGGGCTGGAGAAGCTCGCCGCCAATATCGAGGAGGTCGGCCCGACGATCATGGTCGTCGTACCCCGCCTGTTCGAACTGATCCGCGGCCGCCTGATCAAGGCGGTGGAGAAGCAGGGCGGGATCGGAAAGAAGCTGTTCGACAAGGCGCTTGAACTGGCCACGCGCGACAGGCTTCGGCTCACCGACTATCCCTACAAGATCGCGATCGACCTCCTGCTCAAGCCCAAGGTCGCCAAGCGCTTCGGCGGGCGCAGCAAGGCGCTGGTCTCGGGCGGGGCGCCGCTCAACCCGGAGATAGGACAGTTCTTCTCGGCGCTCGGCCTCACCCTGCTGCAGGGCTATGGCCAGACCGAGGCGGGCCCGGTGATATCGTGCAACCGGCCGAGGGCGGGGATCAGGTCCGACACGGTCGGCCCGCCGATGAAAGGCGTGGAAGTGAAGATCGCCGAGGATGGCGAGATATTGGTGCGCGGCGAGCTCGTCATGCACGGCTATTGGCGCAACGAGGCCGAGACCGAGCGGGTGCTCAGGGACGGCTGGCTCCATACCGGCGATGTCGGCCATCTCGACGAGGCCGGCCGCCTCAAGATCACCGACCGCAAGAAGGACCTGATCGTCAACGACAAGGGCGACAATGTCGCGCCGCAGAAGGTGGAGGGAATGCTGACCCTGCAGCCCGAGATCGCGCAGGCGATGATATCCGGGGACAAGCGGCCCTATATCGTCGGCCTCGTCGTGCCCGACCAGGAATGGCTGGCGGGATGGGCCGCCGAACAGGGCAAGGCGCCGGTGCTGGCCGCGTTGAAGGACGATCCCGAACTTCACCGCGCGTTGATGGCGGCGGTCGACCGGGTCAATGCCGAACTGTCGGTGATCGAGAAGGTCCGCCGGATCGCGATAGCGGACGAGCCCTTCTCGATCGAGAATGAGCAGATGACCCCGTCACTGAAGAACCGCCGCCACGCGATCCGCGCGGTCTATGGCGAGCGGATGGACGCATTGTACAGGGGGTGACCGCGCGCTCGCGGCCGCGTGCCGGCCCCGGAGAGAAGCCGGTTCAATTCGGCGGCAAAATCCTTTAGTCCGCCGCTCCATGACCGCGCCCGCCAGCCTCTCCGACATCCTCGATGAATATGAGTTCCTCGACGCCGACGATCGCTATCGCCTGCTGATCGACCTCGGCCGTGCCCTGGAGCCGATGCCGGAGCCGCTCAAGACCGATGCGACGCTGGTGCGCGGCTGTTCGGCGGCGGTGTGGGTCTATCCAACCGTGCGCGACGACGGGACGCTGCATTTCCTGGCCGACAGCAACGCTGCGATCACCAAGGGGATCATCGCACTGGTGCTGCTGACGGTGCAGGACCGGCCACCCGCCGACATCCGCGACATGGATATCGCCGCCGCGCTCGAGCCCTTCGATCTGCGCAACCAGCTCAGCTCGAACCGCACCCAGGGGATTCCCAACATGATCGCACTGATCCGTTCGACCGCGGAGCGTTACGCGTGAGGCCGCTCCTCGCCCTGGCGCTGCTCGGGCTGACGCCCGCCCTCACCCCGGCCTGCTCGGCCGCTTCACCGCCCGCCGCGACGCCGTTCGAGACCGGCAAGCTGACGATCGGCGGCGAGGCATTCTCGCCCGCTGAAGTGCTCGACGCCCGCGCCCTGCCCGACGTCAACGGCAAGGTCGGCATCATGCTCACCCTGTCGCCGGGCGCCGCGAAACGGCTGGAAGCGATCAGCGGATCGCTGGTCGGCAGGCCGATGCTGGTCGCGCTCGACGGGAAGACGCTGGCCGGCGAATTGATCCGCAAGCCGATCGCCAATGGCGTGATCGAGATTCCGGGCCGCTGGACCCTAAGCGAGGGCGAGGCGCTGGCGAGGCGCATCTCGGGCAGGGACCCGCTGCCCGACGATCTCGGCGCGGAGTAGGAACATCCCGTCATCCTGACGAAAGTCGGGATCCAGACACCGCAGCATTTCGGTTCAGGCGGTGCGGCAATGGATGCTGAATCAAGTTCAGCATGACGGAGGAGGGCACTCAAAGGCCATCCCCGCGTTCCGCATCCATGCAACACCGCCCCGTCGAACAGCTCGACACGATCGACTCCGCCCCCGGCATCTCGCGCATCCGGCGCGGAAACGGGTGGCGCTTCCTGAATCCCGACGGATCGACCGTCCGCAACGTCGAGGATCGCATGCGCATCCTGGCGCTCGGCATCCCGCCGGCCTGGCGCAGGGTGTGGATCAACCCCGATCCGGAGGCGCCGGTCCAGGCGACCGGGATCGATGCGGCGGGACGCAAGCAATATCGCTACCATGCCGCCTGGCGCGAGGCGCGCGACGAGGAGAAGTTCGCCGGGCTCCCGGCATTTGCCGCGCATCTGCCGCATCTGCGCGCGGCGGTCCGCAGGGCGCTGGCTAGCGACGATCCGTGGGAACGGGCACGGGCGGCGGCGGTGCGGCTGCTGGACGGCTTCGCGATCCGCGTGGGATCAGCGGACTCGGCGGCGCGCGGCAGCTTCGGCGCGACCACTCTGCTCAACCGCCACGCCCGCATCCGGGGCGACGAAATCCAGCTGTGCTTCTATGGCAAGCACGGCATCCGTGCCGAACTGTCCGGCAGGGACGCGGCGCTGGCCGCGGCGCTGGCCGAATTGAAACGGGCCGGTTCGGGTGAATTGTTTTCGATGCGATCGGGTGTCCGGGTCCGGGCCGCCGACATCAACCAGTGGGTCTGCGATCTGACCGACGGCACCGGCACGGCCAAGACCTTCCGCACCTGGCGCGCCTGCGCGGTGGCGGCGGGGATGCTGGCGCGCGGCCGGCGCACCGCGGTCAAGACCCTGCTGGAGGAGGTGGCGCGCCAGCTCGGCAACACGCCGGCGGTCTGTCGCAAATCCTATGTCGCGCCCGCCTTCATCGACATGGCCAAGGCGGGTCGCTGGATCGAGCATGTGCCGGCCGCCCCAAAGGCGTTGCGCTTCAACGAGCGGGCGAGCCTGGCGGTGCTGACGGGGGATGTCGAGGCATCGGCGCGGCGATAGCCTCGCCCTGCCGGATCAGGCCAGCCCGGCGATCGCCCGCTGCAGTTCCCCCAGCCGGCAGGGCTTGCGCAGCACCGGATCCGCGATCCCGGCCGGTGCCGTCGAATCGATGCCGCTGAAATAGATCACCGGCAGGTCGGGACGGGTGCTGCGCGCCAGGGCGGCAAGGTCCGCGCCGCCCGGACCCCCCGGCATATGGATGTCGGTGACGAGCAGGTCGAAGGGGATATCGGTGCCGATAAGTTCAGCGGCGCGGCTACCGCCGATCGCCTCGGTCACCTCATGGTCCAGCGCACGCAGCAGATCGGCCGTCACGGCCAGGACGAGATCATCGTCGTCGACGCACAGGATACGCAAAGCCTTCCCCTCACCATCGCGCTGCCGGCGCCCCCCAAGGCGTTCGCAACGGCCGGGCCTCGCATTCCGAGCCCCCGCCGGGATGATACGTAACGGATGCGTGCCGGGTTGCAAGTACATCCATTCTGGCGGGAAATCTGGCGGCGGGCGCCGCTAGCGCGGGCGGCGCTCCTCCGCGCGGCGCAATATCTCGAAGGCGGCCTGCACCGCCTGGAAGCGGACCGCGGCCTCGGCGTCATTGGGCTTCACGTCGGGATGGTTGGCCTTGGCCAGCCGCCGCCACGCCGTCTTGATCGCCTCGAAATCGGCGTCGGCCTCCAGCTCCAGCGTCTCGAACGCACGCAACTCGTCGCGGCTCCAGCGACCGTCGCCGGGGCCTGCCCAGCCATAATGGGCCTGCTCGGCATAGCCCGAGGAGGAGCGCTTCTCGTCTGCCTCCCGCTGGGCGGCCTCTTCCGCCGAGAGGCCGGCGAAATAGTCCCAGTTGCGGTTATATTCCTCGGCATGGCGCGGGCAGAAATACCAGCGTTCGCGGCTGTTGGGCGCCTTGGGGGCGGGGCAGTCGCCGGGCTGGTCGCAGCCGTGCCGGTCGCACATGCGCACCTTGGTCGCGCCGCGCTCGCTGCCATAGCCGCGCCAGCGGGGGAAACCCCAGTCGTTCGAACGGGAGGATGATCGGGCCATAAGCCGATCACCTTAGCGCGGCCGAGGTGAACGGGGAATTATGGAAATAAATTTCGCCTCCGTAACCGGCCATTTACCGCACTTCGGCTATAGCGATTCGGGCAGGCGGCTGGTTTGGCCGTCTGCGTTGTGATCCGGTTGTATTCGGGATTGTTGCGTATGGCGTTTCAAGTTCAGCAGGAGGCTGCGCGTCTTGGCGCGGCCGAGACGATCGGCGCGCTGCTCGCCGCCGACGGGGCCAAGGGCCATTCCTATATAGCTTGCACCATCTTCGCCCGTGGGCGTGAGGCGGCGCGCGATCTGGCGGATGCGGTGCATTTCCTTTCCAGCCTGCACGGCCGCCATCCCGGCGTGATCGACCATGCGCGCGACAAGGCGGCGGACCCCGAGGTGCGCGCCTGGCTCGACGCCGCGGCAGCGGGCTTCGCGGAGGAGCGCGCCTATCTGATGCGCGCGGTGGTCGCCGCCGGGCCCCTGCCCAGCACGCCCGGCCATGCCGAATGCGAGGCGGCGGTGACGGGCCAGCGCCACGCGCTCGACATGCTCGGCCGGTCGGACCGCAATGGCTGCGCGCTCGGCGCCGCGCTGGCGCTGGTGCTCGACTGGCGCGCGGTTCGCGCGGTGATCGATGCCGCCGCGCAGCGCTTCGGCCTCGCGCTCACCCCGCCGGCGCTCCCCTCCGCCCGCCAGGCGCTGGCGATCGCCGCCGAGGCGGGCTCGCCGGCCGTCGAGCGCGCGATGGTGTTCGGCGCCCAGCAGCTGCTCGTCCAGCATCGCGGCCTGTGGGGCCTGCTGGAGGCAAGGAGCGAGGCGCGGGCCGAAGTCTTCGCCTGAGGGGTGGACAAAGAACTTCTCCTCCCCCTATCGCCAGTGGTGATGTGAGGCGGGAGAATGTGGACGTGCGTTTCGAGGGAACGAACAATTATGTCGCGACCGACGACCTGAAGGTCGCGGTCAATGCCGCGGTCACCCTGCGCCGCCCGCTGCTGGTGAAGGGCGAACCGGGGACCGGCAAGACCGTCCTCGCGCACGAGATCGCCGCCGCCGCCAATGCGCCGCTGATCCAGTGGCACATCAAGTCGACCACCAAGGCGCATCAGGGCCTCTACGAATATGACGCGGTCGCCCGGTTGCGCGACGGCCAGCTCGGCGACGAGCGGGTCCACGACATCAGCAACTACATCAAGCGCGGCAAGCTGTGGGACGCCTTCACCTCGCCCCAGCTCCCGGTGCTGCTGATCGACGAGATCGACAAGGCCGACATCGAATTCCCGAACGACCTGCTCCAGGAACTCGATCGCATGTCGTTCGACGTCTATGAGACCGGCGAGACGATCACCGCGCGTGAGCGGCCGATCGTCGTCATCACCTCGAACAACGAGAAGGAACTGCCCGACGCCTTCCTGCGGCGCTGCTTCTTCCACTATATCAAGTTCCCCGACCGCGACACGATGCAGGCGATCGTCGATGTCCACTTCCCCGGCATCCAGAAGGAGCTGGTCGCGAAGGCGATGGAGATCTTCTACGACATCCGCGAGGTGCCCGGCCTCAAGAAGAAGCCCTCGACCAGCGAACTGCTCGACTGGCTGAAGCTGCTGCTCCACGAGGACATGCCGCTCGACGTGCTCCAGTCGCGCGACCCGAAGAAGGCGATCCCCCCGCTCCACGGCGCGCTGCTGAAGAATGAGCAGGACATCATGCTGTTCGAGCGGCTGGCCTTCCTGAGCCGCCGCCAGGGCGGGTGATGGTGCGGCCTAGGTAAATTTCCCAGGCTGATACGACTCGATCAGAGTGACATTTTTCTCCCTATAATCAGATGGTTGGGAGAAATATGGTTAACGCCTGGCAGATGGCTGCCGATCCTTTCGCGATGCTCCCCCCGATGAATGCGGGGCTGGAGGGGCTGTGGACCCTGCGCTTCGGCCGGTTCGGCTGCCGCGACGAGGAAACGCATGGCGGCATCCTCCACATTGAGGAGGACCGGATGGCCGGGGGCGACGGCCACTTCCTGTTCCATGGCGGCTACACGCTGGACGACGGCACCCTGTCGGCGTCGCTGCAGGCGGTGCGGCATGGCGCGGCGCAGGGCGGCTATCGCGGCATGTTCGACACGCTGGATGCCACCTTCCGGCTCGAATTCACCGCCGAGGCGCTGTCGCCCGGCCAGTTCGAAGGCCGCATCCGCCGCGACGGCGGCCCCGACCTGCGCGTCGTGATGCGCCGGTTCGAACCGCTCTCGCAACGCAGCCGGATCGTCTGAGCGCAGCCCGGCAAGGCGGGCATCGCTCCTACCCAGCCCGCTCCACCGCCAGCGTGCCCGCGGGGGTGGGGCCGATCGCCTCGGGCGCCGGGATCGATCCGTCGAGCCAGCCGGCCCAGCGATCGGGCGGCAGCAGCGCCACCTGGCGGCGGTGATAGGGGGCGATGTCGGGCCCGGGCTCGCAGGTCAGCAGGGTGAAGGCCTCGTGGCGGCTGTCGGCGGGGATCGCCGCCTCGTCGCGCTTCCACAGGCCGGCGATCGCGAACCAGGGGGCGTCCTTCCAGCGGAACAGCCACTTGTCCTTGCGCTTCGCGGATGGATCGGCAGGCGCGGTGAACTCGTAGAAGCCGTCGACCGGGACCAGGCAGCGGCCCTGCGAGCGGCTGTTGCGGAAGTCGCGGCCCTCGCTGCGGTAATTATAGACCGGCTTGCCGTTCTGCCCGGGCCAGCTCCAGCGCCGGGTGACGATCTCCGCCTGCCCCCGCACCGATCGGACGATCACGCTGGGATCGGTGATCCGGACGCTCGCGACCGGCTCGATATTGGGCCGCCCCTCCGGGAATCCCAGTTCGATGCCGGCCTGCTGCAGGCCGAGGATCAGCAGATCGAGGTCGAGCTTGCGGGAGACTTCGTTGCACATCGCGCGAGGGTGGCGAAGCATCGCGCGGCGGGCAAGGGCGGGACCCCGGGGCTAGACCTTGATAGAGCCTGATTCACGCCTTCGGTGTAAGCGCGAAGCGCTTCCACCTCAACCGATCAGGCTCTAGGTGTGGAGCCTCAACAGGTTATTCATTGGCTGACGTAGTCGGCTGATGGGCGGTTGTGATTGTAAGCTGCCGTGGGGGCGGTGCCAGTTATAATTATGGAGCCATGGACTGAGGGCGCGTTTGCGGTGCTCGGAGGTTGGATAGGCGCGAGCATATGCCCATTCGCGTAAGCTGGTCTGGATGAAGCGTTCGGCCTTGCCGTTAGTCTTGGGCGTGTAGGGTTTGGTGCGGATGTGCTTGAGGCCGAGTGCTTTGCAGGCGTCGCGGAAGGCGAAGCTTTTGTAGCAGGCGCCGTTGTCGGTCATGACGCGCGAGACAGTGATGCCGAGGCTTTGATAATAGGCGATGGCGGCGAAGAGGAAGGCGGTTGCGCTTTCCTTCTTTTCGTCGGGGAGGATCTGGCTGAAGGCGATGCGCGAGGCATCGTCGATGCAGACGTGGACGAACTCCCAGCCCGCGCCGTAGCGCTCGCCAGCACGGCTGCCGCGAGTGCTGCTCTGCTTTGTCCGATTGCCGGTGATGCGATGGCCGACGCGTTCGAAGCGGCCGAGCTTCTTGATGTCGATGTGGATCAGCTCGCCGGGGTGCGCGCGCTCATAGCGACGGATGGGCTCGGGAGGATCGAGATCGCGCATTCGGCTCAAGCGTGCGTTGCGCAGTATCCGGCTGACAGTGGCTGGCGAGAGCTTCAGCGTGGCGGCGATCTGCTTGCCGCAGAGGCGCTGACGGCGCAGGGCGATGACCTGCTCGATGCGGTCGGCGGGCGTGGCGCGGGGCATGGCGTGTGGGCGCGAGCTGCGGTCGACGAGACCGGCTTCGCCTTCGATCCGATAACGTGCCAGCCACTTGGCTACGGTTCGCTCCGAGACGCCCAGGGCGGTCGCGACCGCCCTGGGCGTCTCGCGCAGAACCATCACGCGCCGGACGATCTCGGCTCGACTGAAGGGCGTGGTTCGGGCATTCTTGTGGATGTTCATCCGGTCGTTCCTCCAGACCTGACGTGTCGCAACATCAGTCTGATCCGGTCACGCCGGATGAACAACCTCCTGAAAGCTCACATCTAGGCCCGGGGGTGACTAAGTCCGATGCGATCAGACGAAGTCGGCGCGGGCGAAGTCGGCGGCGAGCTGGTTCTGGAAGGCGGCGACCGAGTCGATCGTCGCGCCGCCGGTCGAGGACCAGAAGATCAGGGTCGATCCGCCCGACAGGTTGATCGCGGCCGCCTCCTGATTGCCGGCATTGCCGTCGAACAGCGCCTGCGCCGCGCTGCGCGCCGCGTCGATCGAGGCGGCGGTGCTGCTGCCGACCAGCACCGAGGCGGGGACGAAGCCGAGCTGGATCAGATCGGTGCCCTGCTGGAAATCGGTGACGGTATCGACCGACGAGCCGATCGTGCTGCCGCCCGCCCCGAAGATGAAGCGGTCGACGCCGTCGCCGCCGGTCAGCTGGTCGACGCCGAGATCGCCCGAGAGGGCGTCGTTGCCGGCGCCGCCGCTGAGGGTGTCGTTGTCCTGGCCGCCGCGCAGCGAATCATTGCCCGCGCCGCCCAGCACCATGTCGTTGCCGCGATTGCCATTGAGCGTATCGTTGCCGGCATCGCCCGAGATCTGGTCGTTATCCTGGCCGCCCTGGATGCGATCCGATCCGTCGCCGCCGCTGATCGTGTCGTTGCCGGCATTGCCGTTGACATAATCCGATCCGGCGCCGGCCGAGATCGTATCCCCGGCATCGGTGCCGCCGCTGGCCGACTGGCCGTAGAGATGGTCGTTGCCGGTGCCGCTGGTGAGCGTATCCGCCCCCGCCCCGCCGAACAGGTTGTTGTGGCCGACAAGATCGCTGATGTCGTCGGCGAGATCGCCGCCCAGCACGGTGTCGTCACCGGCGAGGAAGGAGGCGAAGCCGCCCGCGCTGCCGCTGAGGATGCCGGTGTAGAGCGCCGCGAAATCGAGGTTCAGGCCGGACACCTCGAAGGTGGTGGAGCCGAAGGTCACCCGCAGCGAGGTGATGGTGCTGCCCGGCGCGCCGAGCGAGAAGAGGTTGGTGCCGGTGAGCCGGTAGGAGAATTCGGTGCCCACCGCGAAATTGAACTCGGTGTTGCTGATCACGCCGATCCGGTAATTCGCCGGATTGGACAGCGCCGTCAGCGAGAGGCGCGAAAGATCGAGGCTGGCGAGCCCCGTTACGGTTACCGTTGCCATGCTACTTACTCCCCTGCTGCATCAGCCGCCCGGGCGGAAATGGCCGGACGACGGACGCTGCGTCAAGCTGGGGAGGGGCAGGTTTCAGATATCGTCAGGTTCGCGGCGGCGGCCGGCGAGCGCGGGACCCCGAGGGGCGCCCCAGATGCGAGCGGTTCGCAACTGGCCCGGGTGCATGGGGTTGTGTGTGGGTTTTTTTATTTTTTCGCACGGGTGCCTTCCTTCGCGCCGGACAGGGAAGAAGCGGGATCCCGGATCGGGTCCGGGATGACGATCGGGATATGGTCATGAGAAGGAGCCTGCCCGCCTACTGGCCGGGGACGGGCGCGCCATCGCAGCGGGCGGCTTCCTACTAGTCAAGAACAATATGCGAACACAGACCGCTCAGATAAAGTCGGCGAGCGCGAAATCATGGGTCTGGTAGCCGAACAGATAGACGGCGGAATTGATCGCGGCGCCGCCGGTCGAGTTCCAGAACAGATAGACCTCATAGGGGCTGCGATAGACCAGCGCGACCTCTCCGTCGCCGGCATGGCGGGCGAAGGCCGCCTCGGCGATGGC
Organism: Rhizorhabdus dicambivorans; assembly: GCF_002355275.1. NCBI lineage: Bacteria > Pseudomonadati > Pseudomonadota > Alphaproteobacteria > Sphingomonadales > Rhizorhabdaceae > Rhizorhabdus > Rhizorhabdus dicambivorans. The sequence continues at coordinate 595,292 of NZ_CP023449.1, read as the reverse complement.
GCGGGCGTCGGCGAACACCCGGATGGTGGCGGCGTCGGATGCCTCGACCAGCAGCGCCGCGGGCTTGAAGCCCAGCGAGAAGCGGTCGTTGCCGGTGCCGAAATCCTGGATGGTGTCACTGGTTTCGGCGGTGGCGCCGATCGGGCTGGTGTCGGGCCCGAAGACGAAGATGTCGTCGCCCGCCCCGCCGCGCAGCTGATCGATGCCGCGATCGCCCATCAGCACGTCGTTGCCGGCGCCGCCGCCCAGCGTGTCATTGCCCTGCCCGCCGCGCAGCTGATCATTGTCGCCGCCGCCATCGATGCTGTCGTTGCCGAGATTGCCGTTGATGCTGTCATGGCCGCCCTGGCCAAACAGCTGGTCATTGTTGGCGCCGCCGTTGATCCGGTCCGATCCTTCGCCGCCGTTGACGGTGTCGTTGCCGGCATTGCCCTGCAGATAGTCCGAGCCGCCTTCGCCATTGATCAGGTCGGCCCCGTCGGCGCCGCCATTGGGCGACTGGCCATAGACATGGTCGTTGCCGTCCCCGGCGAGGATCACGTCCGCCCCGCCGCCGCCGTTGACGACATCATGGCCGCCATAGGCATAGACCGCATCGGCGAGCCCGCTGCCCTCGATCCGGTCGTCGCCCGCGAAGACCAGCGGGAAGGGGCTGCCGGGAGCATAGGTGGCGAGATAGAAGGTGGTGGCGGGAATGCTGAAGCCCGAGGCCTGGAACAGGGTGCCGCCGCTGCCCGATATGGTGAGGCCGGTGATGGTCCCCGAGGTCGGCTCGTCCAAGCCGTTGTAGCGCACCCCCGATCCGGCGAAGGCATAGCGCAGCCCGTCGACATCGATGACCAGCGAACTGCCGCTCTTCTGGACGATGACCGAGTCCGTGTCGGTCAGCCGATCGAAGTTGAACCGCTCCATCCGCAGCGCATTGGCGCCCGATGCGGTGAGAAAGACCATCGTCGCGCGTCCCCCGAAATGCGCGGAACAGGTGGCGCGGGCGGGGTGGCTGCGTCAAGGCGGGGCGTTGGGTAAGGATCGGGAATGGAGGAGGTTTTCGGGAGAGGTGGTCCCCGCATCGCACGCTACCAGCGCTTGCCGGTCGCCTCGATCGCTTCGAGCAACGCGCGTTTGCTGGCCGTCCGGCGATTGCCGCCGTTGCGCGGAATCACCAGATCGTCGCCCAACTGCTCGCGGCGCCGGATCAACCGGGCGGCGAAATCGGCAAAGTCGACGCGGCGGCCGGGCTCACCGCCAGTCGGCTTATCCTTCGACATCATCGGCTCCATAGTCGCCGGCACTTTCGAACCGGACCCGCTTCTCAAGATAGGCCATATCGACGTCGGGATGAAGCCGCAGCAGCGCGCGGGCCTGTCCCAGCATCTCGGGTGCCGATCCGGAGGCGTATTGGCCCATGCGATCGGCGATCAGGTCTTCAACGGAGATGACGGTAAAGGTGGTGCCCGGCGCGAAGCCATCGACGAGGAGAAAGCGTTCACGATCGGCCTGGCCGTCGAGTGGCGACGAGCCGACGACCTCAAAGCCCACGCCCAGATCGGGATGAATCCAGCCGCGCGTCGCCTTGCCTGCTCCTGTCGGGCGAATGAAGCCATGGCGTTGAAGTTCCTCTTCGAGCGCGGGCTGGATGGCGGAACACAGGTCGAAGTCGCCCGTGTTGATCGCGCCGAGCGTGTAGAATTCGACCGCGGCGCCACCCACCAGCACCGGGCGGCTCAGACCCCGATCGGCCATCGCCTGGCTGATGGCGGCGAAAGTCCGCAGTGCGTCTTCGAAGGCGGGGCGATAAACAGCCATGCCGGCAAGATAGCGCGGACAATGACGGACACGCCAGCGATAGGAACAGTTCCTTTGTCGTGATCGTCATCGTGCGTGAGGCGCACTATGCGGTGCTTTCCTATCTGTCTCCGCCTTCTATTCCGTCGCTGCTTCGTCCGGCGGCAGGGCGCGGCGGCGCAAGAGGGACAGGCCGGAGAGGGCCACGAGGGCGAGGCCGGCGAGGAGGATGGCGAGGCCGCGCCCGGTGCCATCGGGCTTCCGGCCCTGCGCGATGACGAGATAATCGTCGGCCAGCCGCGCGCCGAGCGCGCCGCGAACGCCCTTCTGGTCGGTGCGGTCGATGGTCAGGAAGGATTCGATCATGCCCTCGACCGGATGCTCCTCCTCAAGCTTCTCGTCCCCCGCGACCGGATAGGGTTCCTCGGCGAGGCGGGCGAGGGTGGCGGCCATATGGTCGGCGAGCTGCTGGTCCTCGATATGGACGAGCAGCTTCGCGGGCGCTTCGCCGCCGGCCGGCACGCCGGCGGGATGAACGCGGACATAGACATCGGGGAGGGTCGAGCCCGTCACCCCGCGCAGGGTGACGGCGTCGATCAGGCTGTAGCTGGCGCCCTGCACCCTGTACCAGCCGAGCGCGGGCATCCCGGCGACCAGCTGGGCATAGGCGATGTCCTTCCGCTCGCCCGCGACCTTCGCTTCGTGGAGCGACTGCCCGCCGATCGCCATCGCGCCGAGGCCGATGAGCAACCCGATCCATCCAACTCGCATGCGCTGTCCCCCGGATTATACTGTTAGCTGACCGGCAAGATCGGGAGGGTCAAGGCGGGCGGTGCGGGTTTGATCGGGAATGGATCAGATGGGGAGGTGAGGGTTGCCGCATTTAGCAGATTCTCCCCTGACTTCGGGCGAGCTTTCTGTTTTCGCTCTGCTATCGCAGATGTTCGAGATCGGGGGATGAAATGAATCGACTGTTTACATCTTTTCTCTGTGCGATCGTAATTACCGTGTGGTTGCTATGGGCCCACTACAGCCCTGATATAGCCGCTTACTTCCTTTGGCTATCGGATAGCACCGTCAGTACCGCTGGGACGTGGGGCGACTCCTTTGGCCCACTCAACGCTTTAATATCATCGTTTGCATTTATCGGGGTTTGCATAACCCTATTTACTCAATCAGACGCTATCAAAATTCAGACAGCAGATACCCATCGTCAACGATTTGAGAGCTCATTCTTTGAGATCATCCGAATCATGAAAGAGGTAAGAGATAATATAAGCTTTACCAATTCTCGTGATTATTCTGACCATATCAGAAAAGAATCGGGGCTGCCCCCGCTTAAGAAGTTACCTCGATATTCCAATATCAAGGCAATTCGGCAGTGCGTTAAAGAGATTCAATTTTGGCTAGTTCGAAATAAAATTGCTTTTAAGCCAGACGAAGATCAGATGAAAAATATTTACATGCGAAGCGTTCACAGTAGGTTTGAGTCTACCTTATCTCCGTATTTTCGCCTTATATACACTACTCTAAAAAAGATAAATGATGACAAAATTCTTAACGATGGCGAAAAAATATACTACGCTAATCTATTGAGGTCCCAGCTCACAAGTTTTGAAATAATACTCATCGGGATAAATGCACTTTGCCCTATATCAAATGACTTCAAGAAATACGTCAGTCATTTTAGACTTTTAAAATATGTGCCAAAGGGGAGGTGGCGACAACGCCTAAGGTTGTTTTACGATGATGAGGTCTTTGCAGGAAGAGATGATTAAAAAGGCGGTTCTATCGTTACTATTCGCATAGCGGTTTCTAGCCCCAGTGGATTTCTGCTTTGATGTATGATGAAGCTCGACGACAGAGGATTTGGTGACAGGCACGCCTGTCACCGTAATTCGGGTCCTGAGGCCCGGCGATTATCTGAAGGAATACCGATCATGAACAAGGCATCCTATCCGCTCAAGCTGCCGACCTCGGTGAAGATGGCCGCCGAACGGCTCGCGCGCGAGGATGGCGTGTCGCTCAACCAGTGGATTTCCGTCGCGATCGCCGAGAAGATCGGCGTGGTGGAAACCGTGTCCGATTTCTCTGGCGCCGGGCGGGCGATGCGAAGCCGACGGACATGCTCGCCTATCTCGACACAGCGAAGGACGAGCCGCCCCCGGCCGGGGATGAGAGTTGAGAGACGGTTCGACCGGGCAAGATGGCTCGGCAGTTGGGTATAGTGTCCCCGGAACTCGGGACTCCGTGGTGTCCCTGGAACTCACCGGAACTCGTAAACTGTAATCGTGCTCCCTGAACGATTAGAGCGGGTCGCGGACCTTCTGACTCGCGTCACGCATCTGGCCCATCATCCCCTTGGTCCGATGGCCTATCGCTTCGCAATGGTTGGGGTTACCCTCTTCGTAGGTGAATGCGAGCTTGAGCCCGTGTTTTCGCAGCTCGCTAGCCTTGATCGCGACAATGGCCTTTTCGTCGTGGCCGGTGGCGATCGCCGCCATATCGGCATCGCTGCGCCACACGGTCAGGGACGTGCCATATCCTCCTGTGTCGTTGCGAAATATCGACCGATCAAAGGTCCCATCGGCCTTGATCTGGATAGGATGAACACGCCGCAACAGCAGGTCGTCGTCGAGGATCGACGGGTCGTCCGGAAGATCCTCGACTTCGTCGACCACCGCCCGCCCCCGGGGTTATTCGCCCCGGCAGAACTGTTGCAGCGCGATCAGTGCGACGTCGAAAGATTGTCCCTCCTCCTCGCGCTCCTCGCCGGTGGCTTTATTGGTGAAGTAGATGGCTAATCGCCCATGCGGCTCGATCTCAAGTTCGAGCTCGCGCGGTCCGCAGTCCCAAGCCAGCTTTAAGCCGCCAGTATTTAGAGCCGTTATGAACGGCGGATGGCAACGCATCAGCGCATGACTGATAAGCTCGACGGCTGGCTTGAAGACATCGCGGTGAACGGGCGCCGCGCCATAGCTATCCCAACCAGCCTGAAGCGCCCGGAGTTCATAAAGGCGTTCGAACGCTTCGACCAGCCCAGCCACCGGCGGTACGCTGGTCTCGATCTGGAAGCCGAAGCCGGTGTCAATGGTCATGGTCTTCTTCTTCTCGCCGACAAACCGCGTCGGCACGGCCGGCATGTGCTCATCGACAATCGACCGCGATTGGACGGCGGCGAAATCGTCATCCACCAGGTATTTGGTCGCCATTATTGCTCTCCCCAGTGCTCTCGCGCCTTTTTTGTGGTCGCTGAGAGGAAAACGGCGTTGATCGCGCTGCGCGCGATATCGAAGAAAGCTGCGGTGTCACCGCCGATCGGAGCACCTCGCGCGGTCAGCTCAAGGCGATATGCAGGGTCGTCGTCGGCAATCCGGGTCACCGGCGACAACGCCGAATATAAACGCCCTACGGGCTTACCCTCGATTTCAATCAAATGGCGCATGCTCGATATGTAGGTCTCAGGACGCAGAAATTCGATGTCTCGCCCCATTTCGGGCACGCGGAAGAACTCCGGCGCGTCGGCAAATGATTTTCCGAATTCGTCGACGGGGACGATGTTTACGTTGACCAGTTCGCACTGGCGAACCTGCACCTTCGGGAAACCGCGCTCGGCGGCGAACTTCTCGAAGATCGCAAATAGCTCATTAAAGCGCTTCATCGTCTGTTCGGAATGCGGATAGGGTGCCGTACCGCCGCCGCGCCAGTTGAACGCAAACCGGTCAGATTGCACCTGGACGAGCTCGCACCCATCCGCCGAGTGATAGAAAGTGCGGGGCATCATGCCGCCGTCGACAAGTCGAAACGTGAATTGGTCGGGCCTGAACCCTTCGAATTGCTCCGTCACCGGCTCAAGGGGCGGTTGGGCCTCGGTCGTAGGAAAATCGTGGCGGATCATCGCCCAGAATAGGCCATAATCGCCGATCTCGAAGCCGTCGAGCCGGTCGAACATGAACGTGATCGCTTGTTCAACGAGGGGCGGACGGGCAAAATTGGGCCGTATCGGCTTCACCGCATGATCCGTTTGATAGTGGCCCGTCCCATCACGTCACATGATCCATAGATGCCGCCAAAGCCTCTAAGGAATCGATAACGGGCGGAAACGATCCCGCCCGTTTCCGGCCTTAGAATCGATAATTTCCTACAAGTCAATTGGGGCCATTCGTCGCAATGGAACGGCGCGCATGCTTAGACTCTAGTGAGTCCCCACGGCCCTCGGCAACCGTCCGGCATAGAAAGGCTTATTCCGCAGCCTGTGCACTCCGCGCTTCAGGCTGCAACAGCGGCTTGAGGTATTGACCCGTATAAGAGCGGGGCTCTTTGACGACCTGTTCCGGCGTCCCCTCTGCGACGATCTCGCCCCCGCCCGTGCCGCCTTCCGGCCCCAGGTCGAGCACCCAATCGGCGGTCTTGATGACCTCGAGGTTATGCTCGATCACCACCACGGTATTGCCCTGCTGCACCAGCGCATGGAGCACCTCGAGCAGCTTGCGGACGTCCTCGAAGTGGAGGCCGGTGGTGGGTTCGTCGAGGATGTAGAGGGTGTTGCCGGTCGATCGGCGTGACAGTTCCTTGGCGAGCTTGACGCGCTGGGCCTCGCCGCCGCTCAGGGTCGTCGCCTGCTGGCCGACCTTGATGTAGCCGAGGCCGACCTCCGCCAGCATCGCCATCTTGTCGCGGATCGGGGGGACGGCCTTGAAGAACTCGACCGCGTCCTCGACGGTCATGTCGAGGACGTCGGCGATCGACTTGTCCTTGAACTTCACCTCCAGCGTCTCGCGGTTGTAGCGCTTGCCGTGGCAGACGTCGCAGGTGACGTAGACATCGGGCAGGAAGTGCATCTCGATCTTGAGCAGGCCGTCTCCGGTGCACGCCTCACACCGTCCGCCCTTGACGTTGAAGCTGAAGCGGCCGGGCTTGTAGCCGCGCGCCTCGCTTTCCGGCAGGCCGGCGAACCAGTCGCGGATGTTGGTGAAGGCGCCGGTGTAGGTGGCCGGGTTCGAGCGCGGGGTGCGGCCGATCGGCGACTGATCGATGTCGATCACCTTGTCGCACTGTTCGAGGCCGGTCACCTTGTCATGCGCGCCCGCGATCACGCGCGCGCCGTTCAGGCTGCGCGCGGCGGCGGCGTAGAGCGTGTCGATGGTGAAGCTGGACTTGCCCGAGCCCGAGACCCCGGTGATGCAGGTGAAGGTGCCGAGCGGGATCGAGGCGGTGACGTTCTTCAGGTTGTTCGCCCGCGCATTGTGGACGGTGACCTTCCTGCCATTGCCCTTGCGCCGCTTGGCCGGGACATCGACCATGCGGCGGCCCGAGAGATAGTCGCCGGTCAGGCTCGCCTCGTTGGCGAGGATGTCGTCGAGCGTGCCTTCGGCGACCACCTCCCCGCCATGGACGCCCGCGCCGGGGCCCATATCGAGGATATAGTCGGCACTGCGGATCGCATCCTCGTCATGTTCGACGACGATCACGGTGTTGCCGAGATCGCGCAGCCGCCGGAGGGTGACGAGCAGCCGATCATTGTCGCGCTGGTGGAGGCCGATCGACGGCTCATCGAGCACATAGAGGACGCCCGACAGGCCCGAGCCGATCTGTGACGCAAGGCGGATGCGCTGGCTCTCGCCGCCCGACAGGGTGCCCGAGGTGCGATCGAGATTGAGATAGTCGAGCCCGACATTATCGAGGAAGCCCAGCCGCTCGACGATCTCCTTGAGGATGCGTTCGGCGATCGCGTTCTGCTGATCGTTGAGGTGGTTGGGCATGTCGCGGAAGAAGGCGAGCGCGGGGCCGACCGCGCGGCGGGTGGACATGGAGATGTCCTCCCCCGCGATCTTCACGGCCAGCGCCTCCGGCTTCAGGCGGGCGCCGCCGCACACCTCGCAATGGGCGGCCGACTGGTACTTGGCCAGTTCCTCGCGCATCCAGGCGCTTTCGGTGGCGAGCATGCGGCGTTCGAGATTGTGGATGACGCCCTCGAACGGCTTCTGCACATCATAGCTCTTGCGGCCATCGATGAAGGTGAGGGTGATGACCCGCCCCTTGGTGCCGTAGAGGATGACGTCGGCGATCTCGTCCGGCAGCTCGCTCCACGGGGTTTCCAGGCTGAAGCCATAGGCGCGCGCGACCGAGGACAGCACCTGCATATAATAGGGGCTGGGCGGGTTCGACTTCGCCCAGGGCACGACCGCGCCCTGCTTGATCGACAGCGCCTCGTTCGGGACGACGAGCTGGGGATCGAAATAGAGCTTCTCGCCCAGGCCGTCACAGGCCGGGCAGGCGCCCTGCGGCGCGTTGAACGAGAAGAGGCGCGGCTCGATCTCGGCAATGGTGAAGCCCGAGACGGGGCAGGCGAATTTTTCCGAGAAGGTGATGCGGTTGGGGGGGACGCCGGCGCCTTTCATCTTCCTCCCCTCCCCTTCAGGGGAGGGGTCGGGGGTGGGGCCTCCCGGCACATCCTGCGCTTCGGAATATTGGAACTTCGCCGGCATTTCCCGGACTCCGCCTTCGCGGCCAGGCCCCACCCCTAGCCCCTCCCCTGAAGGGGAGGGGGATTGGAGCGCCTCCGCCACGGTGGTGTCGACCAGATCGGCATAGGCCAGCCCATCGGCGAGGCGCAGCGCGGTTTCGAGCGATTGGGCGAGGCGGGTCTCTATCCCCTCGCGCACCACGAGGCGATCGACCACCACCTCGATGTCGTGCTTGTACTTCTTGTCGAGCGCGGGGGCGTTCTCGATCTCATAGGCCTCGCCGTCGATGCGGACGCGGGTGAAGCCCGCCTTCTGCCATTCGGCCAGCTCCTTGCGATACTCGCCCTTGCGGCCGCGCACGACCGGGGCGAGCAGCAGGAAGCGGGTCCCCTCCTTCAGCATCATGATCCGGTCGACCATCTGGCTGACCGTCTGCGCCGAGATGGGCAGGCCGGTGGCGGGCGAATAGGGCACGCCGACCCGCGCCCAGAGCAGGCGCATATAATCGTAGATCTCGGTGACCGTCGCGACCGTCGAGCGCGGGTTGCGGCTGGTGGTCTTCTGTTCGATCGAGATGGCGGGGCTGAGCCCCTCGATATGATCGACGTCGGGCTTCTGCATCAGCTCCAGGAACTGGCGCGCATAGGCCGACAGCGATTCGACATAGCGGCGCTGCCCCTCCGCATAGATGGTGTCGAAGGCGAGGCTGGACTTGCCCGAGCCCGACAGGCCGGTGATGACGATGAGCTTGTCGCGCGGCAGATCGACGTCGACGCCCTTGAGATTGTGCTCGCGCGCGCCGCGCACGGAAATATGGGTCAGCATTCCGACAGATGTTCCAGATTTGTTCGCGCGATGCAAGACGGGCGAGGATGTGCGCGCCAATCTGGGGGGTGGCGCGGCGATTCTCAACCCCGCCGGCCCGCGCGCGGCGGCAGAGCGCCGAAATTGGCCCCGGGGCCGGATTTTGTTACACTGCCGTACCGCGTATCGTATCGGGGGGTAGCGTCACATGAGTCCGGAACGCCGCAAGGAAATCATCAAGACGTCGCTGCTGGCGGCCTTCTTCATCATCCTGGGGCTGGTGCTGATCGACATGCTGATCGGCGATCCCAATGCGATGGACGCGCCGCCCAGGCTTTAGCCGGTCAGCGCGTCGCGCCCGGCTGCCACAGCACGGCACCCGCGCCCGCGCGGTTGAGCCAGCGGGCGAGCACGAACAGATGGTCCGACAGCCGGTTGATATAGGCGAGCCCGACCGGGTTCAGCCCGGCATCGGGGGCATTGTGCGCCGCCACCGCCGACCGCTCCGCCCGGCGGCAGATGGCGCGGGCGAGGTGGATCGCCGCGGCGGCGGGGCTGCCGCCCGGCAGGATGAAGCTGCGCAGCGGCTCCAGACCGGCGTTCATCGCGTCGATCTCCCGCTCCAGCCGCTCGACCTGCGACGCGATGATGCGCAGGCTCATCTCCGACGGCGTGAAATCGGGGCCCGGCGTCGCGAAATCGGCGCCGAGATCGAACAGCTCGTTCTGGATGCGGGCGAGCTGGGCGCGCGCCTCATCCGGCATATCCTGGGTCAGCGCGACGCCGATCGCCGAGTTCAGCTCATCGACATCGCCGATCGCGGCCATGCGCGGCGCCGCCTTCGACAGGCGCGACCCGTCGACGAGGCCGGTCTGCCCCGCATCGCCGGTGCGGGTGTAGATCCTGTTGAGCTTGACCATTTAGGGTTTGCTCCACTCACGTGGAGGTGCGGGCCGGCACCGCCGTTTCAGCTGCGCTGAAACCATCATCAGCTTCCGCGGCTGAGGATCAGCATGAGGATGACCAGGATCACCGCGACCGCCTGGAAGGCGATGCGCATCCGCATCATCTTGTTCTGGCGGAGGCCCGACTGGTTGATGCCGCCGGCCTTCAGATCGGCCTCGGTCGTCTTGAGGAAGGCGATGATCCCGCGCACCAGCGCCACCACGGTGGCGACCATCGCCGCGAGGATCAGGATGAAGAAGAAGGTGTTTCCGGACATGCCCGGGATGTAGACCGATCGCGCGGAAAATACAGCCGGCAATATGCGGCGGCGCGGACGGCGCTCAGTCCGCCGCGCTGATCCGGTTGCGCCCCGCCTGCTTGGCCTTGTAGAGCGCGGCATCGGCGCGCTTGAGGATCGAGCCAGGCGAATCCTGGATGTTGATCTGCGCCAGCCCGCCCGAGAAGCTGAGCTTGCCGAGCGACTGGCCGGTGTTCGTCACCTTCAGCTCGCGCGCGGCGATGGCGGCGCGGATCTTGTCGAGAGTCGCCATCGCATTGGCGACCGAGGCGCGCTCGAACACCATCACGAATTCCTCGCCGCCATAGCGCGCGACGAACACATCGCCGTTCGAGGCGGCGCGGCCCAGCGAGGAGCCGACGAACTTGATCACCTCATCGCCGATGACATGGCCGTGGGTGTCGTTGAACTGCTTGAAATGATCGATGTCGCAGATCGCCAGCGCCAGCGGCGTATCGGCGCGGCGGGCATTCTCGAACGCGGCGCGCAGATGCTGGTCGAGCGCGCGGCGATTCGGCAGGCCGGTGAGCGGATCGCTGTTCGCCTTGTGCTGGGCGGTGGCGAGGTCCTTGCGCATCGCCGTCATCTGCATCTCGGTGCGGCGCAGATCCTCCTCGGCGGCCTGGGCCTTCTCGATCATCGATTTGGTGAGATCGACCAGCGTCTTGACGCTGAGCGTGGGCGAGGCGTTCGACTCCAGCCCCTCCGCCTCATGCGCCAGCGCCTCGCCATAGTCGCGGGCATCGTCGCCCGACCTGGCGAGGATCGTGGTCATCTGTTCGAGATAGCCCTGCGCGTCGCTGGCGATCCGCGACAGCTCATCGGTCGAGAGGCCGGGGTCGAGCTTGGCGGAGATAGCGGTGGCGATGGCCTCGCTCAGCCCGCCATCCTTGGCGATCGCCTTGTCGATCAGCGCGTTGAGTTCGCCGTCGCGGCCCGAGAGATAGCGGTGGCACAACTCGAAATTGGCGGGCGAGGGCTCCAGCCCATGATCGAACAGAAGCTTGCCGATCATGTCATAGAGCCGGCGCCACTCCGCGCGTTCGGCTGACTTTTCGGCTATACGTTCTTCGCGCACCGTGTCTGAACCCCTGATCTCGAAGACGGGGATTAGCGCGAGATTCGATACATCCGGTTAATGCCCACCCGTATTTTTACGTGGCCCCCAGTGCCAGCGGCCGGTCTCCATCCAGGCGAGCAGCGGCTTCAGCGGCAGGATCCAGACGATGCCGGCGACGATGTAGACCGGCGCCTGTAGCAGCGGATGAAGCCGCCCGATCCACGGCGATGCCGTAACGACAATCACCGCCCACACCGAAATCAGCAGCAAGATCAGGAAGATGCCCGCCGGCTTGCGCCAGCTCGGCTCCCCGCTCGGTTGGCCGTTCATCGCTTCACCCTCCGATCACACCCGCCTCGGTGACGACCGCGTCGAGCGGCACGTCCCAGGGATCGGAGGCTATGGCGGGCCGCTGCTGGATCGACCAGCCCCAGCCGATTTTTTTAACGTCCGGCAGGGCGGCGAGCGCGCGATCGTAGAAACCCGCGCCCTGCCCGATTCGCCGCAGGGCCGAGTCGAATCCGAGCAGCGGCGCGATCACGATATCGGGGGAAACCGGCGGCGAATCGGCCTCCGGCTGGAGCAGGCCGCGCCAGCCGGGAACGAGGCGGTCTCCAGGCGCCCAGGCCAGGAATCGCATCGGCGCGCCGCGCGCCTCGACATGGGGCAGCGCCACGGCGATTCCGGCGGCGGCCGCAGCGTCGATCGCCGGCCCGCAGTCCATCTCGCCGCCGAGCGCATGATAGAAGGCGACGCTCCGCGCGCCCGCGATCAGCGGCCCCAGATGGCGCGCCGCCTCCGCCTCCAGCCGGGCGCGTTCGCCGGGCGCGAGGGCGAGCACGAAGGCATCGCGGAGCGCGCGCAGTTCAGCCCGCTGGGCCGGCTTGGAGAGATCAGCGCTCATGGAAGGTGGCGGGACCGCCATGGTCGTTTGCTGGAATATCCTCTGACGCCATGAGCATCAGGTGGGGACCATATGCATCGGACCAGGATCCGAACAGGGACAGCCCCCTAGGAATGTGAATCGCCTCAGGGATGTTCGCTACAGCTCGTGCGAAGCAGTACCCGCCATGGACATATGTAGGCGCGACGAGGGCGTTGCTCAAGGGGTGTCACCGACATCGGCGGGCGACATGTCCCCGGCGGGAAGGTGGCGGCGCCGGTCGAGAAAGGTCCGTTTTCGTAACATCCGGTTGACGCCTGCCCTTCCCCATCTAGTCTCCATGATGGGGGTGTACGCAATGGGGGCGAATTACCTTAAGAAATATTATCTGCACGACCACAAGCTGGCGCAGCGCGCTAGGTTGGAGTTCTTCCGCTCACTGGCAACCGGCCGGATGATAGCCTTCGTAGGATCGATGGCGACCCAGGCATTCGGCTATGGCGGCTGGGAACAACTCAGAATGACCGTCTCCGCTTTGGGAGCCGATGCTTCCCGGGTGCTCGCGGACGACGTGATGCGCGGCAGAATCGAAAAATATGAACGGCTCAGCGCAAGTTCGAGCTGGCCGGTCCAGGTCGGCATGAGCATCATCGAGGAGGCATTGGACGAGTGGCGCGAGCCCTTGCCCGAGGAGTTCAAGCGATCCGTCAGGGCGGACGACTGGCCGCTCGACCAGTTCGAGACCGTCAGGGAGGCCGTACGCGTCCAATTGGCCCGGCGTTTCCGGGAGCCCCGGCCGCACTGGCGGATGCAGGCGCCCGACGCCAACGGGGCGGGGTTCGACGACATGCTCAACGTGCCATTCGCTCTCTGGCACGCTCTGGGCATCCGCCGCTTCGCCACGCCCTCCTATGATTTCGAGATCGAACGGGTGGCGATGCTGGCCGATCGAATCTCCGACAGCGGCAGGGGATTATCGCCCTTCCAGACGCTCGTTAACCTTCGCAACGCGGCCAACGAGAATTTCTACTGGGACCTGGGAAGCGGCCGCATAAGGCGGGTCTTTTCCGACGGATGGGCGATCGAGAGCGATCTGCTGAATCGCGAACGCATCGACCGCATGATCGAATTCGCCGTCGGCACCGACGATGTCGATGGCCATGTCATGCACCTCCATGGCCGGGCCTGCAACTGGCGGAGCATGATCGTCAGCCAGCGCGACTACGACAATCTTTACAGGCGGAACGATCTCAACCGCGCGCCCTTCGAATTCGCCAAACGACTGATGATGGGCGGAAATCCTATCCTGTTCGTCGGCTTGGGCATGGGCGAGCAAGAGCTCAACAGTGAGCTGCAGGAGTTTATCAGCAACAACCCCTATCAACGGGTCGCACCGACCTTCCTGCTCTGGTCGATCAAGCCCAAGCAACTCGCGCCCGAAGCGGTCGAGGCGATGCGAGTGGATTTCCTGCGGCGGCTCGGCGTCCTGACGATATTCGATTCGGATTTCGAAACGGTCGCGGGCAACCCGGACGGCTATGTCGGCCAATCCCGGCGTTACAAGCGGGTCAGCAACGGTTTCGCCAAGAATATCTCGATGGCTTCGCTAGACAGGAAAGCCCGGTTCAAGAAGGCGGACCAGTCCACCGGCAGCGATCTGGCCGCCTTGCGACATTGCGTCGCTCTCCTGGCCGCCGGGGTAGCCCAAGGCAAAAACGCCTTTATCAACCCGACCGTCAGGGAGCGCCATATCGGCAGCAACTGGCGTTCGATGGAAGGGCGGCTTCGCTCCGCAAAGGGGAAGCCCGTAGTCTTATGGGCCGAGTACGCGGTCGACAATCCTGAGCGTTGGGCCATTGACGACAGGATGCTGGACCGGCTGAAGCGGCACCTTCCCACCGACAATATGATCTGCATCATCGGCGCCCAGGGCTGCGGCAAGGGCAACATGGCCCGCGCGACCGTCGCCAGCGCTGTAGAGCTAGGCCTGGAAGGCAAAGAGGATGGCATCCTCATCAATGGAGGTTTCACCTTCGACACCGATACCATCCTGGATGGTCTGTCGCGATTCCTGTCCGACAAATTCGGCGTTCCGATGGTGGACGGTGAGGGCGTGCCCCTCACAAGCCGTCAAAACTTCTTTACCAATCTGCAGCTCGATCAAGCGCTTGCCAACTCCGGCCAACCCGATGCGCTTATCGTCATCAATGGTATGGAACGCTTTTTCGACACCGCTGGCAATCCGCTGAGCGCAGAGCTGGACCAGTTGCTGACGCTGGCGCGCGGACCTAGAGGCGCCCCGAGGACATCGGGGACCAAGCGCACATATTGGGTGATGTTCGGCACCGAACGGGTCCGGAAATATGTCGAAAAGCTCGGCATCACGGTTTGGGATGCCCGCGACGGCGTGCGGCCGGCCCGCCTTCTCCAAGGCGCGGACCCCGCTATCCCCGGCTGCTATTTCAACTCGATCTGGCAAGGCGCGAAAGAACAGGGGATCGGCATGTCTCCGGCGCTGCGCCACGCCATTGACAGCTATGATGCAAACCGAAGCGGGCGGATCAGCGGCAATCTCATAGATATCCGGCGAACGCTCTTCGGCATCCTCCTCGACGAGAATATCCTGACGACGTTGCTGACCAAGCGAGGACAGAACAACCCCGGGATCGATACGGCCCGCAACATATTGAAAGCGCTCGCTTTCATCGGCTTGCCGGTCGAGGAGGATGTCCTTCGGCTCATGCCTGCACTCAAAGCGGCAGGCGCGGGATTCTCCGATGCGCTTGACGCGCTGGTCGAAGCGCGGCTTGTCCTGAAGCTGGACGGCTATCGCGACGCTGCCGCACCCGGCATCGAGCCCGTGCCGCGCTTCGCGCTTCATCGGCTGTTGCTGACCGAACTGCGGTATCGTTACGGCATCCCGTTGAGCGAGGCCAAGCTGTCGACCGCGTTCAACATGTCGCTCTATGTCGCCCAGCCCACCGACGGGGATATTCCCGACAACGACATCCACGATGAGCTCGGCGATGCGATTGATCGGCTGATCAGCTCCTACCGGCATCAGCAGAAGAACGGGTTGCGGAAGCGCGCACGAGCGCTCGGCCTGACCGAAAACGCTTACCGCAAGCTGCTCGGCGAGGTCGCCATGGCCTGTGGCGCAAGCGAGGCCGCGCCCAAGCCGCTCGACATCGACCTGCTCTGCTCCGCCCGCCATGCGCGGGCGATCCGCACCGCGCTGGCGCTTGTACGCAGCTACTATTCGACCACCGGCCTGCTGACGCTCGACAGCGGCGACCGGCTGATCCGCGAGGGGCGCGACGGCGTTTTGCTCGAACATGCCGAACGGCTGGACGATCTGATCGACGGCTATGGGAAATTGTCCATGGCGCGGGAAGCGCTGCACGCCGGGCTCTGCAGCGTCCTGAAAGCACCCCGAAACAGCGACACGATTCGCGAGCTCATCCACGAACAATTCGGCCCCGCCGAGCCCT
This sequence comes from Rhizorhabdus dicambivorans, assembly GCF_002355275.1. NCBI lineage: Bacteria > Pseudomonadati > Pseudomonadota > Alphaproteobacteria > Sphingomonadales > Rhizorhabdaceae > Rhizorhabdus > Rhizorhabdus dicambivorans. The sequence continues at coordinate 579,559 of NZ_CP023449.1, read as the reverse complement.
TCTACCCCGACGAGCTGGTCTGGCTGCACAATGAAAGGGGCGTAGTCCGCCTGGCCATGGGCGACGTATACGAGGCCCGCAGCTCCTTTGATCAGGCCATGCTGGTCAATCGAGAATGGGTCGAACGCGATGATCGCGCCCATAATTGGCGACGAATCAGGCTGAACCAGCTGACCGTGGATATCGAGCGCGGGGAAATCGGCGTCGCGGAACGCAAATGTGAGGAACTGATCGACCTCAGCCAGAACGGCCAGCTTCGCGAGGACAAGCTGGCGACCGCCATCGCCACCGGCTATCTTGGCTGGTGCCGCCATCTACGCGGCCAGGCCGACCCGGCGCTTGCGTGCTATGAAGAGGCGTGCGGCCGCCTGTCCGAACTCGGAGAGGTCAGGGCCCAGGCCTATTTCGAACGGCTGCGTGCCAACGCACAGGGCAGCGCCCTGAAACCCGCTGCCGAACGCCGAGCGACACTGGAACGCGCGCTGAGCCTTGCCCAATCAGGCGTGCAGATGGACATCGTCCATCGTCTGCAGATCACCTTAGCCGATACCTTTCTGTTCGACCCCGAGCCGACGCCACCGCTCCAGCAGAAACGAGCCCATCGCTATCTGGAGGAAGCGCTTACCTACGCCATCCATACCGATGTTCACCGGGTGCGGTGCGAGGCATCCATGGTGACGGCGCGCGCACGGCTGCATATGTCAGACTTCGAGGGGGCTCTGCGTTATGCCACCGATGCGATGATGATCGCCACCCGCTATGGCATGGAATTGCGCAAGATTTCACTGCGCGCGTTGATTGCCAAAATAATGGCGGCCCGGGGGCATCCGGTCACGGCCGAGCAGCTCGCGCGGACCTGCATCAAGATGGCGACCCGTCAGCGCTACCAGACGGCTATTCACGAGGCGGCACAGGTGATCACCGACATTCCGCGCATCTCAGCGGCCATCAGTTCGTCCGACGCTTCCGGCCGTAGGAATTTCTGAAGCGGTTTCCAGGCGGATGCCACATCGGCCTGCCCGGAATCGCCGCAAAGGGATCAGGGCCTGTCAAAGCGCCCAAGGCTCGCGCTCATGCAGGGTAATGCTGATGAGTTCCATTCCGACCGCCGAGCCGTTGACCCGGAAAGATGCGCTACCCCGCCGTCCGCTCGATCTGGTCGGCGAGGCGCTCGACGCGCTCGGCGATGCGCTCGATCGCCACCGCATAGGCGGGATCGATGTCCGCCGGGGCGGGATCGGGTTCGTTGCGCGCCACCGCCGCCGCGCCGCGCAGGTCGTTGAGTTCGTCGGCGAGCAGCAGCGCGGAGAGCAGCAGGGTGCGCGCCTCGGTCATGTCGCCCAGCGCGCCGGTCAGCTCGGTCGCCTTGGCATCGACCATCCGCACCAGCGCGCGGAGATGGTCCTCCTCGCCGTCGCGGCAGCTCAGCTTGTAGCGGCGCCCGGTGACCTCGACATCGACATCGGCCATCAGTGGCTCCCCAGCAGGCGGTCGATCCGTTCGATCGCCGATTCGGTCGCCTCGCGCAGGGTGCGGTGGCGTTCGGCGAGACGGAACAGCGCCTCATTCTCGTCATGGCCGAAGGACGGCGCGGCTTCGATGCCCGCTTCCACGCGCGCGATGGCGCGTTCGAGGCGGCCCAGGGCCAAAATCAGGCGGCGGTCAGTCATCGATTCGAAGGCATAGCAGCACCGGCAGACCCTGCAAGCCATCCCCCAAGGTTGACGGTTGCGCTCCGGCACGACAAAGGGGCCGCGCGCATAAGACATACAGCACGCGCGCGATCCCAGCCGGTCTGCATAAAGGTAGAATATGACGATTGCATCGAGGCAGCTCGCCAATGCCATTCGCGCGCTTTCGATGGACGCGGTGCAGGCGGCCAATTCGGGCCACCCCGGCATGCCGATGGGCATGGCCGACGTCGCGACCGAGCTGTTCACCAAGCATCTGAAGTTCGATCCCGCCCAGCCGAAATGGGCCGACCGCGACCGCTTCGTGCTGTCGGCCGGCCATGGCTCGATGCTGATCTACGCGCTGCTCCACCTGACCGGCTATGCGCGCCCGACGATCGACGACATCCGCAATTTCCGCCAGCTGCACAGCCCCTGCGCCGGCCACCCCGAGAATTTCGAGCTGGCCGGGGTCGAGGCGACCACCGGGCCGCTCGGTTCGGGGCTCGCCACCGCGGTCGGCATGGCGATCGCCGAGCGCCACCTGAACGCCAGCTTCGGCGACGATCTGGTCGATCATTTCACCTGGGTGCTGGCCGGCGACGGCTGCCTGATGGAAGGCGTCAACCATGAGGCGATCGGCCTGGCCGGGCACCTCAAGCTCGGCCGCCTGATCGTGCTGTGGGACGACAACAAGATCACCATCGACGGCGCGGTCTCGCTCAGCTCGTCCGAGGACGTGCTCGCCCGCTACGCCGCGACCGGCTGGCATACCATATCGTGCGACGGCCATGATCCGGACAGCATCAACGCCGCGCTGGAGGCCGCCAAGGCCGATCCGCGCCCGTCGATCGTCCAGTGCACGACCGTCATCGGCTATGGCGCGCCGAACAAGCAGGGCACGTCGGCGACGCATGGCGCGGCGCTGGGCACCGACGAGGTTGCCGCCGCGCGCGACTATCTCGGCTGGACCGCCGAGCCCTTCGTCATCCCCGAGGACATCAAGGCCGCCTGGGCCGAAGCCGGCTCGCGCGGCTCGGCGGTGCGCAGCGCCTGGGAAGCGCGCCTCGTCGCCTCGCCGCAGCGTGCCGAGTTCGAGCGCCGCATGGCCGGCAAGCTGCCGGCGGATTTCTCGCTGCAGCCCTATCTCGACGATCTGGCCGCCAATCCGCAGAAGGTGGCGACCCGCAAGGCATCCGAAATGGTGCTGGGCGCGATCAACGCGCAGCTGCCCGAGACGCTGGGCGGATCGGCCGACCTGACCGGATCGAACAACACCAAGACCAAGGACCAGGCCCCGCTGACCGCCGACAATTATGGCGGCCGCTATGTCTATTACGGCATCCGCGAGTTCGGCATGGGCTGCGCGATGAACGGCATGGCGCTGCATGGCGGCGTCATCCCCTATGGCGGCACCTTCCTGGTCTTCTCCGACTATTGCCGCGCGGCGATCCGGCTGTCGGCGCTCCAGCAGCAGCGCGTCGTCTATGTGATGACGCATGATTCGATCGGCCTGGGCGAGGACGGCCCCACCCACCAGCCGATCGAGCATGTCATGAGCCTGCGCGCGATGCCGAACCTCGACGTCTATCGCCCGTGCGACGTCGTCGAGACCGCCGAATGCTGGGCGCTGAGCCTGGAGAAGGCCGACGGCCCATCGCTGCTCGCCTTGTCGCGCGAGGGCCTGCCCCAGCTGCGCACCGACGTCAGCGAGAACCGCTCGGCCAAGGGCGCCTATCGCCTGAAGGCCGCCGAGGGGCCGCGCAAGGCGGTGCTGATCGCCAGCGGCTCGGAGGTCGAGATCGCGCTGGCCACCGCGAAGAAGCTGGAAGAGGCCGGCCATGGCGCCGACGTCGTCTCGATGCCGAGCTGGGAGCGCTTCGACGCCCAGCCGGAGAGCTATCGCGACGACATCCTGCCCGGTGGCGTGCTGCTCGTCTCGATCGAGGCCGGCACGACGATGGGCTGGGAGCGCTATGTCGGCCGCAAGGGCCTGCGCTTCGGCGTCGACAGCTTCGGTGCTTCGGCCCCGGTCAAGGCGCTCTACGATCATTTCGGCCTGACGGCCGACAAGCTCGCCCCGAAGATCATCGGGGCGCTCAACTAAGAAAAGCTAGCAGGAGTTTCGGCACATGGCGGTGAAGGTTGCGATCAATGGTTTCGGGCGCATCGGGCGGAACGTCGCCCGCGCCATCCTCGAAAATCCGGGCTGCGGCCTGGAGCTGGTCTCGATCAACGACCTCGCCGACGCCAAGGCCAATGCGCGCCTGTTCAAGCGCGACAGCGTCCATGGCCCCTATAAGGGCACGGTCGACGTCGACGGCAACGACCTGATCGTCGACGGCAAGCGCATCCAGGTGACCGCCGAGCGCGATCCGGCCAAGCTTCCGCACGCCGCCAACGGCGTCGACATCGCGCTGGAGTGCACCGGCTTCTTCACCGATCGCGACGGCGGCCAGAAGCATCTCGACGCCGGCGCCAAGCGCGTGCTGATCTCGGCCCCCGCCAAGAATGTCGACCTGACGGTCGTCTACGGCGTCAACCACGACAAGCTGACGGGCGACCACAAGATCGTATCGAACGCCTCGTGCACCACCAACTGCCTGGCGCCGGTCGCCAAGGTCCTCAACGACGCGATCGGCATCGAGCGCGGCCTGATGACCACCGTCCACGCCTATACCAACGATCAGAAGATCCTCGACCAGATCCACGACGATCCGCGCCGCGCCCGTGCCGCCGCGATGTCGATGATCCCGACCACGACGGGCGCCGCCCGCGCGGTGGGCGAGGTGCTGCCCGAGCTGAAGGGCAAGCTCGACGGTTCGGCGATCCGCGTGCCGACCCCGAACGTCTCGATGATCGACCTGACCTTCACGCCGAAGCGCGACACCACCAAGGAAGAGGTCAACGCCCTGCTCAAGGCCGCCTCGGACGGCCCGCTCAAGGGCGTGCTCGGCTATACCGACGAGCCCCTGGTCTCGATCGACCTCAACCATGACTCGCACTCGTCGACGGTCGACAGCCTCGAGACCGCGGTGCTCGAGGGCAAGCTGGTCCGCGTGCTCAGCTGGTACGACAATGAGTGGGGCTTCTCCAACCGGATGGTCGACACCGCCGGCGCGATGGCGAAGTTCCTGTAAGGTGACCGCGGTCCCCCTCCTTCTCGTCGCCCCGGCGGAGGCCGGGGCCGCAAGAGGAAAGGGACCGCGCCTGCCCGTTACGGCCCCGGCCTCCGCCGGGGCGACGAGGGGCTGAGCATGCCCGGCCGGCTGATCGGCATCGCCCGCAAGGACCGTCCCCACGGCCCGGTGGAGGTGATCGACCATGTCGCGATCGGGCTGGACACCGGGGTGCATGGCGACCATCGCGGCGCGATCCGCCCCGGCAAATCCAACAGGCGCCAGGTGACGATCCTGCTGGCCGAGGACTGGACGGCGGCGCTCGCCGAACTGGGGACGCCGGTGAGCTGGGAACAGCGCCGGGCAAACCTGCTGGTCGAGGGGATCGCGCTGCCCCGCGAAGAGGGTGCCCGCGTCCGGATCGGGCAGGCGCTGCTGGAGATCACCGGCGAATGCGATCCCTGCCGCCGGATGGATGCGGTGGCCGACGGGCTGCAGCTGGCGCTCCGCCCCGAATGGCGCGGCGGGCGCACCTGCCGCGTGATCGAGGCGGGCGCGATCGCGCTTGGCGATAGTGTAGAGGTATCAGGATAATGGCTTTCAGGACGCTCGACGATCTGGGTGATGTGCGCGGCAAGCGCGTGCTGGTCCGCGAGGACCTCAACGTGCCGATGGAGGAGGGCCGGGTCACCGACGACACCCGCCTGCGCGCCGCCGCGCCGACCGTCGCCGAGCTGGCCGACAAGGGTGCGATCGTGCTGGTGCTGGCCCATTTCGGCCGCCCCAAGGGCGAGCGCAATCCCGATATGAGCCTGGCCCAGGTCACCCACGCCTTCCGCGACGTGCTGGGCCGCGACGTCCGCTTCGTCGGCGACTGCTGCGGCGAGCAGGCCGAGGCGGCGGTCGCCCAGCTGGAGCCGGGCGACATCGCGCTGCTGGAGAACACCCGCTTCCACAAGGGCGAGGAAAAGAACGACCCAGAGCTGGCGAAGGCGATGGCCAGGCTCGGCGATCTCTACGTCAACGACGCCTTCTCGGCCGCGCACCGCGCCCATGTCTCGACCGAGGGGCTGGCCCATCTGCTGCCGGCCTATGCCGGCCGATCGATGCAGGCCGAACTGGAAGCGCTGGAAAAGGCGCTGGGCAAGCCCGAACATCCGGTCGCGGCGGTGGTCGGCGGCGCCAAGGTGTCGACCAAGCTGGACGTGCTCAAGCATCTCGTCGCCAAGGTCGATCATCTGATCATCGGCGGGGGCATGGCCAACACCTTCCTGGCCGCGCGCGGCGTGGATGTCGGCAAGTCGCTGTGCGAGCACGACCTGAAGGATAGCGTGATCGAGATACTCGACGCCGCCGAAAAGGCCGAGTGCATCGTCCACCTGCCCTATGACGTGGTGGTGGCGAAGGAGTTCAAGGCGAACCCGCCGACCCGCACCGTCAACGTCCACGAGGTCGCCGCCGACGAGATGATCCTCGACGTCGGCCCGGCCGCCGTCGAGGCGCTGGGCGACGCGCTCAAGACGTGCAGGACGCTGGTGTGGAACGGGCCGATGGGCGCGTTCGAGATCGCCCCGTTCGACACCGCCACCGTCGCGCTGGCCAAGACGGCGGCGGCGCTGACCAAGGGCGGATCGCTGGTGTCGGTGGCGGGCGGCGGCGACACCGTCGCGGCGCTGAACCATGCCGGCGTGGCCGACGACTTCAGCTTCGTGTCGACCGCCGGCGGCGCCTTCCTGGAATGGATGGAAGGCCGCGAGCTGCCCGGCGTCAAGGCGCTAGAGGCCTGAGATTGGCCGAGCCGTCGCCCCAGCCGCGGCTCGTCCCTTTCTTCCCGACGCAGATCGTCATCGAATCCTGGCCCGGTTTCGAGGCCGGGGGCGCGGCGCTGCGCGACACCATCCTGGCGCGCCGCGCGGCCGATCGCGACCCCTCCCCCCGCTGGCGATCCACCCCGGACCTGCCGCACTGGGGCGGAGAGGCGGCGCGGGCGCTGTGCGACCATGTCCTGCGCCGGATCGACGGGATGACCGTCGACAAGGAGCAGCGGGCGGAGGGGCGCGGCTTCCGCTGGACGATGACGGGCTGGGCCGAAGTGCTCGACCGGCATGGGGCGATCGACCTGCGAAGCCATCCCGGCTCCAGCTGGACGGCGATCTGCGATATCGACGACGGCGGCGGCACGGAGGGCGGCGACCTGGTCTTCCTCGACCCGCGCTACCCGGCGGTACGGATGCCGATCCCCGAGCTGCGGCCCCGCCGCCGCGACGGCACCCCCGACCAGCATGAGGTGCGGATAGCCGCCCGCAGCGGCGCCATCGTGATGTTCCCGAGCTGGCTGATGCATGGCGTGCGGCCGTTCGACGGGGACCGGCCGCGCGTCTCGATCGGGCTGACCTTCCGCGCGGACTGGATCGGCTGATGGAGCCTCAGGTCCTATCGCTGTTCGAGACGCCGCTGCTGGCCGACATGCTGCCCGGCCACGAGACGATCAATCCGCAGCTGGCCGCCACGATCCGCGCCCGCCGCGCGCAGGACCCGGCCGGAATGCAGCGGTCGAACCGGCTGGGCTGGCACAGCGACACCGCGATGCTCGACTGGGGCGGCCCGGCCTTCCGGCCGCTGATCGAGCGGGCGATCGCCATCGCCAACGCCCAGACCGTCGACATCCGCCCAAAGGGCGCGACGCCGTTCAGCTGGTATGCCGAGGCCTGGGCCAATGTCTCGGCCCATGGCGGATCGAACCAGTTCCACTGCCATGCCGGGGCCTATTGGTCGGCGGTCTATTATGTCGACGACGGCTATGCGGGCTCGGCCGACCGGGCGCTGGGCGGGGAGCTGACCCTGGAGGATCCGCGCATGCCGGCGATGCTGATGGAGCAGCCGGGGCTGCGCCTGCGGCCAAGGCCCGAGGATCCGCTGGCCGAGCCCGACCAGCTGGTCCGGCCGCGATCGGGCCAGCTGCTGATGTTCCCCGCCTGGCTGCGCCATGGCGTCCGGCCCTATCTGGGCCCCGGGGAACGTATCTCGATCGCGATCAATCTGATCGCAATTCGCCCGGCCGGCTGACCGTCGCCGGTTGCCATCCCCGCCCAAGCTTGGCTAGGGGCACTGCACGCAGACAGGAGACAAGCTGACATGGTCGATCAGGTGATGGCGAAGAAGATCGCCGAGGGTGAAGGGTTCATCGCGGCGCTGGACCAGAGCGGCGGTTCGACCCCCAAGGCGCTCAAGGGCTATGGCATCGAGGAAGGTGCCTGGAACTCCGAGGAGGAGATGTTCGGCCTGATCCACGCGATGCGCAGCCGCATCATCACCTCCCCCGCCTTCACCGGCGACAAGGTGATCGGCGCGATCCTGTTCGAGCGGACGATGGACGGCCAGGTCGACGGCAAGCCGACCCCGCAGGCGCTGAACGCGCGCGGCGTCGTCCCCTTCATCAAGATCGACAAGGGGCTGGAGGACGAGAAGAACGGCGTCCAGCTGATGAAGCCGATGCCCGAGCTGGATGCGCTGCTGGCCCGTTCGAAGGCGCTGGGCGTGTTCGGCACCAAGGAGCGTTCGGTGATCAACCTCGCCAATCGCGAAGGCATCGCCGCCGTGGTCAAGCAGCAGTTCGAGGTCGGCAAGCAGGTGCTGGCCGGCGGGCTGATGCCGATCATCGAGCCCGAGGTGAACATCAAGAGCCCGGAGCGCGCCGAGGCCGACCAGATCCTGCTCGAGGAACTGCTGAAGGCGCTCGACGCGCTGACCGGCGACGACAAGGTGATGCTGAAGCTGTCGCTGCCGGTGAAGCCGGGCCTGTTCGACCCGCTGGTCGACCATCCCCGCGTGCTGCGCGTCGTGGCGCTGTCGGGCGGCTTTGCCCGGCCGCAGGCCTGCGTCGAGCTGGCGAAGAACCGCGGCGTGATAGCGAGCTTCAGCCGCGCCCTGCTCGAGGACCTGCGCGCCCAGATGAGCGACGCCGAGTTCAACGCGTCGCTGGGTTCGGCGATCGACGAGATCTACGCGGCATCGACCGACAAGGCGACCGTGGCGGCGTGAACCGGCTTTGGGGTGGGCCCCCGTCCCACCCTAGGGGTGTCACCCCAGCCCTTCGACTGCCTTGCAGGCGCTCAGGATAAACTTCGGCAAAGCCGAAGGCTGGAGTCCATGTCTCCATTCACCCGGGATGCCATCGCGAGAGGCAACAGACATGGATGCCAGCCTTCGCTGGCATGACGGTTTAGGGTAGAGCGGCACCATGACCGACGATTTCGACGATGACGACCTCACCCTCGACCCCGGCTTCGCCGATCGCTTCGAGCGCGACGACAGGCGCCCGCCGTGCAAGCTCTACCTGATCTCCCCGCCTGCGATCGACGCGGACTTCGCCGAGACGCTGGCCGCCGCGATCGACGCGGCGCCGGGGCTGGTCGCCGCCTTCCAGCTGCGCCTCAAGGGGATGGACGAACATCGCATCGCCGAACTGGCGCGCCCGCTGCAGGCGGTCTGCGCCTCACGCGAGGTGGCGTTCATCGTCAATGATTCGATCGGCCTGGCCAAGCGGCTGGATGCCGACGGCGTCCATCTCGGCCAGGAGGACGGCGATCCGCGCGAGGCCCGGCAGCTGCTGGGCGCCAAGGCGCAGATCGGCGTCACCTGCCACGACAGCCGGCACCTGGCGATGGAAGCGGGCGATGCCGGGGCCGACTATGTCGCCTTCGGCGCCTTCTATCCGACCGACACCAAGGAGACCGAGCACCGGCCCGAGCCATCGATCCTCGGCTGGTGGTCTACCCTGTTCGAGCTGCCCTCGGTCGCGATCGGCGGGATCACGCCGGACAATGCCGCCCCGCTGATCGCGGCGGGCGCCGATTTCCTGGCGGTGTCGGGCGCGGTGTGGAACGATCCGGCGGGGCCGGCGGCGGCGGTAAGCAGGTTCGCCGCGCTGCAGGGGATGGGTTAGGCAAGCCTCCCGCTCAATGCGGAGGCTGGAGGCAATCCATAAGCGGCGCAAACCACGCATCATAACCCGTAACGATGGCGGCTAGCGCGATCATCGAGACAAACAGGCCGACGCCGATCTTGATCGTGCGATCGCTCATCCCAGCTTGCCGAATTCCTTTTCGAATCCCGCCACGTCGTCCTGCTCCAGATAGCGGGCCTGATCGATCCAGCGATCGCGGAACAGGCGGCCCTTGAAGGCGCCAAGGCGCGCGTCGAGCTCGGCCGCCTGGCCGGGATCGAGCGCGGCGATCTGGGCGAAATGGCGGATGCCGATACCGTTGAGCACGCCCTGCGCCTTGGGGCCGAGCCCCTTGATCCGGGTGAGATCGTCGGCGGGCAGATCGGGGTGCGCGTCGACGCCGATCACCGGGCCCGCCATGTCGAGCACCGCCGCGGCAGCGCTGTCGACGACGCCATGGCCTTCCTTCGCGAGCGGAGCGGGCTTCGGCGCGGCCGGGGGCGGCGCGCTATCGCTCAGCTGGACGCGCTGGGTGGGCGTGCGCAGCAGCAGGAACAGCCCGACGACGGCCAGGACCGCGACCACGGCGGCGATGATGAGGGTGGTGTTCGACATTCCCCGTCCTTTCGAACTTCTGTTCTATCCGTCCAATGCGGCAGGGGCGGAAGCGTTCCGCTGCCGTGCCAATTCGCGCCAGCCGATGTCGCGCCGGCAGAAGCCGCTCGCGAAATCGAGCTCGTCGACCGCCGCATAGGCGGTTTCGCGCGCCTCGGCGATATCCTTGCCGAGCGTGGTGACGTTGAGCACGCGGCCCCCGTTCGCGATCAGCCAGCCGCCCTGCGACATGGCGGTGCCGGCGTGGAATATCTTCGCGCCCTTCGCCTCGGCCTCCTCGATCCGGCGGATCGCGCCGCCCTTGGCCGGGGTGCCGGGATAGCCCTTCGCCGCCATCACCACGGTCAGCGCGGTGTTGGGCGAGAGGCTGGGCGGTGCGAGCTCGGCGAGCCGGCCTTCGGCGACCGCCAGCATCAGGGTGATCAGGTCCTCCTCCAGCCGCAGCATCAGCACCTGGCATTCGGGATCGCCGAAGCGCGCGTTATACTCGATCAGCTTGGGGCCATCGGCGGTGAGCATCAGCCCGGCGTAGAGCACGCCCGAATAGGGGATGCCGGCCGCCGCCATCGCCCGCACGGTCGGCTCGACGATCTCCTTCATCGCCCGGGCTTCCAGCTCGGGAGTCAGCACCGGCGCGGGGCTGTAGGCGCCCATGCCGCCGGTGTTGGGGCCGGTATCGCCGTCGCCGACGCGCTTGTGGTCCTGCGCCGATCCCAGCGGGACGACGGTGGTTCCGTCGGTCAGCGCGAAGAAGCTCGCCTCCTCGCCGGTCAGGAACTCCTCGACCACCACCTCGGCGCCAGCAGCGCCGAAGGTGCCGCCGAACATGTCGTCGATCGCATTTTCCGCCTCGCGCCGGCTCTCGGCGATGACCACGCCCTTGCCGGCGGCGAGACCATCGGCCTTGATCACCACCGGCACGCCGAAGCTGTCGAGCGCGGCCTTGGCGGCGCCGGCATTGGTGAAGCGGCCATAGGCGGCGGTGGGGATGTCCTCCCGCCGGCACAGATCCTTGGTGAAGCCCTTCGACCCCTCGAGCTGGGCCGCCGCCTGGTTCGGCCCGAAGGTGAGGATGCCGTTCTCGCGCAGCAGATCGGCGAGGCCGGCGACCAGCGGCGCTTCCGGCCCGATCACCACCAGCCCGACATTCTCCTCGCGCGCGAAGGCGAGCACCGATTCGAGATGGGCAGGATCGAGATCGACGCATTCGGCATGCTGGGCTATGCCGGGATTGCCGGGCGCGGCGAACAGCTTGGTAAGCCGTTCGGATTGCGCCAGCTTCCAGGCCAGCGCATGTTCGCGCCCTCCAGACCCAAGCAACAGGACGATCATGGACGAGCTTCTCCCCGATGGCACCCCCCATGGGCAGCCGGCTGACAGGCCCCGCCTGTTAGCGGAGGAGTCGCCGGGCGACAACGCGCCTGCGCTCAGCGTGTCGGAATTGTCGGGCGCGCTGAAGCGGACGGTGGAGGACGCCTTCGGCCATGTCCGCGTGCGCGGCGAGATATCGGGCTTCAAGCGGCACAGCTCGGGCCATTGCTATCTGAGCCTGAAGGACGAGCGCGCCTGCATCGACGGGGTGATCTGGAAAGGGCAGGCCGCCGCGATGCGCTTCCGCCCCGAGGACGGGATCGAGGTGATCGCCACCGGCAAGCTCACCACCTTCCCGGGCCGCTCCAAATATCAGATCGTTATCGACCGGATGGAACTGGCCGGCCAGGGCGCGCTGATGGCGCTGCTCGACCAGCGCCGCCGCATGCTCGCCGCCGAAGGGTTGTTCGACGAGGGGCGCAAGCGCCCGCTGCCGTTCATGCCGAGGGTCATCGGTGTCGTCACCTCGCCCACCGGCGCCGTGATCCGCGACATCCTCCACCGGCTGGAGGACCGCTGCCCGACCCATGTCATCCTCTGGCCGGTCGCGGTGCAGGGCGAGGGTGCCGCGGCGCAGGTGGCGCGCGCGGTGCGCGGCTTCGGCGCGCTGGCGGAAGACGGGGCAGTGCCCCGCCCCGACCTGCTGATCGTCGGGCGCGGCGGCGGATCGATCGAGGACCTGTGGGCCTTCAACGAGGAGGAGGTGGTCCGCGCCATCGCCGAATCGCCGATCCCGGTGATCTCGGCGGTCGGCCACGAGACCGACACCACCCTGGCCGACTTCGCCGCCGACCGCCGGGCGCCGACCCCTACCGCCGCCGCCGAGATGGCGGTGCCGGTGCGCGCCGACCTCGCCCACCATGTCCGCGAGCTGGGCGCCCGCGCCGAGCGGCTGGCGCGCCGCTACAGGGAGCGCGCGGGCGAGCGTTACGACGCCATCGCCGATCGCTTCCCCGCGCTCGACAGCCTGTTCGCCGGCCAGCAGCAGCGGCTGGACGACATCGCCGAGCGGCTGCCGCGCGCGCTGGGCCAGCGCATCGCCCATGCCCGCAGCGACCTGGCCCAGGCGGCCGGCGCGCTGCGCCCCGCCCTGCTCGACCGCAAGCTCGAACGGGCGGGGGAACGGCTCGCCGCGATCCGGCTCAGCGACCGGCCGATCAGGATGAAGATCGAACAGGGCCGGCACCGGCTGGACGCGGTGTGGCGGATCGCCGAGCAGCTCCACCCCGACAAGCCGCTGCAGCGCGGCTATGTCCGCGTCGAGGCGCGCGGCGGCGGGGTGCTCACGGCGGCGGCCGAGGCGAAGGCGGCCGGGCTGCTCACCCTCCACTTCGCTGACGGCACGGTCGACGCGCGGGTTGAGAAGGACGGCGCACCGGCCTATGCGAAGCCCAAGGCCGCACCCAAGGCCTCCGACGAACAGGCCCCGCGCCAGCAGGACCTCTTCTGACGGAAGGACGGATATCATGCTCATGAACTCGGGCCGCGCGGCCAAGCTCCACTATCTCGCCAACGGCTTCCGCGTGCTGGTGCCCGGCGATCATGTCGTCTGCGGGGTTTCCGGCACGCCGATCGCGCTCGACGAATTGCGCTACTGGAGCGTCGCGCGGCAGCAGGCCTATCTGAGCGCGGTCGAGGCGACGAAGGCGGAGCAGCAGGGTTGAGATCAGGCCCGAATAGCCCCTCCCCTTCAGGGGAGGGGTTGGGGTGGGGCCTATCCTCCTCTCGACGCGGTGCCGGCGGGGAGGCCCCACCCCCGGCCCCTCCCCTCAAGGGGAGGGGGGATTTTCTTGTTGCCGTTGCCCTTTCATTACTCCCCCTCGCCGCCTGTGCACCCACCGTCACGCCGCCCCGGCCGCCGGTTCCGCCGCCCGCCGCCGCGCCCCGTATCGTCGAAGGCACCGACTTCCGCCTGTCGGGCGCGATCGAGCAGGGCGGGCTGGCGATGGGGATCGTCCCCGCCGCTATCCGCAGCCTGAGTTTCGATGGCCGGTCGATCGGCTTCGCCCCCGACGGCCGCTTCCTGGTCGCCTTCGACCGCGACGCCGCGCCCACCGCCCGGATCGAGGCGATCGCCGCCGACGGCACGATCCTGCGCCGCACGCTGAGCGTCGCCCCCCGCCAGTGGAAGATCGAATCGCTGCCGACCCTGCCGCGCGGCACCACGCCGACGCCGGAATTCCTGGCCCGCCGCAAGCTGGAGCTCGACCAGATCGCCGCCGCCCGCGCGATCGACAGCGGCAGCCAGGGCTGGCGCCAGCGCTTCATCTGGCCGGCGAAGGGACGGATCAGCGGCATATTCGGATCGCAGCGCATCTATGCGGGCGAGCCCGGCGCCTATCATGCCGGGGTCGACGTGGCGCAACCCGCCGGCACCCCGATCGTCGCCCCCGCCGACGGGGTGGTGATCCTGGCCGCCGCCGCGCCCTTCAGCCTGGAGGGCAATCTGCTGATGATCGACCATGGCATGGGGCTCAACTCGGCCTTCCTCCACCTGTCGCGGATCGACGTGAAGCCGGGCCAGGCGGTAAAGCAGGGCCAGCCATTGGGCGCGATCGGCATGACCGGCCGCGCCACCGGCCCGCACCTGCACTGGGCGGTCAAATGGCATGAGGCGCGGATCGATCCCCAGCCGCTGGCGGGGCCCCAGTAATTCCCCCCCGCCGCGCAGCGACGGAGCAGGTTTCATCTCAGAACACCCGCTTGAACCGCACCAGATTGCTGTTGCCGATCGTGCCTAGATAGCCGCCCAACACCCCCTTCTTGATGACGACCTTGTCGCCCTTCAGCGGCTGGCGGTTGATCGCCTCGGTGGTTTCCCAGGTGCCGCTGTCCCGATCGAGCGCGACCGACCAGTAGAAGCCGGCGGGGCTGGCGGCGAGGACGGTGCCTTCGAGCCGGTCGATACCGGGATCGTCCATGCGGATGCCCTTGAGGCTGAACTTCGGCAGCGAGAAGCCGAACAGGGTGCGCCTCGTCTCCTTCAGGTCCTGCCGGGACAGCACCATCAGGTCGCCCTTCTTCCGGGCGGCGGCGACGGCCTGGGACTGGCTGTCGTAACAGGAGAGCCGCCCGGCATCCTCGGCTATCGAGCGGCAGTCGAGCAATTTGTCGAACAGCTCGGAACGGGCGGCGGCCTCGTCCGTTGCCGCTGCGGCAGGCGATGCCAGCAGCAGAGCCAGCACCAATGTCGTTGCGCGCACACTGACCATCGACGACCTCCCGTTCGTGAAATATTATAACCATCTCAACCGTAGACAAAGCAACGGGATTTCGCGACTGTTGCATAAATACGACATCCGGCCCGCAACATGTCCGGCGCATGAACCTGCGCTTTACAGTCTGATCGGATTTCTTGCACATCTGCCGGATACCCGAATGGAATGGGGAGGTGTGCCAGCGCCTGCTCCATTCCGTGACGGTTGGGCCCGGGGGTAACCCCCGCTCACTCCAGAAAAGGGACTGGAAAGTGACCATTACACAACAGAAGTTCAGCCGGTTCGGCCTGAGCACCAGCGCCGCCGCGGTCGCGTTGGCCATGGTCTTCGGCTCTTCGGCCGCCAACGCGCAGAGCGCGCCGGCCGAAGAGGGTGCCGATGACGTCATCGTCGTTACCGGTTCGCGCATCGCGCGTCCGAACCTCGAATCCAACAGCCCCATCCAGGTGGTGACGGGCGAAGAGACCGTCAAGAACGCGGACATCACGCTCGATACCTTCCTGAACACCCTGCCCCAGGTGAATCCGGCCGGTACGACGACCTCGAACAACCCGGGCAACAACGGCCAGTCGAACATCAACCTTCGCGGCCTCGGCTCGAACCGCAACCTGATCCTGATCAACGGCCGCCGTCCGATGGTGTCGGGCACCGACCAGACGGTCGACTTGAACACCATCCCGCAGGGCCTGATCGAGCGCATCGACGTGACCACCGGCGGCGCCGGCGCGGCCTATGGTGCGGACGCCATCGCGGGCGTGGTGAACATCATCACCAAGGACAATTTCTCGGGCATCGACCTGCGCGCCCAATATTCCAACTCGATCCCGAAGACCGATGCGCGCGAATATCAGTTCGCCGGCACGCTCGGCGGCAATTTCGACGAGGGCAAGGGCAACCTGGCCGTCTCGTTCGAATATTCGAAGCGCCAGGGCCTGATCAAGGCGCAGCGCGGCTTCGCCTCGCAGGCGACCTCGACCACCGGCACCTTCCCGACCGGCAAATACACCTCGGTCAGCGGCAACCCGATCCCGCAGGCGGCGATCAACGCGCTGTTCGCGAGCTACGGCACCCCGGCCAAGGACATCCCGACCGAAGGCCTGCTGGGCTTCAACTCGGACGGCTCGCTGTTCGGCCAGGGCACGTTCAACAATCCGCGCGACGTTGCGAACTTCCGCTACGGCCTGGATTCGCCGGCCAACCCGAACCTGAACTTCTTCCCCGACTTCTACAGCTACAATTTCGACATCGTGAACATCCTGGTGCTTCCGCTAAAGCGCAAGTCGGCGTTCCTGCAGGGCCATTATGAAGTCAGCCCGGCGTTCGACTTCTTCATCCAGGGCGGCTACACCGACTACAGCTCGGCCACCGCGCTGGCGCCGACCCCGCTCGGCACCACGATCCGCGGCGTCGGCCAGAACTCGCCGCTGCAGGCGAGCTCGCCGCTGATCCTGTCGGGCCAGTTCACGGGCCTCGTCGTTCCGACGACCAACCCGTTCATCTCGGCCAACCTGCGGACCCTGCTCAACGCGCGTACCGGCGACGATCCCCGCCTTGCGGGCGCGGGCGGCACCGAAGCCTTCCCGATCAGCTATCGCTTCCTCGGCACCGGCCTGCGCCAGCAGACCTTCCGCAACCGCGTGGCCCAGGGCCTGGCCGGTCTGCGCGGCGAGTTCGCGCCCGGCTGGCGCTACGAGGCCTATTACTCGTGGGGCGAGACCAACATCGACCAGACGGCGGCGGGCAACGTCAACGTCCAGAAGGTCCAGCAGCTGCTCGAAGCGGCTGATGGCGGCGCCAGCCTCTGCGCCGGCGGCTTCAACCCGTTCGGCATCCAGCCGCTGTCGGCCGAGTGCGTCAGCTTCGTGGACGAGGTCGGCAACACCGAGACCAAGTTCACCCAGAAGATCGCCCAGGCCTATGTCAGCGGCGAACTGGCCGAGCTTCCGGGCGGCACCATGTCGGTGGTGCTGGGCGCGGAGCAGCGCAAGTTCCGCTACGCGTTCGATCCGGGCTCGCTGTTCGGTCCGATCGCCGGCTTCAACACCAGCACGCCCGACCTCGGCACCAACAAGTTCACCGACTTCTTCGGCGAGCTGCTGGTTCCGATCGCCAAGGACCAGAGCTGGGCCGACACGCTTGAGCTCTCGCTCACCGCGCGTCACTCGACCAGCGACTTCAACGACATCCAGAACAACGTCAACGGAGCGCCGGCGAAGGATTGGGCTTATGGCGGCACCCTGACCTGGGCGCCTGTCCGTGAAGTCCGCTTCCGGGCCAGCTACCAGCATTCGGTGCGCGCGCCGAACTTCGGCGAGCTGTTCTCGGGTGGCGGCGGCTTCCCGCAGATCTTCGATCCCTGCTCGATCAACAGCAACTTCCGCACCACCCGTGGTGCGGCAGCGACCACGATCTGTCAGAATGCGGGTGCGGCAGGCGGCCTGGCCGGCCTGACCAGCACCTTCGTCGCGACCCCGGGCGCCCAGGCGTTCATCACGACGACCGGCAACCCGAACCTGAAGCCCGAATCGTCGGACGCCTTCACCATCGGTGCGGTGTTCAACGCGCTGGGGATCACCGGCTCGATCGACTATTACAACATCAAGGTGAAGGACGTTATCGCCGCACCGGACGTGAATGACATCATCGCGGCCTGCTACGGTTATAACAGCATCAACCCGAACCTGACGGTCGGCAGCCCGTACTGCAACGCCGTGTTCCGTTCGGGCGGCAACATCGCCGCGGTGTTCCTGCCGCCGGAGCTGGGCGGTGACCCGGCGACGGGCTACTTCCAGCAGATCAACCAGGGGACCATCAAGACCTCCGGTGTCGACGTCCAGCTGGGCTATCGCCTGCCGACCCCGTTCGTGACCGCCGAATCGTCGCTCAACCTGAATCTGATGCTGAACTATCTCATCGATTACACGGTTGTCGGCATCGGCAATATCAAGAACAAATATGCGGGCACCGCCTCCTATTTCGGCGCTGGTCTCGGCACCAGCTTCCCGAAGTGGAAGGCCACCGGCAACATCGCGTGGAACCTGAACCCGATCACGCTCAGCACCCGTATCCGCTACATCGACAGCATGAAGAACCGTGCTGCGGTGCAGTTCCCGGGCGAGACCTTCTCGGGTCCGAAGTCGGTCGTCTATTTCGACTTCGCCGCCGAAGCGACGGTCGAGAATGTCACGCTGCGTCTCGGCCTCAACAACGCCTTCGACAAGCAGCCGCCGACCTATGCCCCGAACGTCCAGTCGGGCACCGATCCGTCGCTCTACGACGTCATCGGACGGCGCGCCTATGTGTCGGCTCGCCTGAAGTTCTGATCTTCGGCGAAACGCACCTGAAAGGGGGGCGGGGTCCGGTACCCCGCCCCCTTCTTCTTTGCTCTTGGTTTCCCGCATTTTCCGAACCGTCAGGTGATTTCACCTGACTGGAAAATGCTTTAGAAAAACCGTGATGAACGCCCTCAACGACCGCTTCAAAGCCGCCTATGACGCGCTGGTGCGCGGCGATCTCGGTTCCGCGCTGGCCCAGGGCCAGGCGGTGCTCAAGGCGCAGCCGCGCAACCCCGCCGTGCTGCAGTTCCTGGGGGTTGTCTGCGCCCAGGCCGGCGATGCCGCGCGCGGCGCCGATTATTTCCGGCAGGCCATCGCCCATGGCGGCGACACGATCGACAACCGCGTCAACCTCGCCAAGGCGCTGCTCGCGCTCGGCCGGGCCGACGAGGCCGCCGCGCTGTGCGACGACCCCAAGGTGCGCGACCATGCCGACATGCAGCGGCTGCGCGCCGAAATCTTCAAGGCGCAGGGCCAGTCCGGCGAGGCGGTATGGGTCTATGAGGGGCTGACCGCCGCCAATCCCCAGGATTTCGAGGCGTGGAACAATCTGGGCAATGCCCGCCTGGCGCAGGGCGACCTGGAAAATGCGCTGATCGCCTTTCAGCAGGCGCGCGCGCTGCGCCCGCAATCACCGCTGGTCCACCTCAACATGGGCCGCACACTGCTGGCGCTCGACCGGCACCAGGATGCCTGCTTCGTGTTCGAGGAAGCCCATAAGCTCGACCCCCGCGATCCGATCCCGCTGCTCGAACTGGGCCGCACCTTCTGCTCGCTCGACCATGCCGAGGCGGCGCTGCCGCCGCTCGGCACCGCGGCGCGGCTGAACCCGCAGGACCCCGAGATATTCCTGGCGATCGGCATCGCCTTCACCGATCTCGCCAATCTGTCCCAGGCCGAACAGGCCTATCGCTTTGCGATCAAGGCACGGCCCGGCTTCGGCCCGGCCTGGCTGAACCTGGGCATATTGCTGGAACGCGACAACCGGATCGAGGAACTCGACCAGCTGATCGCCGACGCCGACGCGGCCGGCGCGCGTGGCGGCGAGATAGACTATCTGCGCGCGCTGTCGCTGCGCCGCCAGGGCCGGCTGGACGAGGCGCTGGACCTGGCCCGCGCGATCGACTCCGATGCGATCGACCGGACGATGGTGGAGCAGTTCATCGGCGAGGCCGCCGACCGGTTGGGCCGCACCGACGAGGCCGCCGCCGCCTTCGCCGAGATGAACCGCGCCGCCGCGCTGAGCCCGCTGGGCCAGAGCGTCGACCGGGGCGCCTATCAGCGCGACATCGAGCGGATCGAGGCGCTCACCACCCCCGAATTCTTCGCCCGATGGGCCGACGCGCCGCCGATCGACCAGCCGCCGGCCCCCGCCTTCCTGGTCGGCTTCCCGCGATCGGGCACGACCCTGCTCGACACGATCCTGATGGGCCACAGCCGCACCCATGTGCTGGAGGAGGTGCCGATCCTCGACAAGGTGGCCGCCGAGCTGGGGGATTTCACCCGGCTGGCCGAGATCGGGCCCGAGGAGATCGCCCGGCTCCGCGCGCTCTATTTCGCCGAGCTCGACAAGGTCTCGCCGCCGCCGGCCGGGGCGCTGGTGATCGACAAGAACCCGCTGTCGATGCTGCGGGTGCCGCTGATCCACCGGCTGTTCCCCGATGCGCGGATCATCCTGGCGATGCGGCACCCGGCCGACGTGGTGCTGAGCTGCTATATGCAGAATTTCAAGCCGACCGAGGCGATGTCGAGCTTCCTGGACCTGACCAACGCCAGCCGCACCTATGACCGCATCTTCCGCTATTGGGAGACATGCCGGGCGATCTTCCCGATCCGGGTGGAGACGATCCGCTATGAGGATCTGGTCGCCGACACCGAGGGGGCGGTGCGGCCGATTGTCGATTTCCTGGGCCTCGACTGGGAGGGACAGGCGCTCGATCACCAGCGCACCGCGATCGAGCGCGGCCATATCCGGACGCCGAGCTACGCGCAGGTGACGGAGAAGGTCTATGCGCGCGCCAGCGGCCGCTGGACCCGCTATCGCGAGCCGATGAAATATGCGCTGCCCGTGCTCGCCCCCTGGGCGGAGCGCTACGGCTATTCGCTGGAGTGATGCGGGAGGCGGCGACATTGAGCAGGCGCCACCGCGATAGTATGGAACAGGACATAGATTTCCGGAGTCGAACGATGCGTTACACCCATGGCTTCCTGCTTGCCGCGACGCTGGCCGCGCTGGCCCCGCTTCCCGTGCTGGCAGCCGACCAGCCGGCTTCGCAACAGCCGGCCGACGGCAGCAGGATCGTCTGCAAATCCCAGCCCACCACCGGCACCCGCCTGCGCACCAAGGTGTGCCATTCGATCGCCGAGTGGGAACTGATCTCGGAAGAGAACCGGCGCACGGCCAAGGAGATGGTCGGCCCCGTGGTCAACGGCGCGCGCGGCAACTGAGGCCCTTCGCCGGGATAAAGCGCCCGGCCTTCGCCAGCGGGCGGATCAGGCTCCGTTCAAACGGGCGTTCAGCGGTGCCGCAGCCAGCCCGTCACCGACAGGCGCGGCTCGGGCGCGAGCGGGGTGACATAGCTGACGCTGTGCATCGCCGGCACCGCGAACAGGCGCAGCGCCCCGAACATCGGCACATAGCCCTGCTCGACCAGGCCGTCCGCGCCATGGAACATCAGCAGCCCGCCCCATTCGGGTTGCCAGCCGTCCGACAGCCCCAGCACATAGGCGGCGCGCCGGTTCTTTCCGGCGACGTCATCATCGTGCCGGGTGAGGAAATGGCCGGCCGAATAGGCGGTGGCCTGCCCGTCGGCGAAGGCGATATCATCGGCGCCGGTGATCGCGGCGACCAGCGCCAGCACCTCGGGCGACGACATGAAGCCGACAAAGGCATCGAGCGGGGTCCGTCCGCGCATGGCGGGGTCGTCCGCGACGCGGATCGTCTCGTAGCGATAGTGGAAGCCGGTGCGGGCCGCTTCGACGACATGTCGGTCGAGATCGGCCAGCTGCGCGGCGGAGAGCTGGGCATAGCCCTGGCGCGGAATCTCGTACACCGCCTTGCCCGCGTTGAGCACCAGCGTCCAGTCATCCCGCGCGGCGAGATGCGCGCGCAGCCGGGCCGCATCGGCCGGCACGAGGAAGCCGCGGACCTCGACCCGCCCGTCGCGATCGAAGGCGGCTTTCAGCGCCTCCACGTCAAGGCCCCGCGCTATGCTGAAATCACTGCCCATCTGCCCGATCGAAAGCTGCCGCGGTTGCTAAGCCATGCACCTGCTGGTAAAAAATGCCAATAACTCCGGAGCATATTATGCGCAGCAAGATTGTGGTCATCCTGGCCGCTGCATTGACCTTCCCGGGCGCGGCCTTCGCGGTGGAATCCGGCCCGGCCGACGCCAAGGGCGACCCCGGCGACAAGGTGGTGTGCAAGACCCGCCCGCAGACCGGCACGCGTTTCCGCACCAAGGTGTGCCACACCGTCGCCCAATGGGACATCATCGCCGAGGAAATGCGCCGCACCGCGCAGGAGATGAACGGCCGGATCATCGAGGTGCGGCGCGAGTGACGACCCGTCCGCCGCGACCGGCCCCGAGCACGACCGCCTGACATGCGCCTCGATCGCCCGCTGCTGAAACTGCCGTGCCGTTACGACGCGGCCGCGCTGGCCGCCGAGGTGGCCGCGCTGCCGCCCTCCGCCTGGCTGCCCCACCCCGGCAAGCTGCCCGGCAACGACGCGGTGCCGCTGATCACCCCGGGCGGCACCATCTCCAACGGTTTCGCCGGGCCGATGGCGCCGACCGAGCATCTGCGCGCCTGCCCCTATATCATGCAGATCATGGCCGATATCGGCGCGGTCTGGGGCCGCAGCCGGCTGATGGGCCTCGCCCCCGGATCCGACGTGCCCGACCATGTCGACGTGGGCTATTATTGGCGCACCCATCTGCGCGTGCATGTGCCGATCGTCACCGAGCCCTCGGTATCCTTCACCGCGGGGGGCGAGACGGTGCATATGGCGGCCGGCGAATGCTGGGTGTTCGACACCTTCCAGATGCACCGGGTACGCAATGGCGGCAGCGCCAAGCGCGTCCACCTCGTCCTCGACACGGTCGGCGGCGAGCGGCTGTGGGATCTGGTGGCCGCCGCGCAGGCGGGCGCGGGCTCGGATGGGGCCGAGCTGGTGCCGCCGGGCGCCGCGAACGGCCCGATCGCCTATGAACAGGTCAACCTGCCCGAGATCATGTCGGGCTGGGAGATACGCTGCCATATCGACTATCTGCTCGGCCTGGCGCCGGCCGGCCCGGCGCTCGACGCGGTAGCGCCCCGGCTCGACCGCTTCGCCAGCAGCTGGATGGCGGTGTGGGCGGAGCATGGCCCCTCGCCCGCCGGCCTGCCCGCCTATCGCCGGCTGATCGAGACGGTGCGCGAGGATCTGCGCAGCCTGCGCGCCTCGGCGATCCTGCTGCACAACCAGGTGCCGCTGGACCGGGCGCTGGCCGAGCTGATTTTTCTGGTGGCGGTGCCCGCCGACCGCGCGCCGGCCGCGCCGGCCCCTGCGCTCGCCGCCGCCCGCTGACCCGTTCATGATCATATCGCACCAGCACCGCTTCATCTTCGCGGCCGTCCCCAAGACCGGCACCCATTCGGTTCGCCAGGCGCTGCGCCTCCACATGGGACCCGACGATGTCGAGCAGGCCCGGCTGATCGTCGAGAAGCGCTTCCCCTGGCCCGAACTGGCGAAGGTCGGCCATGGCCATCTGAGCTTCGAGGAGGTCCGCCCCTTCCTGGGCGAGGAGGCGTTCGGCGCCTATCTGAAGTTCGCCTTCGTCCGCAATCCGTTCGACCGCTTCGTCTCCTACTGCTCCTTCGCGACCAGCAAGCAGGGCAGTTTTCAGCGCGATCCACAGGGGGTGATGCGCCACTTCCTGTTCACCGCGCCGCCGGAGAACCACATGGTGTTCTGGCCGCAGCACCGCTTCGTCACCGGCCCCGACGGCGCGGTGCAGGCCGACATGATCGGCAAGGTGGAGACGATGCAGGCGAGCTATGACGCGATCTGCGAAAGGATCGGCGTGGCGCCGAGCGCGCTGGAGAAGGTCAACACGTCGCAGCGCGGCGATTATCGCGACTATTATGACCAGGAACTGATCGACGGGGTGGCGGCGCGCTATGGCCGCGACCTCGACCTGTTCGGCTATGATTATTGATGCGCGCGGCCCCGACCCCCAACCCGCGCAAGGCGCGCGGCCTGCGCCGGCTCGGCCCGGTCGACATCGCGGCGCTGCGCGCGGCGGTGCTGGCGCTGCCCGAGGCCGAATGGGACCGCGAGAATGCCGAGAAGCCCAACCGCTTCGAGGCGCTCGACGCGACCCGCCACATCGTCTTCCGCTTCGTATCCAACCTGAAGGACTGGCGATCGGACTATGACCGGCCGAACTGGCCGCAATGGCGGGCGCTGCTGGAGCCGGTGCTGGCCCAGGCGGTCGCGCCCTATGGCTATGCCAACGGCGTCTTCCCGCGCGTGATGCTGGCGCGGATGCCGGGCGGCGGCGTGATCAAGCCCCACCGCGACGCCAACCCCGCCGCCAAATGGCCGCACAAGATCCATGTGCCGCTGCAGACCAATGACGGCGTCACCTTCTTCACCGATGGCGTCGGCGAGCATATGCCCGAGGGCGAGGCGGTCGAGGTCGACAATATGGCGGTCCACGCGGTCGAGAACCGCGGCGCCGAGGACCGCATCCACCTGATCTTCGAATATTATGACGCCGACCAGCCCGAGCCGGAGTGGCTGGAGGCGGTGCTGGCCAACCCCGACCGATAACCGTCACCCCAGCGCAGGCTGGGGTCCATGCCTCTGGCCACCCGAGATGGCATCTGAGAAGGAGGACATGGATTCCTGCCTTCGCAGGAATGACGGTTGAATAGGATCACCCCACCTTCAGCTCCAGCTTGCCGTCGCCCTCGTCGATCGTCAGCGCCGAGCCGTCGGGCACCTCGCCCTTGAGCAGCGCTTCGGCGAGCGGGTCCTGCAGATATTTCTGCACCGCGCGCTTCAGCGGGCGCGCGCCATAGACCGGGTCATAGCCGACCCGGCCGAGCCAGGCGCGCGCGCCGTCGGTGAGGTCGAGCCTGATCTTGCGGTCCTTGAGCAGCTTGCCGACCCGGCCGACCTGGATGTCGACGATCGGGCCCATATGCTCCTGGCCGAGCCGGTGGAACAGGATAATCTCGTCGAGCCGGTTCAGGAATTCGGGCCGGAAATGGGCGCGCACCACGTCCATCACCTGATCCTCGACGCTCTCGACCGGCTGGCCCTCGCCGAGATTGGCGAGGAACTGGCTGCCGAGGTTCGAGGTCAGGATGATCAAGGTGTTCGAGAAGTCGACCGTGCGGCCCTGGCCGTCGGTCAGCCGCCCGTCGTCGAGCACCTGGAGCAGCACGTTGAACACGTCGCCATGCGCCTTCTCGACCTCGTCGAACAGCACGACCTGATAGGGCCGGCGCCGCACCGCCTCGGTCAGCACGCCGCCCTCCTCATAGCCGACATAGCCGGGAGGGGCGCCGATCAGCCGGGCGACCGAATGCTTCTCCATGAACTCGGACATGTCGATGCGGACCATCGCCGAATCATCGTCGAACAGGAAACCGGCCAGCGCCTTGGTCAGCTCGGTCTTGCCGACGCCGGTCGGCCCGAGGAACAGGAAGCTGCCGAGCGGCCGGTTCGGGTCCTGCAGGCCGGCACGGCTGCGGCGGACGGCGCGGGAGACCGCGTCGATCGCGTCCTTCTGGCCGATCACGCGCTTGCCAATCATCTCCTCCATGGCGAGCAGCTTCTCGCGCTCGCCCTCGAGCATCTTGTCGACCGGAATGCCGGTCCAGCGGCTGACGACGCCGGCGATGTCCTCGGACGTCACCTCCTCGCGCAGCATCGCGCCCGCCGACGCGCCCTGCGCCTCGGCCAGTTCCTTCTCCAGATTGGGGATGACGCCGTAGCTGAGCTCACCGGCACGGCCGAGGTCGCCGCGCCGCTGCGCCTGGTCCAGCTCCATCCGCGCCGCGTCGAGCTGCTCCTTGATCTTCGCCTCGGCGTTGATCTTGTCCTTCTCGCCCTGCCAGCGGGTGGTCAGCTCGGCCGACTGCTCCTCCAGCTCGACCAGATCGGCCTCGAGCGCGTCGAGCCGGTCCTTGGAGGCCGCGTCGGTCTCCTTCTTCAGCGCCTCGCGCTCGATCTTGAGCTGGATGATCCGCCGGTCGAGATTCTCGATCTCCTCGGGCTTGGACTCGACCTCCATGCGCAGCCGCGACGCGGCCTCGTCCATCAGGTCGATCGCCTTGTCGGGCAGGAAACGGTCGGTGATGTAGCGGTTGCTGAGCGTCGCCGCCGAGACCAGCGCCCCGTCGGTGATCCGCACGCCATGGTGCAGCTCATATTTCTCCTTGAGCCCGCGCAGGATCGAGATGGTGTCCTCGACCGTCGGCTCGCCGACGAACACCGGCTGGAAGCGCCGCTGCAGGGCCGGGTCCTTCTCGACATATTTGCGGTATTCGTCGAGCGTGGTGGCGCCGATGCAGTGCAACTCGCCACGCGCCAAAGCGGGCTTGAGCAGGTTGCCGGCGTCCATCGCGCCTTCCGACTTGCCCGCGCCGATCAGCGTGTGCATCTCGTCGATGAACAGGATGATGTCGCCCTCGGCGCCCTTCACCTCGTCGAGCACGCCCTTCAGCCGCTCCTCGAACTCGCCGCGATATTTGGCGCCCGCGATCAGGCTGCCCATGTCGAGCGCCATCACCTTGCGGTCCTTGAGGCCATCGGGCACGTCGCCATGCGAGATGCGCAGCGCCAGCCCCTCGGCGATCGCGGTCTTGCCGACGCCGGGTTCGCCGATCAGGACGGGGTTGTTCTTGGTGCGCCGCGCCAGCACCTGGAT
Organism: Rhizorhabdus dicambivorans; assembly: GCF_002355275.1. Taxonomy (NCBI): domain Bacteria; kingdom Pseudomonadati; phylum Pseudomonadota; class Alphaproteobacteria; order Sphingomonadales; family Rhizorhabdaceae; genus Rhizorhabdus; species Rhizorhabdus dicambivorans. The sequence goes on along the minus strand of NZ_CP023449.1, from coordinate 553,361 downwards.
GGTGCGGCGGATCTCCTCGTCGCGGCCGATCACCGGATCGAGCTTGCCATCGCGCGCCGCCTGGGTCAGGTCGCGGGCGAATTTCTTGAGCGCGTCATAGCGGTCCTCGGCGCTGGCGGTGTCGGCGGTACGCCCGCCGCGCAGCTCGTTGATCGCGCCGTTCAGCGCCTCCGCGCGCACGCCGGCCTCGGCCAGAGCCTTGCCCGCCGGAGTGGTGGTGGCAAGGGTGAGCGCGAGCAGCATCCGCTCGACGGTGACGAAGCTGTCGCCCGATTTCTGGGCGACCTGCTCGGCCTGGTCGAGCACCCTGGCGATGTCGTTGTCGAGGCCGGGCGTCGCCTGCGCCCCGCTGCCGCTGACCGCCGGGATCTTCGCCAGCGCCGCGTCGGTGGCGCGCATCGCCACGCCGGCATCGCCGCCGGCCGCCTTGATCAGGCTGGACGCCATGCCCTGCTCATCCTCGAGCAGCGCCTTCAGCAGATGTTCGGGCGCGATCCGCTGATGGCTGTTGCGGATCGCAACGGTCTGCGCCGATTGGAGGAAACCCTTGGCGCGGTCGGTGAATTTTTCGAGGTTCATGCCTGATCCCTGTCTCTGATCCGCATCATATGGTGTGGCTTTTATGCAACACAAGCCCCTTGCCGTCCCTGAATATAGGAAGCGGCGGGACGAACGCACCAGCCCTTTCGACGGGCGTATTGCGCAAATATTGCACCGGCCGGCCCAGCGGCTAGAGTGGCGCCATCTTCCCTGTCCGGAAAGCTTTCCCTGATGCGTCGTTCCCTGTTCCGTCCGATCGCCGCGCTGCTGCTCGCGACGTCGCTCACCGCCCCTGCACCCATGGCGTTTCTTGGCGCTGCCGAACCCGCCTCGGTCGCCGCGCTCGTGAAGGCGGTCGACATCCCCTATGACAGCTTCACCCTCGACAACGGCCTGCGGGTGATCGTCCACAGCGACCGCAAAGCGCCGGTCGTGGCAGTGTCGGTCTGGTATCATATCGGCTCGAAGGACGAGCCCGCCGGCAAGACCGGCTTCGCCCATCTGTTCGAGCATCTGATGTTCAACGGATCGGAGAACGCCAATGAGGACTTCTTCAAGCCGCTGGAATCGGTCGGCGCGACCGACCTGAACGGCACCACCTGGTTCGACCGCACCAATTATTTCGAGACGGTGCCAACCGGTGCGCTCGACATGGCGCTGTTCCTCGAATCCGACCGGATGGGCCATCTGCTCGGCGCGATCGACAAGGCCAAGCTCGATAACCAGCGCGGCGTCGTCCAGAACGAGAAGCGGCAGGGCGACAACGAGCCCTATGGGCTGGTCGAATATGCCCAGCTGAAGGCGCTGTTCCCCGAGGGCCATCCCTATCGCCATTCGACGATCGGATCGATGCAGGACCTGGACAATGCCAGCCTCGACGACGTCAAGAACTGGTTCCGCGCGCATTATGGACCGAACAACGCGGTGCTGGTGCTGGCCGGCGATCTCGACCTGGCGACCGCGAAGGCCAAGGTACAGAAATGGTTCGGCGATATTCCGCGCGGCCCCGAGACGGCACGGCGCGAGGTCAGCGTCCCCAGCCTGAAGGCGCCGGTCGATCAGGTGATGAAGGACCGGGTCGCGCAGACCCGCATCTATCGCAACTGGGTGGTGCCGGGGCTCAACGATCCCGACCTGATCCCGCTCGACCTCGGCATGGACGTGCTCGGCGGGCTCGCCTCGTCGCGGCTCGACAATGCGCTGGTGCGCAAGGCCAAGACGGCGGTGTCGGTGACGGCCGGCGTCCAGCAGTTCGAGAAGATCTCGATGGTGGAGGTGACCGCCGACGTGAAACCGGGCGTCGACGCGAAGCTGGTGGCGAAGCAGCTCGACGATCTGATCGCCGAATTCGTGAAGAAAGGCCCGACCGCCGACGAGGTGAAGCGCGCCGCCACCAAGCAGGTCGCGGGCGAGATCGCCGGGCTGGAGACGGTGGGCGGCTTCAGCGGCAAGGCGGTGACGCTGGCCGAGGGCGCGGTCTATTCGAACGATCCGGAGAAGTACAAGAAGGACCTCGCCGCCGCCGCCGCGGCGACCCCGCAGTCGATCCGCGCCGCGCTCCAGAAATGGCTCAACCGCCCCGCCTACCGGCTGGTCGTGGAGCCCGGCGAGCGGACCGATACCGACATGGCGGCCGCCGGCGGCAGCGCCCGCGAGGGGATGAGCCCGGCCTGGTATCGCAATCCGAAATATGCCGAGAACGGCAAATTCGTCGCCCCGGCGGAGGCCGGGGCCGCCATGGCTTTGGCGATGGTGTCGGGACAGGAGCCTCTGGTGGCCCCGGCCTCCGCCGGGGCGACGTCAAGGCCGCTCGCGAAGGTCGACCGCTCCTCGCCGCCCAAGGTGGAGGACATCAAGGACCTCACCTTCCCCGCGGTCGAGCGCGCCACCCTGTCGAACGGGATGCAGGTGGTGTTCGCCCGGCGGACGACGGTGCCGACGGTGCGCGTCTCGGTCGCCTTCGACGCGGGCAACGCGGCCGATCCCAAGGCCAAGCTCGGCACCCAGGGGCTGATGCTGTCGCTGCTCGACGAGGGCGCGGGCAAGCTCGATTCGATCGGCATCGCCGAGGCGCAGGAGCGGCTGGGCGCGCAGATCAGCTCATCGGCGACGATGGACCGCACCAGCGTCTCGATGTTCGCGCTGAAGGCCAACCTCGCCCCCTCGCTCGACCTGCTCGCCGACATCATCCAGCGGCCGACCTTCGCGCCCGCCGAGATCGAGCGGCTGCGCGCCCAGATCCTGGCCAGCATCAGCGCCGAGAACGCCCAGCCGCGCGGCATCGCCCGGCGGACCCTGCCGATCCTGCTCTATGGCAAGATGCATCCCTATGGCGTGCCGCTGTCGGGCAGCGGCACCGAGGAAGGCGTCAAGGCCGTCACCCGCGCCGATCTGCTCGCCTTCCATGCGAGCTGGATCCGGCCCGACAACGCCAAGATCTTCGTCACCGGCGACACCACGCTCGACGAGCTGAAGCCGCTGCTGGAGGCGCGCTTCGGCCGCTGGGCCGCGCCCGCCGCGCCCAAGGGCGAAAAGCTGTTCGCGATGGACCGGATGGCGCGGCCCGCCCGCATCGTCCTGATCGACCGGCCGCAGAGCCCGCAAAGCTACATCATGGCGGGGCAGCTGCTGCCGGTGAAGGGGCTCGACGATCCGATGAGCCTGGTCGTCGCCAATGAGGTGCTGGGCGGCAGCTTCCTGTCGCGGCTCAACATGGACCTGCGCGAGACCAAGGGCTGGGCCTATGGTGCCTTCACCCAGGCGCCGATGCTGCGCGAGACGATGCCGCTCTACCTCGTCGCCCCGGTCCAGACCGACAAGACCGGCCCCTCGATCGCAGCGGCGATCGCCGACATGAAGGCGTTCCTGACCACCAAGGGCATCGACGACGAGGAGCGCGAGCGCACGATCAACAACCAGATCCGCTCGCTGCCCGGATCGTTCGAGACGTCGAACGACCTGCTCGGCGCGCTGCTCCAGATCGACTCGCTGCGCCGGCCCGACGATTATTATGAGAAGCTGCCGGCGCGCTATCGGGCGCTGACCGCCAAGGAACTGGACGCGGCGGCCCGCGCGGTGATCCGGCCCGACGACTTCATCTGGGTGGTGGTCGGCGACGCTGCCAAGGTCGAGCCGCAGCTCAAGGAGATCGGCCTGCCGGTGGAGCGGATGAGCATCGGCCAATGAGCGTCGAGATCTGGGACTGCGTGACCAGGGCACCGTTCGGCGAGCAGGCCTCGGTCCTCACCATCATCCGCGACGGCGATCGCTTCACCGGCAGCAACGTCGCCGACATCGGCGAGCTGCCGGTGATCGACGGCCGCATCGAAGGCGACCGGCTGCTATGGAAGATGCCGACCGAGAAGCCGATGCGGATGACGCTGGTGGGCAAGGCGGTGGTGGATGGCGACCGGCTGACCGGCACGGTGACGATGGGCGCCTTCGGCAAGGCGGAGATGACGGGGGTGCGACGGGGCTAGCCGGCCCTTCTCCCCGTCTTCCGGCAGGGGGGAACGGCGCGGATTTACCCATCATGCCAGATATTTGAGACGCGCCGGTCATGATCCGTTAGGATGGGGCGATTATCCTCGCCGTCATGGAAGACTGTTGCCTGGAACCGTCCGCACCTTCACCGCTCACCCATAGCTGGCCGCTGTTCGAGCGCGACCAGCGCTTCGATCTGGGCCATGACTTCCGCTGGTCGGGTGCCGCGCTGGTCGATCCGTCGCTCGACGAGCGGATGCTGGCGGGGCGCGGGTTGGGCGTCTGGGAATGCGATCTGGCCGACAGCCGGCTGACCTGGTCGTTCGGCGTGTTCGATCTGTTCGGCCTGCCGCGCGGCGCGGAGGTAAGCCGTGACGAGGCGCTGGGGCTCTATGCCGAACCGTCGCGCGCTGCGCTCGAACGGCTGCGCGGCCACGCGATCCGCCACCGCCGCGGCTTCACCCTCGATGTCGAACTGCGCCCCGCCGACGGCGGCGAACGCTGGATGCGGATCGTCGCCGCACCGGTCTGCGTCGATTATCAACCCATCCGCCTGCACGGCTTCAAGCGCGACGTGACCGACGAATATCGCTGAGCCTTTACACCGTCATCCCGGCGAAAGCGGGACCTTTGCGTAAAAAGCGTCCGCTCCCCAACACGCGTCATCCTCGCGGATGCGGGGATCGATAAGCCCTTCGCCCAAGAGGTTCGAGCTTCAGAGAATATGGATTCCCGCCTGCGGGAATGACGGTAGTGGGGCTATTCGAAGAACAGCTTCGTCACATGCCCCATCTTGCGGCCCGGGCGGGCCTGGCCCTTGCCGTAGAGGTGGAGGTGCGCTGCCGGGTCCGACAGGATCATGTCCCAGTCGCCGGCCTGCGCACCGATCAGGTTGCGCATCTCGACCCGGGGCGCCGCGCGCGCGGTGGAGCCGAGGGGGAGGCCGCAGATCGCGCGGATATGATTCTCGAACTGCGAGGTGACCGCGCCCTCGATCGTCCAGTGGCCGCTATTGTGGACGCGGGGGGCCATCTCGTTGAACACCGGGCCTTCGGCCGTGTCGAAATATTCGATCGCCAGCACGCCGACATAGTCGAGCTCGGCGACGATCTTCCCGGCCAGCGCCTTCGCCGCCGCGACCGTCGCCTCGTCCAGCTGGGCGGGCACCGCCGAGAGCGCGAGGATGCCGTCCTCATGGACGTTCAGCACCGGATCCCAGATCGCGGTGGTACCGTCGGCGCCGCGCACGATCACGATCGAGAATTCGCGCTCGAAATCGACGAAGCCCTCCAGCACCGCCGGCGCCCAGGCGAGCGCCGCCCAGGCCTCGTCGGCGTCGGCCGCGTCCTTGAGCCGCGCCTGGCCCTTGCCGTCATAGCCGAAGCGCCGCGTCTTGAGGATCGCGGGCGCGCCGATCAGCTTGACCGCCGCGTCGAGATCCTCGCGGCTCGACACCACCGCCCAGGGCGCCGGGCGGCCGCCGATCGCCTGGACGAAGGCCTTTTCGGTCGCGCGGTCCTGCGCGGTCGCGAGGGCGCGGGGGTGCGGGGCGAGCGGCACCCGCAGGCTTTCCAGCGGCGCGACCGGGATATTCTCGAACTCATAGGTGATGACGTCGACGCCCTGCGCGAAGGCCTGCAGCGCCGCGACATCGTCATAGCTGCCCTGCACCCAGCGCGCCGAGACATCCGCCGCCGGGCCGCTCGGCTCGGGCGCGTAGATCGCCGAGCGATAGCCGAGATTGGCCGCCGCGATGCTGAGCATCCGGCCGAGCTGGCCGCCGCCGATGATGCCGATGGTCTTGCCGGGCGGGATCATCACGCGATCAGTCGTGGGGCTCGACCGCGACATCGGCGGTCTGCTTCGCGCGCCACGCATCGAGACGCGCGGCGAGGGCCGGATCGGTGGTGGCGAGGATCGCGGCGCCGAACAGCGCGGCGTTGATCGCGCCCGGCTTGCCGATCGCGAAGGTGCCCACGGGCACGCCGCCGGGCATCTGGACGATCGACAACAGGCTGTCCATGCCCTTGAGCGCCTTGGATTCGACGGGCACGCCCAGCACCGGCAGCCGCGTCATCGACGCGGCCATGCCCGGCAGATGGGCCGCGCCGCCCGCCCCGGCGATGATCGCCCTCAGGCCGCGCTCCACCGCCGATTTCGCATAATCATAGAGCCGGTCCGGCGTGCGGTGCGCCGAGACCACCAGCGTCTCATGCGGCACGCCCAGCGCGTCGAGCGTGGCGGCGGCGTGGGACATGGTCTCCCAGTCCGAGCGGCTGCCCATGATGATCCCGATCAGCGGTGCTTCAGCCATAGAGTCCCTAGATCCTCCCTGCCGCGAAGCGGTGGGGAGGGGGACCGCCGCAGGCGGTGGAGGGGTCTGCGACCCCTACCCCTCCACCACCCTGCGGGTGGTCCCCCTCCCCATCCGTGATGGGGGGGATCTTCATCTTCTACCGTTCCGACAGATAATAGCGATCCTTCGCGCTCAGATCGTCGTTCAGCTCATAGACGATCGGCTGGCCGGTCGGGATCTCCAGTTCGGTGATCTCGTCGTCGGGGATGTGCGAGAGATGCTTGACCAGCGCACGCAGCGAATTGCCGTGCGCGGAGATCACGACCCGCTTGCCCGCCTTCAGGTCGGGCGCGATCCGCGCCTCCCAATAGGGCAGCACGCGGGCGATCGTGTCCTTCAAGCTCTCGGTCGAGGGGATGGCGATGCCGGCATAGCGGCGGTCGGCGGCGAGATCGAACTCCCCGCCCGGCTCCAGCACCGGCGGGGGGATATCGAAGCTGCGGCGCCAGATCTTGACCTGATCATCGCCATGCTTCGCCGCGGTCTCGGCCTTGTTGAGGCCGGTCAGCCCGCCATAATGGCGCTCGTTGAGCCGCCAGTCCTTCTCGACCGGCAGCCACAGCCGGCCCATCGCCTCCAGCGCCAGGTTCAGCGTCTTGATCGCGCGGGTCTGGAAGCTGGTATAGCATTGATCGAAATCGAGGCCCTTGGCGGCCATCAGCTCGCCCGCCGCCTGGGCCTCGGCGATACCCTGTTCGGTCAGGTTGACGTCCCACCAGCCGGTGAAGCGGTTTTCGAGATTCCAGGCCGACTGGCCGTGGCGGATCAGGACGAGGGTGGGCATCATTTCCCCTTATGCGCGACGGAAGGGGCCTCTTAGTGGCCGAACAGCTTTCTGTCACCCTTGCAATGGCGGAATGAGCGGCGAAAAGGGCCTCCACACAGCCTCGGAGTCCGCCGCCATGTCGATCGCCACAAAGCCCGTCCGCTACGAGCATGGCGGCGTCGCCTTCGAGGCCTTTGCCGCCTGGGACGACACCAGCGACGCGACGCGCCCGATAGTGCTGGTCGCCAGCACGGTGATGGGGCGCAGCCGTTTCGAGGAGGGCAAGGCCCGCAGCCTGGCCGAACTCGGCTATGTCGGCGTGGCGATCGATCTCTACGGGGTCGATAAATGGACCACCGACATGGAGAAGGCCCGCGTCTGGATGGACGCACTGAACGCCGATCGCGGCCTGCTGCGCGACCGGCTGCTCGCCGCGCTGCAGGCCGCGCGCGACAGCGGCGCCCCCGCCGATCCGGCGCGGGTGGCGGCGATCGGCTTCTGCTTCGGCGGCAAATGCGTGCTCGACCTTGCCCGCAGCGGCGCCGATGTCGCGGGGGTGGCGAGCTTCCATGGCCTTTATGACGCCCCGCCCTTCCCCCATGGCGACATCAAGGCGAAGATCCTGGTCCTCCACGGCTGGGACGACCCGCTCGATCCGCCCGAGACGGTGTTGGGGCTGGCCAGGGAGCTGACCGAGGCGGGCGCCGACTGGCAGATCAACAGCTATGGCCACACCGTCCACGCCTTCACCAACCCGGCGCGCGAGGGGATGTACAACCCCGACAGCGACCGGCGCAGCTGGCTGGCGATGCGGAACTTCCTGGAGGAACTGTTCGGGTAAGACGCCAACGGACGTCACCCCAGCGAAGGCTGGGGTCCATGTCTCTCAACAGCCAGATGTCATCTGATGGGAAGACAGACATGGATGCCAGCCTTCGCTGGCATGACGTTAAGGGCAATGGGACTGATCTATAGCGATTCCGGTATCGTCACCCATTGACCTCACTTTTATTGCGGCGCAGCATCCGCGCATGTCCAGCGCACCGCCGATCACCCAGAACCCCGACATCCGCTTCCTCGGCCGCCTGCTCGGCGACGTGATCAAGGCCTATGGGGGAGAGGCGCTGTTCCGGCGGATCGAATATATCCGCTCGGCCTCGGTCGATCGGGCGCGCGGGATCGTCGGCAGCCAGGAGATCGACTCGGGCCTCGACGCGCTGACCCTCGACGATACGCTCGCCTTCGTGCGCGGCTTCATGCTGTTCTCGATGCTCGCCAACCTTGCCGAGGACCGGCAGGGCGTCACCGCCGAGCCGGGCGCCGACGTCGGCGCCGCGCTGGACCGGCTGGAGAAGCAGGGCATTTCCCGATCCAAGGTTGTGGAGATGCTGGAGACCGCACTGATCGCCCCGGTGCTGACCGCCCACCCGACCGAGGTGCGGCGCAAGTCGATGATCGATCATCGCAACAAGATATCCGAACTGATGATCCTGAAGGACATCGGCCGGGTCGAAACCGTCGATGGCGACCTGATCGACCAGGCGATCTACCGCCAGATCGCGCTGCTGTGGCAGACCCGCCCCTTGCGCCGCGAACGGCTCTATGTCGCCGACGAGGTCGAGACCGCGCTGGCCTATCTGCGCGACATCTTCCTGCCGACCCTGCCCGCGCTCTATTCGCGCTGGGGCCGCGCGCTGGGCCATCGCCCGGCGAGCTTCCTGCGCCCCGGCACCTGGATCGGCGGCGATCGCGACGGCAACCCGTTCGTCACCGCCGATTCGCTGCGGCTGGCGCTGTCGCGCGCGGCCGAGACGGTGGTGGGCTATTATCTGAAGGAGCTGCACGAGCTGGGCGCCGAACTGTCGATCTCGACGGAGCTGGCCGAGGTGACCTGGGAGGTGGAGAAGCTGGCCGAGGCATCGGGTGACAAGAGCTCGACCCGCAGCGACGAGCCCTATCGCCGCGCGATCACCGGCATCTATTCGCGCCTGTCCAAGACCTATCAGCAGCTGACCGGCCGCACGCCCGCCCGCCTGCCGTTCAGCGAGGCCGAGCATGGCGCCTATCAGGACCCCGCCTCGCTGCGCGCCGACCTGGTCGAGATCGCCCATGCGCTCAACCGCACCGGCGCGGGATCGCTGTCGGGCAATGGTGCGCTGGGCCGGCTGATCCGCGCGGTCGAGACTTTCGGCTTCCACCTCGCCACGCTCGACATGCGCCAGAATGCCGACGTCCATGAACGGGTCGTCGCCGACCTGCTGAAGGTCGCCGGGGTCGAGGCCGATTATCTCGCGCTGGACGAGGCGGCGCGGGTGGCGCTGCTGCGCTCCGAACTGGCATCGAAGCGCCTGCTGCGCACCCCGTTCGGCGCCTATGCCGAGGAGACGCTGTCGGAGCTGGCGATCGTCGAGGCTGCCGCCGAGGCGCACCGGCTGTACGGCCCGCAGGCGATCACCACCTACCTCATCTCCAAGGCCGACAATGTCTCGGACATGCTGGAGGTGAACATCCTGCTCAAGGAAGCGGGGCTCTACGTGCCGGGCGATCCCCCGGCTGCGGCGATCATGGCGGTGCCGCTGTTCGAGACGATCGGCGACCTCGAACGCGCGCCCGAGGTGATGACCCGCTATTTCGGCCTGCCCGAGGTCGCCGCGATCACCGCCGCGCGCGGCCATCAGGAGGTGATGGTCGGCTATTCGGATTCGAACAAGGACGGCGGCTACCTCACCTCGGTCTGGAGCCTGCACGAGGCATCGAGCGCGCTGCGCAAGGTGTTCGCCGAGGCCGGCACCGCGATCCAGCTGTTCCACGGCCGGGGCGGCGCCGTCGGGCGCGGCGGCGGATCGAGCTTCGCCGCGATCCTCGCCCAGCCGCACGGCACCGTGCAGGGCCGCATCCGCATCACCGAGCAGGGCGAGGTGATCGCCGCCAAATATGGCACCCGCGAGAGCGCGGCCGCCAATCTGGAGGCGATGACCTCCGCCACCCTGCTCGCGACGCTGGAGGAGGAGAGCCTCAGGCCCGAGGACCGCAAGCGCTTCTTCGCGGCGATGGACGACATTTCGGGCCGCGCCTTCAAGGCCTATCGCGGGCTGGTGTACGAGACCGAGGGTTTCCGGACCTTCTTCCGCCAGATGACCCCGATCGCCGAGATCGCCGACCTGAAGATCGGATCGCGCCCGGCCAGCCGCACCAAAAGCGACCGGATCGAGGATCTGCGCGCCATCCCCTGGGTGTTCAGCTGGGCGCAGGCGCGGGTGATGCTGCCGGGCTGGTACGGCGTCGGCCATGGCCTGAAGGGCCACAAGGACATCGGCCTGCTGCGCGAAATGCTGGAGGCCTGGCCCTTCTTCCAGTCGACCCTCGCCAATCTGGAGATGGTGCTCGCCAAGTCGGACATGGACCTGGCTGAGCGCTATGTCGCGCTGGTCGAGGATCAGGCGATGGGCAAGGCGATCTTCGGCGAGATACGCGACGGCTGGGAGCGGAGCCAGGAGGCGCTGCTGTCGATCACGCGGCAGACACGGCTGCTCCAGAAGAACCCGTCGCTCGACCAGTCGATCCGGCTGCGCCTGCCCTATATCGAGCCGCTCAACCTGCTCCAGATCGAACTGCTCAAGCGCCACCGCGCCGGCGAAGACGATCCCCGGGTGCGCGAGGGCATCCAGCTCTCGATCAACGCGATCGCGACGGCGCTGAGGAACAGCGGGTAGGCAGGCGCCTCTCCCTCTCCCATCTTCATGGGAGAGGGCTTAAGAAATGAAGACGGAGGTAAGCGTGCGTTCTAGAATCCTGGCCTTCGCCGCCCTCCTCCTCGCCACCCCGACCCTCGCCGAAGTGCCGCTCGATCCCGGCCAGACCGCGACCGTCCGGCTCAGCCCGCAGCGCGACCTGGTCTATCCGGTGGCGCCGCCGTTCACCCAGCCGCCGGCCAACCATGGCGCGATCCTCGGCGTCGATATCGACGAGCCCGGCCGCTACCATGTGTCGCTCGGCGCCAAGGGGTGGATCGAGCTTATCCGCGACGGCAAGCCGGTGCCCTCGGTCGGCCATGGCCATGGCGCGGCGGGATCGGGCGTTGCCAAGATCGTCGATTTCGATCTGGCCGTCGGCCACTATACCATCGCGCTTTCGGGCATGGCCGAAGGCGAGGCCGCGATCACCGTATCGCGCTGATCACGGAGCCTTTTCTGCCGCTGACGGGTTCTATCCTCTCCATGTGAGGACCCTGTCATGCGTTCCATCCTGCTCTGGCTGATCGGCATACCGATCCCGCTGATCCTGCTGCTCGCCTTCTGCACCCATCAGTTCTGAGGCGATATCAGGCAGAAGCCGATACGATAGGTGACGCGGCGCGGCCCCGCATCGAATCGGGCCATAGCCCGGCGCAGCGCGGCGGGGGCGAGCGGGCGGTAGCCGGGTGCGGGCGTGCCCGCGCCGATCGCCTTGAGCCGGCGCAGGAAGCCGCGCCCGTCGCTTTCCTCCTGGACGATGTCGGCGATCGCGACGTCGGCGGAAAAGCCGGGAGGCGCGAGCCGGGCCAGCGCATCGGCATCGGGATAGGCCGGCGTGCCCGACGGAAGCCCTTCCTGCCGCAGGGCATCCTCCCATTCGGCGAAGCTGCCCGCCGCCATCGTCGCGAAGGCGAGCAGGCCGCCGGCCCGCAGCCGGCGCGCCAGCCGCTCCACCGCGCCCGGCAGATCGGCGAACCACTGGAAGGCCATGCTCGATGCGATCAGGTCGAACTCGCCGAGCGCGGGATCGAGCGCCTCGCCGTCGATCACCCGCCAGTCGGCATCGATCGCCAGGCCCGTCCGTGCCCGCCGCACCATCGCCGGGGCGATATCGCTGACGGTCCAGTCCGCCGCGCCGATCGAGGCGGCCAGCGCATGGGTGAGGAAGCCGGTGCCGCATCCCAGCTCCAGGATACGCGGCCGGGCCGGCAGGGACGCCGCCGCGATTCGCTGGGCGAGCATCGTCGCGGCGCGCGCCTGCGCGTCGGCGGCTGCGGCATAGCCTTCCGCGCGATCGAAGGCGGCGGCGATCCGGATCCGGCGCGAGGGAGGCGTGGCGGTCATCGGCGGCGCTAGAGCAGGCCTGCGCCCGCCATGCAAGCGATGCGACGAACCGCGTGCAAACACTATTGATAGTCAGTCGCAATAGCGCTATCTGGTGATTCGAGAGGTGCTGCATGGTTGTATGTGTCTGCAATGCGATCAGGGAAACCGAGGTGCGCGACGCCGTCCGCAAGGGCGCGACCTGCCCGCGCAGCGCCTATGAGGCGCTGGGGCGCCGTCCCCGCTGCGGCCAGTGCCTGCCTTTCGCCCGCAGCATCGTCGAGGAAGAATCGGTCGCGGCCTGATCCGCGCACACTTCCGCGATGACGAGGCCGCCTCCGGGCGGCCTTTTCGTTCGTGCGAATGAATCACAACAGCGGCCCTATCGCTGATTGCGAATGAATAACGATTTCAACTATTTGTTTTTATTAGCTTATTTTGGAACAAGCAACTTGCCCGGCCTTTTAATCGGTACGCATCTATATTAGGACGCGAGCCGATATCATTGTGGAGGCCAAGATGAAGGGTGACGCGAAAGTCATCGAGATCCTCAACGAGACGCTCAAGAACGAGCTGACCGCGATCAACCAGTATTTCCTCCACTACCGGATGCTGGAGCATTGGGGGATCGAGAAGCTCGCCAAGTTCGAATATGGCGAATCGATCGACGAGATGAAGCATGCCGACCGGCTGGCGAAACGCATCCTGTTCCTCGACGGCCTGCCCAATTTCCAGCTGCTCGGCCGGCTGCGCATCGGCGAGACGGTCGAGGAGATATTGAAGGCCGATCTGGCGCTGGAGAATGAGGCGATCCCGCAGCTGCGCGACGGCATCGCCTATTGCGAGCAGGTCCGCGACTACATCTCCCGCGACCTGCTCCAGTCGATCCTCGATTCGGAAGAGGAGCATGTCGACCATCTCGAGACCCAGTTCGAGATGATCGAGCGGATGGGCATCCAGAACTACATCCAGCTGCAGAGCAAGGCACTGGAGGAGTGAAGGCGATCAGTCCGAACGCGGCTCCCAAAGCGAGCCGCACCATTTAGGCAATAGAGACATGGACCCCAGCCTGCGCTGGGGGGACGCCTGTTGAAACAGCGTACCTACATACTGACCCCCTCCCGCCAGGAAGGGGGTCAGCCGCGTTTATCTCTGGAAAATCTTGAGGCTCAGCCCGCCTTGCGGCCGAAGCCGGCGGCGGCGGGGCGGCGGATCATCGGGACGGCGGCGGTCTTGGCCAGGGCGCGCTCGAAATGGGACAGCGTCTCGATCAGCAGCGGGCGCAGCTGGAGGATCTCGGCGTCGAGCTTGTCGGGGGCGCTGTGCTCCTCGACGCAGCGGCGCGCGCTATGTTCGATATGCTCGGCCAGCTTGCCAAGCGCCTCGCCGCCGAACTGGAGCGAATCGCCCTTCAGCGTGTGCGCCGGGCGGACCATCGAGACGGCGTCGCGCAGCTTGTAGGCCTGCTCGACCGCGACCACGCATTTCGCGGCATCGTCGCGATAATAGCCCAGGATCTTGGTGAAATCATTGCCGATCAGGGCACGCGTCTGGTCGAACGTCGTCCAGTTCACCACCCCGTTGCCGCTCTGCACCATGCCCATGTCCCGTTCGCCATCCTGGCTGCCCGGGAAGGAACATAGGGCAGGGGCGTAAATGACAGGTTACCGGCATGGTCTTGTTTAGCCCCGGTTTTCGGCTTTCGTTACGGCATCAGAAACTATTTCGGCGGAGGCGTCAGACTTTGGTCGAAGCGACGATCCAGCCATGCGCTTCGCCCGCCGCCACGACATCCCACCCCTGCGCCGCGGCAAGCGCAGCGATCTCGCCGGGCGCGATCGGATCATCGGCGAGAATCAGGACCGGTCCGCCGCCCAGCTCGCGCATCGCCCGCGCAAGCCGCAGCACCGGCCAGGGACAGCGCATCCCGCGCGCATCGACGCGGACCGGCACCATTTCAGTCGAACGGGTTCTTGGGCGCCCGGACGGTCAGCCGCACGGGCACCGCGCCGAAGCCCAGTTCGCGGCGGATGCCGTTGACCAGATAGCGCTTGTAGCTCTCCGGCAGCTGATCGACCCGCGTGCCGAACAGCACGAAGCTGGGCGGGCGGGTGCGCGCCTGGGTCAGGTAGCGCAGCTTGATCCGCCTGCCGCCGGGGGCGGGCGGCGGATTGGCCTCGATCGCCTTTTCGAACCAGCGGTTGAGCTGGCCGGTCGAGACGCGCTTCGACCAGGCCTCGCGGGTCTCGTGCGCGACCTGGAGCAGCTGGTCGATGCCGCGCCCGGTCTCGCCCGAGACGGTGAGCAGCGGCAGGCCCTTGACCTGCGCCAGCCCCTCGTCGAGCGCCGCGCGCACCCCCTGGAAAAGCGAGGGGGGGTCCTGCGCCACATCCCATTTGCTCAGCGCGATGATGAGCGCGCGGCCCTCCTGCAGCACCTTGTCGGCGATGCGCAGGTCCTGCGCCTCCAGCCCCAGCGTCGCATCGAGCAGCAGCACGACGACCTCGGCGAAGTCGACCGCGCGCAGGCCGTCGGCGACCGACAGCTTCTCCAGCTTGTCCTGCACCTTGGCGCGCTTGCGCATGCCGGCGGTATCGATCAGCCGGATCGGGCGGATCTCGCCATCGGGCGCCTTCCAGTCCCAGTCGATCGCGATCGAATCGCGGGTGATGCCGGCCTCGGGCCCGGTGATCATCCGCTGTTCGCCGAGGATCTTGTTGATCAGCGTCGACTTGCCGGCATTGGGACGGCCGACGATGGCGAGCTTGAGCGGGCCGCTCGCCTCCTCATCGTCGTCCGCGTCCTCCGCGAACTCGTCCTCCTCGCGGTCGACATGCGGGCGCAGCGCCTCGAACAGGTCGACGATCCCTTCGCCATGCTCGGCCGAGAAGGGAACCGGATCGCCGAGGCCCAGGTTGAACGCCTCCAGCACGCCATGCTCGGCGGCCTTGCCTTCAGCCTTGTTGGCGAGGACGACCACCGGCGTATCCTCACCGCGCAGCCAGTTGGCGATCTCCTCGTCGAGCGGGGTGAGCCCGGCGCGCGCGTCGATCATGAACAGCGCGACATCGGCGTCGCGTACCGCCGCCTGGGTCTGCGCGCGCATCCGGCCGGGCAGGGTCTGCGGGTCGTCGGTCTCGAAACCGGCGGTGTCGATGATCTTGAAGTCCATGCCGAGCAGGGAGGCGTCGCCCTCGCGCCGGTCGCGCGTCACGCCCGGCTGGTCGTCGACCAGCGCCAGCTTCTTGCCGACCAGACGGTTGAACAGCGTCGACTTGCCGACGTTCGGACGGCCGACGATCGCGACGGTGGGTAAATCTTTCATGGGACCGCGCCAATAGCGGGATTATGCGACCCCGTCACCAACGAGTCGCACCCTGCCCATCCGAACCTGGATCGGATGGAGCCGGCGCGACGATACCGCCTAGTTCTTGCGCCTGCCGAAATCGGGCTCCACCACATTGTCGATCGCATGGGCGATTGCGCTGGGCACCGAGCCGAATTCCGCGTGGAGCAGCGCCGCCAGCGCCTTGGCCTGCTCGAACAGTTCGTCGAGCAGCGCGGGCGGGCATTCGTGGCGGGTGCATTGCCGGCCGATCGCGGCGAGAAGGCGCGACAGGCTGAACGTGCCGAAGCTGTCGAGCAGCGAGCGCAGCGCCTCCGCCTCCGCCGCCGCCAGCTCCCAGGCCTGGCCCCGCACCGCCGCCCCGATGCGCTGCGGCCGATCGCTGACGTCGAACAGCAGCATCTTCATCAGCACGGCGGCGTCTTCATAGCCGGCATTCTCGACCAGCACATTGAGGCGTTCGCGGTTGAAGCTGTCGCCGCCGGCGATATCGGGGCCGGTGGGCTTGCGCCGCATCTTGGCGATCATTTCCAGCAGCTGCGCGGAGACGATCGGCTTGGGCAGGAAACTGTCGATGCCGGCATCGAAATAGACGCGCCGCCGCTCGGGCGCCGAATCGGCGCTGATCGCCAGGATCGGGGTGTTCGAGGCGGGGGGATCCAGCGAGCGGATCGCCCGGGTCGCGGCGATGCCGTCCAGCTCGGGCATCTGCATGTCCATCAGGATCAGGTCGAACGGCTGTCCGGAGATCGCGCCCAGCGCCTTGCGCCCGTCCTCGACCGCGACGACCTGGTGGCCCTCGCGGGTCAGCAGCCCGGCCATCAGCCGGCGGTTGATCGGATTGTCCTCGGCCAGCAGGATGCGCATCGGGCCGGTCGGAACCGCTTCGGCCGCGGCGCGGACCGCATCGGCGTCAGCGCGCTTGAACGGCAGTTCGACCGAGAAGGTCGTGCCCTTGCCGGGATCGCTCGCCACCGCGATCGACCCGCCCATCGCCTCGGCGAGCTGCTGGCTGATCGCAAGGCCGAGGCCGGTGCGGCCCTGCATCCGCAGCCGCGCCGCATCGGCCTGCTCCGAGCGGGAGAAGATTCGGCCCAGCGCCTCCTCGCCCAGCCCCTGGCCGCTGTCGCGGACGATGATCATCCAGTAATCGGCCTTGTCGTCGGACCGGGTCGGCGAGAGGCCGACCGAGACGCTGCCGGTCTCGGTGAACTTGATGGCATTGCCGATCAGGTTCGACAGCAATTGCTGGAGCCGCGCGGGATCGCCCTTCAGGATCGCGGGATCGCCGTCCAGCCCATGGACGTCGAGGCTGAGCCCCTTGGCCGCGGCGGTGCCATTGAACAGGTCCACCGTGGTGCGGACCACCGACTTCAGGTCGAAGTTGATGCTTTCGATCACGACGCGGCCAGCCTCGACCCTGGTATAATCGAGCATGTCGTCGACCACGCTCATCACCGTCGAGGCGCCCTGGCTGAGATTGGCGAGCAGCGCGGCACGCTGGGCATCACTCGGATCGCGGCGCAGCTGGTCGATCGCGGTTAGCACGCCGTGCATCGGGGTGCGGATCTCGTGGCTCATCACCTCGAGCATCTCGGCCTTGGTGCGTTCGGCGGCGCGAGCCTGATCCCGTGCCGCGATCAGCGCCCGCTCGCCCTCGACCTCCTCGGTCACGTCGCGCAATATGCCGATCATCTCGCCCTCGCCCTCACGCTGGGCGGCGACCTCGATGTGCACGAGCCGGCCGTCGGGACGGATCCAGCGAAACCGGGTGGGCGGCATGGTGCCGGTGCGCGCCGCCTCGCCGACCGCGAACTCCACCTTGTCGAGATCGTCGGGATGATAATGGGCGCGGAACAGGTCGGGGCCGGGCGCCGCATCGGGCGCGATCCCCAGGATGCGGTACATCTGGGGCGACCAGGAGAAGTTGTTCCTGCTGCGATCGGAGCGCCAATAGCCGAGCCCCGCAAGCGTCTCCGCAAGCGTCAGCAGGCGACCGGCGTCGGCTGGGCTCTCCATCGGACTCGAACTGCTCCCCTGCGGCTAAGCGCCGCTCTTCGAAGCCTTTTAGTTACAGATTGCGGTTAAGGGAAAGGCGTTGATGTAAACTTTCGTTAAATGGTGAACGCCAGTGCCGCATGCCGCAACGTCGTTGCGCAGGCGGGCCCGCGCGGTGCTTTCAGGCGTCGGGCCGCGTCGCCACATAGGCCGCGCAGGCGATCAGCGCGGCGGCGACGATCAGGTCGATCCACCACAGCGGATCGACGGTGAACAGCAGCACCGCATAGCCGCCCGCCATGCTGACGATCGCGACGATCTTCGCCGTGCGCGGAATCGCGCCACGCTCGCGCCAGCGGCGGATCGACGGGCCGAACCATTGATGGTCGAGCAGCCAGGCCTCGAAGCGCGGGCTGGAATGGCTGAAGCAGCCGGCGGCAAGGATCAGGAAGATCGTCGTCGGCATCACCGGCAGCACCGCGCCGATGAAGCCCAGCGCCACCATCATCCAGCCGAGCAGGAACCAGCCCCAGCGTTTGATGGGGGATTTCATGGGCAAGCATCCGGACGCCGCGCCCCGCCTGAACCGTCATGCCGGACCTGTTTCAGCATCCACCCGTCATCCGCGCCGTCCTCTCCCGTGAAACGGTGGATCCTGCAACAAGTTCAGGATGACGGCTTTTCGTCTCGAGGCTTTGGCTGCTCAAAGCGCCCCGTGGCAGTGCTTGTATTTCCGGCCCGATCCACAGGGGCAGGGCGAGTTGCGGGTCAGCGTCGCCGCGACCTCGGGCGAGATGGCGAAGCCGTCTCCGGCCAGGCCGAGCGCACCCTGCGGCGCGCGGCTGGAGATCAGGCCCAGCGCGCCGGCATCGCGGTCGCCCGAATTGTCCTCACCGGTCAGCGGGTCGAGATGGCTGGTGATGAAATCGGGCATCGGCGGCAGCTCGGGCAGCTCCGACGTGCGTTCGAAATGCGCGTGGGCGAGGATGCGGGTCACCTCCTCGCGGATCGCCACCAGCATCCGCTCGAACAGCGCGAAGGCTTCCTGCTTATATTCGTTGATCGGCGTCTTCTGCGCATAGGCGCGCAGGTGGATGACCTGGCGCAGCGCGTCGAGCGTCGCCAGATGCTCCTTCCAGTGATGATCGAGCGACTGGAGGAGCACGCTCTTCTCGATGCCGTGCCAGCTCTGCTCGTCGATGTCGGCCTGCTTGGCGGCGATGATCGCATCCGCCTCGGCCTGTACCTTCTCGGTCAGAAGCTCGGGATCGATGCCGTCCTGCGCCAGCCATTCGTCGAACGGCGGGGCGATGCCGAGCACGTCGGCGGCGCGCGCGGTTAGCATCTCCATGTCCCACTGCTCGGGATAGCTGTTGGGCGGGCACGCCTCGCCGACGATCGCATTGGCGGTCTCGGCGCGCATGTCGGCGACCACCTCGTCGACGGTCTCGGCATCCATGATGTCGGCGCGCTGCTCGTAGATCACCTTGCGCTGATCGTTCATCACATCGTCATATTCGACGACCTGCTTGCGGACGTCGTAGTTGCGCGCCTCGACCTTCTTCTGCGCGGTCTCGATCGCCTTGGATATCCAGGGGCTGACGATCGCCTCGCCATCCTGCAGATTCTTGTTCATCATCCGCGCGAACATCGTCTGCGGGCCGAAGATGCGCAGCAGGTCATCGTCCAGCGACAGGTAGAAGCGGCTGAGGCCCGGATCGCCCTGGCGGCCCGAACGGCCGCGCAGCTGGTTGTCGATGCGGCGGCTCTCATGCCGCTCGGTGCCGAGCACGAACAGGCCGCCGGCGGCCAGCACCCGCTCCTTCTCGACGATAATCTCGGCGCGGATGCGCTCGGCCGCCGCGTCGAACTCCGGGGTGCCGATCTCCAGGTCGGGATGCTCGTCGAGCAGGCGGAATTCGAGGTTGCCGCCCAGCTGGATGTCGGTGCCGCGGCCGGCCATGTTGGTGGCGATCGTCACCGCGTTGAGCCGGCCCGCCTGCGCCACGATATGCGCTTCCTGCTCATGGTAGCGCGCATTGAGGACGTTGTGGGCGACGCCCTCCTTGGTCAGGAATTCCGACAGCAGCTCGGACTTCTCGATCGACACGGTGCCGACCAGCACCGGCTGTCCGCGCTCCTTCGCCTCGCGGATCGCCTGGGTGATCGCGGCGAACTTGTCCTGGATGTTCTTGTAGAATTCGTCGTCCTGGTCGATCCGCTTGACCGGAAGGTTGGTCGGGATCGTGACCACGTTCATCTTGTAGATCTGGTAGAATTCATGGGCCTCGGTCGCGGCCGTGCCGGTCATTCCGCCCAGCTTGGGATACATGCGGAAATAATTCTGGAAGGTTATCGAGGCCATCGTCTGGTTCTCGGGCTCGATATTGACGCCTTCCTTGGCCTCGACCGCCTGGTGCAGGCCGTCCGACCAGCGCCGGCCATCCATCATGCGGCCGGTGAACTCATCGATGATGATGATCTTGCCGTCCTTGACGATATAGTCGGTGTCGCGCTTGAACGCGATGTTGGCACGCAGCGCCTGGTTCAGGTGGTGGACCACCTGGGTATTCTCGAAATCATAGAGATTGTCGCCCTCGAGCAGCCCGGCCGCCTCCAGCAGCCGCTCGAGCCGTTCGGTGCCATCCTCGGTCAGCACGACCGAGCGCTGCTTCTCGTCGAACTCATAGTCCGACTTCTCGACCTGCTTCACGATCGCATCGACCGACTTGTACAGTTCGGACTTGTCGTCGGTCGGGCCGGAAATGATCAGCGGGGTGCGCGCCTCGTCGATCAGCACCGAATCGACCTCGTCGACCACCGCATAGTGGAACGGCCGGTGGACCATCGAGCTGCGCTCATATTTCATGTTGTCGCGCAGATAATCGAAGCCGAACTCGTTGTTCGTGCCATAGGTGATGTCGCAGCGATAGGCATCGCGGCGCTGGCCGTCGGTGAGGTTCGGGACGATCGTGCCGACGGTCAGCCCCAGGAAGCGGTAGACCCGGCCCATCCATTCGGCGTCGCGGGTGGCGAGATAATCGTTGACGGTGACGACATGGACGCCCTGGCCGGGCAGCGCGTTGAGATAGACCGCCAGGGTCGCGACCAGCGTCTTGCCCTCGCCGGTCCGCATCTCGGCGATCTCGCCGCGATGGAGGACGATGCCGCCGATCATCTGCACGTCGTAATGGCGCTGGCCGAGCACGCGGCGCGCCGCCTCCCGCACCGTCGCGAACGCCTCGGGCAGCAGCGAATCGAGCGTCTCGCCGGCATCGAGCCGCTGGCGGAACTTCACCGTCTGGCCGGCCAGATCCTCGTCGCTCATCGCCTCCAGCGCGGGCTCATAGCTGCCGATTTTCTGCACGATCGGGCGCAGCGACTTCACATAGCGGTCGTTCGACGAACCGAAGAGGGCTTTGGCGAGGCCGCCGAGCATGGGCATTCCTTGAGACAGGGCTGTGCGATCGGCCAACGGGCCGCCGCGCAAATGATCCCGGTGCAGATAGGTTCCGTTCCGGCATTGGTCAATTGTACGGCGCAGTTCCTCCCTGCCACGCAGCGGTGGGTAGGGGGACCATTCGCCTGGCGAATGGTGGAGGCGGCGGCGGCGAAGCCGGCGCTGCGCGCCGACCCCTCCACCACTCTTCGAGTGGTCCCCCTCCCCGTCCTTAGGACAGGGAGGATCTTTTGGGGCTGAACTTCAAAAGTTGGCCGGCTCCCCCTATAGGCCCGGCAATCATTCCGGAGTCACCCATGGACCGTTCCCCGCTTGCCCCCGCATCCTTCCCCGATCTGCCGCCGATCGCCGGCGTGCGGATCGCTGTGGCGCGCGCGGGCTACAAGACATGGGACCGTGCCGACCTGACCTTCGCCGCCTTCGACGAAGGCACCGCCGTCGCCGGGGTGACGACGAAAAGCAGATGCCCCTCGCCCGAGGTGGAATGGTGCCGCGCCGCGCTGCCGCTGGGCCAGGCGCGGGCGCTGGTCGTCAATGCCGGCAACAGCAACGCCTTCACCGGCAACCGGGGGCGCGCGGCGGTGGAGGCTATCACCGCGCGGGTGGCCGGCGCGGTCCGCTGCAAGCCGTCGGACATATTCGTCGCCTCGACCGGCGTGATCGGCGTGCCGCTGCCGATCGACAAGGCCGAGGCCGGGATCGACGCGGTGCTGCAGGCGCCCGAGGCGAGCTGGGAGGAAGCCGCCGCCACGATCATGACCACCGACACCTTCGCCAAGGGCGCCCGCGCATCGGCCATGATCGGCGGCACCCGGGTCGAGCTGGTCGGCATCATCAAGGGATCGGGGATGATCGCGCCGGACATGGCGACGATGCTGGGCTTCATCTTCACCGACGCTGCGATCGCGCCCGGCCTGCTCCAGGCGATGCTGGACAGCGCGAACCGCCAGAGCTTCTCCTGCATCACCGTCGACGGCGACACATCGACCAGCGACACCGTGCTCGCCTTCGCGACCGGCAAGGCGGGCAATCCCCGGCTCGAATCGATCGACGATGCCGGCGCCGATGCGCTGCAGGCGGCACTGACCGAGCTGTGCCTCGACCTCGCCCAGCAGGTGGTCCGCGACGGCGAGGGCGCGTCCAAGTTCATCGCGATCACGGTGGAGGGCGCCGAGAGCGACGCCAGCGCCCAGCGCATCGGCATGTCGATCGCCAATTCGCCGCTGGTGAAGACCGCGATCGCGGGCGAGGACGCCAACTGGGGCCGCGTGGTGATGGCTGTCGGCAAGGCCGGCGAGCCCGCCGAGCGCGACAGGCTGTCGATCCGCTTCGGCGGAACCCAGGTCGCCAGCGGCGGCCTGGCGGTGGAGGGCTATGACGAGGCGCCGGTCGCCGCGCATCTGAAGGGCAAGGAGATCGAGATCGGGGTGGACCTCGGCCTCGGCGACGGTCGCGCCACGGTTTGGACCTGCGACCTGACCCACGGCTATATCTCGATCAACGCCGATTACCGCAGCTGAGGGCTTTTTTGATCGGCTGACGCCGATAACGGCACCGGCCCGCTCCCCCACCCGGCCTCCCACAGGGTATAATCAATGGCGGGCCGGGCGGGGGAGCGGGCCGGTGCCGGACTTTCCGGAGGAAACATAATGTCGCTGATTATCTGGGGCCGGCTGAACTCGCACAACGTCAAGAAGGTCGCGTGGGCGGCGGTCGAGGCGGGGATCGACCATGAACGGCGCGACATCGGGGGGAAGTTCGGCTTCACCGACGCCTATCTGGCGATGAACCCCAACCGGCTGATCCCGACGATCGAGGATGACGGCTTCGTGCTGTGGGAATCGAACGCGATCCTGCGTTATCTGGCGGCGAAATACGCTCCCGCGCTATGGCCCGACGATCTGCGGGCACGGGCGCTGGCAGATCGCTGGATGGACTGGCAGACCTCCTATGCGCCCGCCCAGTTCAATGCCTTCTGGGGCATCGTCCGCACCGCGCCGGCCGATCGTGACCTGGCCGCCATCGCCGCATCGGCCGCGACCTGCGGCGAGAAGATGGCGATCCTCGATGCCGCACTGGCGGAAAAGCCTTGGCTGTCGGGCGACAGTTTCCGGATCGGCGACATCCCGATGGGCGTCTATGCCCACACCTGGTTCACGCTCGACATCGAACGGCCCGCCCGGCCGCATGTCGAGGCCTGGTATGAGCGGCTGAAGGCGCGGCCCGGCTATGCCGACAATGTCATGATCCCGCTGACCTGATGCACGGCCTCTACCAGCCCGTCCTGGACCTGATGCGCGGGGTGGCACGCGACATCATGATGCCGCGCTTCCGCAATCTTGCCGCCCATGAATATGGCGAGAAGACGCCGGGCGACTTCGTCACCATCGTCGACCGCGAGAGCGAGGCGCTGCTCAGCGAGGGGCTTACCCGGCTGCTGCCCGAGGCACGGATCATCGGCGAGGAGGCGGCCGCCGCCGATCCCTCGATCGTCGATCGCGTCGGCGAGGGTGTCGCCTGGATCATCGATCCGCTCGACGGCACCAACAATTTCACCGAGGGCAAGAGCCCCTTCGCGATCATGATCGGCCTGTCGGTGGACGGAGAGCGCGAGGCGGGGTGGATTCTCGATCCGGTAAGCGGGCGGATCGCCCATGCGCGGCGCGGGGCCGGCTGCTTCTTCGACGGCGAGCGGGTGACCGCGCGGCGTTCCGAAGGGGCGCTGCCCAAGGCGGCGATCGCGACCTATTTCATGCCCGAGGACCGCCAGGCCGACGTCCGCCGCCGCGCCGAGGGGCGGCTGGAGATCGTCGCCATCCCGCGCTGCGCGGGCGAGCAATATCCCCGGCTGATCCTGGGGCGGAACGACATCGCCCTCTACGAGCGCACCCATGTCTGGGACCATGCGGCGGGCGCGCTGATGCTGGAGGAAGCGGGCGGCCGGATCGCGCGCAACGACGGCGAGCCCTATCGGCTCGACGTGCCCGGCAAGGGCGCGATCGCGGCGAATTCGCCTGCGATGTGGGACCTGGCGAAGGCGGTATTGTTCGATTGAAAGACGTCGCCCCGGCGGAGGCCGGTGCGACGCCGCTGTTTACAGCTCGCCTTCGAGCCAGCCCTTGAGGGCGCTCTTGGGCGCGGCGCCGACCTTGGTGGCGGTGGGCTGGCCGTTCTTGAACAGGATCATCGTCGGGATGCCGCGCACGCCATAGCGGCCGGGGGCATCAGGATTGTCGTCGATGTTGATCTTGGCGATCGTCACCTGCTCGCCCAGCTCGTCGGCAATCTCTTCCAGCGCCGGGCCGATCATCTTGCACGGGCCGCACCATTCCGCCCAGAAGTCGACCAGCACCGGCTTGTCGGCATTGAGGACGTCGTCGCTGAACGACGAATCGGTGATCGCTTTGGTCGGCATCGGGAAAAGCTCCTTGGTTTCAGCCCCAGATGTAGGATGGCCGCGCGAACCGCTCAACGGCCTTGCCCAAGCTTTTGCTCCTCCCCCCTAAAGCCGCTCTTTCTCCGTCGCCGGGGCGGCGAAATGGAGGAGCGCATCGGGCAGCGCGATCAGGCTCGGCCCGGCGGTGTAGAGCAGCGCCGCCTCGACCGGCCGGCCGGGGAAGATCACCCGCAGCGCGGCGGCATAGGCGGCCATCTGGCGGAGATGGTGGGCGGGCACGGCGTCCAGCCCGGCGGGCACGCGGCGGCCGGTCTTGAAATCGACCACCAGGATTCGCTCGGCCGTGACCAGCAGCCGGTCGACCGTTCCCGCGATCACCTCCCCCTCCACCACCGCGGCGACCGGCGCCTCGGCCAGCGCATCCGGCCCGAAGATCGCGGCGAAGCGCGGATCGGCGATGATCCGACAGGCATCGTCGGCCAGCGCCCGCGCCACCGCCGCATCCTCGACCCCGGCCGATCCGGCGAGCCAGCGCTCTGCTGCCGGCATCCGCCGCTCGGCCGGCACCACCGGCAGACGTTCGAACAGCGCGTGGAGCAGCAAACCGCGCCGTGCCGCCTCCCGCATCGCCGCCGAAGGAGGCGGATCGGGTACGTCGTCGGGGCCGAGCGAGGATGGTGCCAGCGGGCGGGGCGGCCGGGCCTCGGGCGGGGCGGGGCGGCGGAGCCAGTCCGGCTCGGCCAGCAACGGCGCGGGACGGCGCGCGCGGGGCGGGGTGCGGGCGCCACTGTCGGCGGCGCTGCCCTGATAGTGGCGCGCCTCGCCCCAATGCTCGTCCGGCACCCAATCGCCGCCCAGCCCCGCCATCGCCCGGTCGACCGCCTTGTACCAGCTCTGCTCGGGCGGCTCGCCCCGCGCGCGGACGCCGAGCGCGCCGCCGATCACGAGATGCTCGCGCGCGCGGGTCAGCGCGACATAGAGCAGCCGCCAATGCTCCTGCCGCTCGCGCCGGGCCAGTTCGGCGGCGTCGGCGGCGATCTCCTCGACCATCTCCTGCTTGCGCGGGCGGGGCACCGGGACGGCGGGGCCGTCGGGATCGATCTTCCAGTCGAGCCGGGTGGTGGGCGCCGCCTCGGGATTGCCGGTGGCGTCGGCGAGGATGACGAGCGGCGCCTCCAGCCCCTTGGAGCCGTGTACCGTCATCACCCGCACCGCCCCCGAGGGGGCCGCGCTGTCGCGGGTGATCTCCACCTCGCCGCGATCGAACCAGTCGAGGAAGCGCTGGATGCTGGCGGTCGCCGTGCCCTCGAACTGGAGCGCGGCGTTGAGCAGTTCCTCGATCGGGTCGCGCGCCTCCTGCCCCAGCCGGTGGAGCAGCTTGCGCCGCCCGTCGAGCGGCCCGGTCAGCAGATGTTCGAGGAAGCGATAGGGGGTGGTGAAATCGGCGCGGGCGAGGATGTCGTCCAGCGCGACATTGGCGGCGGCGGCGCCCTTGGCCCGCACCGCGTCGATCAGTGCCCCCTCCCGGCCATGGCCGACCCGGTAAAGTTCCTCCTGGTTCCAGCCGAACAGCGGCGAGACCAGCAGGCAGGCGAGGCTGAGATCATCCTCGCGCTGGGTGGCGAAGCGCATCGCCGCGAGCAGGTCGCGCACCGCCAGCGGCGCGGTCAGCCGCAGCCGGTCGACGCCTGCGACCGGCACACCCTCGGCATGGAGCCGGGCGACGATCAGCGAGGCGAGTTCGGCGCGGCGGCGGACCAGGATCATGATGTCGCCAGGCTGGACGGGCCGCTTCTCCCCCGACAGCCACAGCCTTTGCTCGATCCAGTCGCGCACCTGCTTGGCCAGCCGGTTGGCGAAGGCGCGGGTGGCGTCGTCGATCCAGCCCTCCTCGCCCGCATCGTCATCGGGCCCGGCGATGCCGTCGAGGCTGACCGGGCGCCACAGCGTCACCCGGCCCGGCAGGTCGGCCTTCCACGGCACATGGCGATCGGTGGGGGTGAACAGGCCCAGCTCGTCGGGACCGAGATCGGCGACGAGGCGGTCGACCAGCTCCAGCACGGCGGGCGCCGAGCGGAAGCTGCGATCGAGCGACAGTTGTTGGAACAGGCGCTGTTCGGGCGCGTCCTGCGATCCCGCCTCGGCCTCGCGGGCGAAGGCGATGCGGGCGGCCTCGAAGGCGAGCGGATCGGTGCCCTGAAAGCCGAAAATCGCCTGCTTGAAATCGCCGACGCTGAACAGGGTACGCCGCTTGCGCCCGCGCGCGCCATGGCCGGCGAAGAAATCGGAGGCGAGCGCCGCGACGATCGCCCATTGCCGGGCATTGGTGTCCTGCGCCTCGTCGACGAGGATATGGTCGGTCGCCTGATCGAGCTTGTAGCGCACCCAGTCGCCCATGCCCGGCGTCTGCAGCAGTTCGACCGCCTTGCGGATCAGATCGTCGAAATCGACCAGACCGGCAGCGCGCTTGGCCTGGGCATAGGCGGCGGCATAGGCCTGCCCCGCGCGCAGCGCCGCGCCGATCAGCGCCGCCAGTTCGGCGCGCTCGCGCCAGCCGATCAGGCGCAGCACCTGTTCGGCGAGGCGGCCGCAATGATCGGGATAGGCGGCATCGGCCTTGAGCAGGCCCGCCTGATATTTGCGCGGCTCGCGCGCCTTGGTGAGGACGAGACCGAGGATGTCGTCGAGCATCGCGGCGCGGGCGCGTGGGCTGGCGGCGAGGAAGGCGGCGGCGAGATCGGCGGCGACGAGCCCGGTCGCCGTTCCCCAGTCGCGGTTGGCGCGCGCCACCGCATGGAAACAGTCGAGGTCGAGATCGGCGCAGGCGGCCTCGATCGCCGCCTCGACATCGCCATCGGGCACGCCGAGCGTCCGGCGCAGGCGGGGCTCGATGCCCTGCCGTATCCCCAGGCTCTCCATCGCCTCGGGCGCGCGGGCGCAGTCGCCCAGATAGCCCTCGGCGCGCGCCTCGCCCAGCCGGAGGCTCAGCGCCTTGATGTCGTCGATCAGGCCGAGATCGCCCCCCGCCTGCGCATCCTGGACCAGATCGGCAAGGGTGCGGCGGGCGAGCGTCGCCTGCTCCCGCCCCTCCAGCGGGCGGAAGCCGGGGGCAAGCCCCGCTTCCGACGGGAAGCCGGCGAGCAATGTCTGGCAGAAGGCGTGGATGGTCTGGATGCGCAGGCCGCCACCCGGCGCCTCCAGCACCCGCGCGAACAGCTGGCGGGCGCGGGCGAGCCGCTCGGGCGTCGCATCCTCGCCGAGCCGGCCGAGGTCCTGCACCAGCTTCTGGTCCTGCTTCAGCCCCGCCCAGCGCGCGAGCCGGGCATGGATGCGCTCGGCCATCTCGGCGGCGCCGGCCTTGGTGAAGGTGAGGCACAGTATCGCCTCCGGCGCGGCACCGTTGAGCAGCAGCCGCAGCACCCGCGCGGTCAGCACCTGGGTCTTGCCGGTGCCGGCCGAGGCCGACAGCCAGACCAGCTCCTTGGGGTCGGAGGCGGTGCGCTGCTGATCGAGCAGCGGATCGAGCGGGCGGAGCCGGTTGCTCATGCCGGTTCCTCCGCCTCGCCGGGCAGCAGGGCCATGTCGCGCCCATACCATTCATCGAGCCGCATCAACTGGTCATAATCGCCATAAGGCGCATATTCGGGGGCCAGCTTGGCGGTGAAGGGAGCCGGGCCGGTCAGCCATTTGCGCACCGCCCGGCCCAGCGTCTCGGCGGCGAGCGCGGTGAAGCGTTCGGGATCGATCCCGTCCTTGCCGCCCACCGGGCGCGAGACATAGCCGAAGCCATTCTCTCGGTTGCGCGCGAGCGACCAATATTCGAAGTCGACCGGCACGCCGTCGACCCCGTCGAAGCCGCCGCGCTCGGCGATCAGGCCGAGCAGGCCGAGCTGCATCGAATAGCCCTCCGCCACCGCCGCCGCGCTGGGCGGCATGCCGGTCTTGTAGTCGATGATCGCGATCCGGCCGTCGCCGCGCCGGTCGATCCGGTCCACCGTGCCCTTCAGCCGGATGCCGGCGACGTCGACCTCACCCTTCACTTCGGCGACCAGCGCGTGGCGCCCTTCCGCCTTCAGCGCGCGCATCGCATCGGCGATCCATTCCAGCGCCGCCATCAGCCGGGGCTCCCACAGGGCGCGCATCACCGGGTGCGCCGCCATCTCGTCGAGCAGGACGCGCGCGCGGGGGATCAGCCGCTCGGGATCGCAGGCGTCCTCCTTCATCCAGCGCTCGAACACCGCATGGACGGCGGTGCCGCGCCAGGCGGGGGTGGGATCGGCGTCGACCGGATCGAGCGACCACAGTTTCAGCATCGCATCGGCATAGAAGGCGAAGGGATCGGCCTTCAGCCGGTCGAGCTTGGTGACGGCGATGATCGACGGGCGATCGGCGACCGGCGGCGCGGGGCGCGGCCGGCCGGCGGGTTCGGGCGGGCCGGCGGGCCGATCGATCGCCGCCGCCCAATGGGGCAGGCGATGCTCGCGGGTGATGCCGCCGGTCATCGCCTCCAGCCGCAGCCAGAAGCGCGAGGCGATGGTCGGCGAGCGCGCGTCGCGCCGGGCGCGGGTGACGATCACCCGCGGCGCCCCCAATGCCATGGCGAAATCATGCGCGGACAGGCCGATCCGCGCCTCCAGCCCGACCAGCCCCAGTTCGGCGCGGATGCGCGGGGCGAGCCAGGGATCGGGGCTGGGCAGCGGCGGCCACACCCCTTCGTTGAGCCCGCCCAGCACCATCAGATCGGCATGCTGCAGCCGCGCTTCGAGCAGGCCCCAGATCGACAGGCGGGGATGGCCGCCCTGCGGCGGACGCACCGCCTGCGCATCCATCAGCAGGCGCAATGTGGGGGCGAGGCTCGCGGGATCGAAACCGGCGGGGCCGAGCGGCGCGGTCGCCTCCAGCTCGGCGATCAGATCGGCGGCGGCGCGGCCATCGGGGCCCGACCAGGCGGCATCGCCCGCCAGCGATGTCGCGGCCTCGCGAACGGCGGCGAGGAGGGATGAGAGCCCCGCCCCTTCAGGGGAGGGGTTGGAATGGGGCCTGTCCTCCTCGCGGCGGTGTGTTTGTGGAGAGGCCCCACCCCCAGCCCCTCCCCTGAAGGGGAGGGGTGCAAAAGCGGCTTGCAACGGCCCCAGCAGCGGCCTCACCGCTTCCCACCAGCCGATCGCCCGCGCGCGCTTCGCCTTCACCACGCCCTCGCCGTCGCGCAGGAAGGCGGCGACGCCGTCAAGCCCGGCGGGCGGGCGGGGGCCGCGCAAGGCGATATCGAGCCGGCGGACGCCATCGAGCCAGGCGCCGCGTTCCTCGCCCCGCCGCACCAGCGGATGCTTGACCAGCCCGAGCAGCGCGACCGGCGCGAAGCCCTCCGCCGCCGCCTCGGCGATGGCGAGCAGCAGGGTGCCCGCCGGGGTCAGCGACAGCGGGGTGCCCGCCGAATCGTCGGCGACGATCCCCCAGCGGGCGAGGTGCGCGGCGACGCGGCGGGCCAGCACCCGATCGGGCGTGACGAGCGCGGCAGTGCGGCCCGGCGTCTCGATCGCCTCGCGCAGTGCCAGCGCGATCGTCTGCGCCTCGTCGGCGGGGTTAGCCAGTTCGATCGCGCGCACGCCGGTCAGGCGGCGTTCGGCCGGGGGCAGCTTGTGCCATTTGTCGGTGAAGGCGGCGGGCGCCATGGCATTGGCGATTGCCCGGGCGCGGACCGATCGCGCGTCACGGCCGCCGCCCCAGCGCCAGGTCTGGACCTCCTCGCGGCCGACTCCCATCCGGTCGAGCAGCCGCTTGAGCGCGAACTGAGGGTGGCTCTCGATCGGGCGCGGCGCGCGCTCCTCGGCGTCGCGGGGTTCGTGCGGGCCCAGCGCGTCCCACTCTTCACGCGCCGAGATCGTGTCGATGCCGGGGAGGACGACCATCCCGCGCGGCAGCCGGGCGACGATGGCGAGCAGCGCCGCGACGGCGGGGGTGGTGCTGGCGATGCCGGCGGCGATGACCGGGCCGGGCGGCGGATCGCCGCGCCAGCGCTTCGCCACGCGATCGAGCAGGCGGTTGCGCCGGTCGGCCAGGTCGATCCGGCCGCGCTTCTCCAGCTCGGCCGGCCAGCGGGTCAGGATCGCTTCGAGCATGTCGAGCGAGCGCTGCCAATGGTCGGAGAGGTCGGGCAGGTCGACCAGATCCTTGAGCCGCGCAGGTGGCACCAGTTCGATCAGCAGCTGATCGAGGGTGCGGCCGAGTTCGCCGGCCAGCCGGATCGCCTCGCCGCCGTCGACCGGCGCCCCGGCGGCGGCGCGCGCCTCCGACGTCAGCCGGGCGAGGATCATCTGCCGTTCGAGCGGGTCGATCGCGGGCGGGATCGGTGCCTCGTCCTCGCCGGCGATCGGATCGAGCAGGCCGCCCAGCCGCTCGTCCAGCTCGGGATCGCCGATCGCGACGAGCCGGGGCAGCAGCAATCCGCCCTCGGCCCGCCGCACGAAGGCATCGCTGATCGCGCGCGCCGCGCGGTTGTTGGGCACCAGGATCGCGGTGCGCGCCAGCGCCAGCGGATCGGGGCCATATTGGGCGATCAGCCCCGCCGCCAGCGCATCGGCGAAGGCGCGGTGCGCGGGAATGGTGAAGACGGCGGGGGTGGTCATCGGCTAGCTACTCTAACCGACCATGACGGAGGCGGAAGCCCCGTTGCGAATCGTCGCCCCGGCGGAGGCCGGGGCCGCCAGCGGCTCGGATGCGTGAACATCGGGACGGCCCCGGCCTCCGCCGGGGCGACGGATATCGTCAATTCCGCCCCAGCAGCGCCTCAGTCTTGCCGATCGCGGGGGGTGTGCCGACGTCGAACCACAGGCCCTGGTGGACGAGGCCGAAGGCGCGGCCGGCGGCGATGGCGCGTTCCCACAGCAGCATGAAGCCGAACGGCCCCTCCGGCAGGTCGGTGAACAGCCGCTTCGAGACGATCTGGACCCCGGTATAGACGAAGGGCGCGACCTTGGATGGGCGGCGGCGGGTGATGCGGCCGTTCGCGTCCATGTGGAAATCGCCGAGGCCGCTATGGCAGTTGGCACGGGCGAGCGGGACGAGCAGCAGCAGCGCGTCCATCGCCGCATCGTCCCAGCGATCGGCGAGCAGGCTGATCGCGTCGACCGGGCCGTCGACCCAGAGATTGTCGCTGTTGGCGATCAGGAAATGATCGTCGGGGATCAGCGGCAGCGCCTTCGCCACCCCGCCCCCGGTTTCGAGCAGCAGGCCGCGTTCATCCGAAACGCGGATGTCGAGGTCGGCTGCCTTGCGCTTGAGATGCGCCTCCAGCGAATCGGCGAGATAATGGACGTTGACCA
The DNA here is from genome assembly GCF_002355275.1 of Rhizorhabdus dicambivorans. Classification (NCBI taxonomy): domain Bacteria; kingdom Pseudomonadati; phylum Pseudomonadota; class Alphaproteobacteria; order Sphingomonadales; family Rhizorhabdaceae; genus Rhizorhabdus; species Rhizorhabdus dicambivorans. The sequence goes on along the minus strand of NZ_CP023449.1, from coordinate 521,636 downwards.
CCACCCGGCCGATGCCGGCGCCGCGCAGCCGATCGAGCACATGATCGAGCAGCGGCTTGCCCGCGACCTCGACCAGCGGCTTGGGGCGGGTGGCGGTGAGCGGGCGCATCCGCTTGCCGAGCCCGGCGGCGAGCACCATCGCGGTGCCGACCGGGGATGCGGCCGGGTTGGGGCGCAGCGACAGCGGCTTGGCGAAGCTCATGCGATCGCGCTCCAGTCGAAGGGCGCGCGCCTGGCGGCGGGGACATGGGCGTCGAACCACGCCTTGACCGGCCCCAGCGCGGGATGGGCGAGGTCGCGCTCCAGATAGCCCCACACCCTCGGCTGGAAATCGAGATAGCGGCGCTTGCCGTCGCGCTTCCACAGGCGGGTGAAGATGCCGAGAATCTTGGTGTTGCGCTGCGCCCCGAGCAGCGCATAGGCGGCCTCGTCGAACGGACGGCGCGCGGCGTAGCGCGCGATCATCGCCGCCTCCAGCTCGGGCGCGACGTCGCGGCGGGCGTCCTGGAGCAGCGAGACGAGATCATAGGCGGGGTGGCCGGCCAGCGCGTCCTGAAAATCGAGCAGGCCGAGATCCTTGTTGCCGAGCAGCATGATATTCTCGGCATGATAGTCGCGCAGCACCGAGATCGAATGATCGGCGGCGATCGGCGCCAGCGCGTCATGCCAGGCGGCCTGCCACGTTGCCATGTCGGGATCGAGGCCGACGGCGGGCATGTACCATTCAGGGAACAGCGCCGCCTCGCGCTGATAGACGGCCATGTCATAGGGGGGCAGCGGCCCGGCCGCATGGCCGTGGAGATCGGCGAGCAGATCGATCGCCTCGCCATAGATATGGGTCTCGACCAGCGGATCGGCGTCGATCACCTCCTTCATCCGGGCGTCGCCGAAATCCTCGAGCAGGATCAGCCCCTGTTCCAGATCCTCGGCCAGGACGCGCGGCGCGCGGAAGCCGATCGCGGCGAGATGGCGGGCGACGGCGAGGAAGGGGCGGCTGTCCTCATGCTCGGGCGGCGCATCCATCAGAACCGCCGTCTCGCCCCCACGCAAAACCCGGAAATAGCGCCGGAAACTGGCGTCGCCTGCCAGCGGCAACACCTCCGCATCCGACCAGCCGGCGCGGTCGAGGAAGGGGAAGGCGTGGGGCGGGGGAATCATCGTACTGGCCATCGGCCCTCCCATGGCGCGGGCGCTTCCCAAGTCAAGCGGCGCGCATCGGTGCCGTGCGGGGCGATGGTCAGCCGCAGCGCATCGGGCCAGAGCAGCCGGCCCATCCGCTCGGGCCATTCGATCAGCACCACGCTGTCCGCGCGAGCCTCGTCCAGGCCGAGTTCGAGCAGCTCCTCCGGGTCCTCGATCCGGTAGAGATCGACATGCCAGAGCGGGATCGCCAGCTCGGGCGGCGCATAGGGGATGACGATCGGGAAGCTCGGGCTCGGCACCTCGCCCTGGAAGCCCAGCGCGTGGAGCAGCCCGCGCGCGAAGGTCGTCTTGCCCGCGCCGAGATCGCCCGACAGCGCGACCACGTCGCCGGGGCGGAGAACGGCGGCGAGCGCGGCGCCCGCGGCGGCGGTTTCGTCAGGGCCGGCGAGGATCACCGGCTCATCGCCATAACATCACCGTCATCCCGGACCTGATCCGGGATGACGGAAGGCGTGGGCCCGTGACGACTAGCCATCGCCATGCTCGACATGGCGGCGGGGCAGGTGGATCGTCACCGTCGTCCCCCGCCCCGGCTCGCTTTCCAGCGCGATCGAGCCGCCATGCGCCTCGACCAGCTGGCGGGTGAGCGGCAGGCCGATGCCGATCAGCTGCTTGCCCTCGTCATTGCTGGCGTCGATGCGCGGATAGGCGTCGAAGATGCCGGCGCGCTGGGCGGGCTCCATGCCCTGGCCGGTGTCGGCGACGGTCCAGACGATCAGGTCGTCGTCGCCATGGACGCGGATCGTCACCTTGCCGGCGGGCGGGGTGTAGGTGATCGCATTGTTGAGCAGATGGTCGGCGATCTGGCGCAGGCGGCGCGGATCGCCGCGCATCATGCCGAGGTCATGATCGATGTCGACGACCAGGCTGAGCGGCTTGGCGGCGGCTGCCTTGCGGGCGCCCTCGACCGCCTCGCCGAGCAGCGCGCCCATGTCGACATCCTCCTCGGCGAGGGGAAGGTTGCCGGCGGCGCCCTGGGTGAGGTCAAGCACGTCCTCGACCAGGCTGCCGAGCCGGCCGACCGAGGCGAGGATCGCCTTCACATATTCATGCGCGACGCCGGGCAGCTCGCCCGCATAGCCGGCATCGAGCAGCTCGGCGAAACCGGCGATCGAGGTGAGCGGCACGCGCAGCTCGTAGGACATATTGGCGACGAAGGCGGTCTTGAGCTTGTCGGCCTCCTCCAGCGCGTCGGCGCGCCCCCGAAGGGCTTCCTCGATCCCGCGCGAGGCGGTGATGTCGAGCAGGGTGAACAGCGCGTTGCCGTCGGGCAGCGGCACCACCGCGAAGTCGAAATAGCGGCCGTCGGCCAGCGCCATGCGGCCGGTGCGCGCCTGGCGATCGACCGTGGCGATGCGGACGAGATCGCGCAGCAGCTGGGCGCGCGACGGATCGGCCAGTTTGGCGGCGACCAGCTCGACCATCGCGTCGACGCGCAGATTCTGGGCGAGATCGGCGTCGCTGAGGCCCCAGATGTCGCGGAAGCTCTGGTTCCAGATGTGGAGGCGCCCGTCGGCGGCGAACACACCGATCGCCTCGAACAGATTGTCGAAGGTGGCGGCGCGGACGCGGAGCAGCGTGTCGCGCGCGCTGGACAGCTGGACCTGCTCGGTGCGGTCTTCGAAGAACAGCAGCAGCCCGCCATTGGGCAGCGGCTGGGCGACGACGCGGAGATGCTGGCCGCCGGGCAGGGTCCAGGTCTCCTCGACCGAATCCACCGCGTTGAACCAGTGGCGCCGCTCATTCTTCCAGCCGGGGAAGTCGCGCGCCTCGGGCAGGCGCTGGGTCTCGCGCATCCGCTCCAGCACCCGATCGAACTCGGGGCGGTCGGCCAGCCATTCGGGCTGGAGCGCGAAGAATTGCAGGAAGGGCTGGTTGAAGAAGATCAGGCTGCGATCGGGCGCGAACTGGGCGACGCCGGCCGAGAGCCGGTCGAACAGCTCGCGCTGCGCCTCCTGGAAACGGCCGAGTTCGCCGCGCGTCTGTTCGAGGTCCTGGATGTCGAAGGCATAGCCGGCGACGCCATGCTCGCCCATCGGCACGTCGGTGATCCGCATGGTGCGGCGCTGGCCGCCCAGGGTGACGGGGACGACATGGGTCTTGATCCGCCCGGTATCGCGCGCGGCGAGCGCGGTGGCGCGGGGCGGGCGGCCCTCGGCGGCATCGACCAGCTCGACGCCGCGGACGACGACATCCTCCGCGCTTTCGCCCTCGACCGCGCGGACATAGGCCGAATTGACCAGGGCGAGCTTCAGGTCCGGCCCGCGATGCCACATCGGGAAGGGCGCCGCCTCGATCAGCGCGAGGCAGCTGTCGAGCGCGTCGCTGATCGACTGGCAATCGGCCGACAGCCGGGCGATCGTACGCTCCGCCTCGCTATTGTCGAACAGCCACACGATCACCCCGTCGCCGATCGCGGGCGGGGCGAGGCGCCCACGCGCGAGCAGCACCCGGTCGGTTCCGGCGAGATGGAGGACGCGTTCGAACGGCCGGCCGGCCTGGAAGGCGGCGTTGACGTCGGCGGCGAGCCCCTCGACATCGACCACCGATATGCCGCCGGCGCCCTGCCCCGCCATCTCGTCGATGCTGGCGGGGATGGCTTCCAGCCCCAGCCAGTGGGCGAGGCGGGGATCGGCGCCGATCCGCCCGTCCTGCCCGATGCGGAAGGGCACGGCGGGCGCGCTGGCGAGCAGGGCACCCTGCCGCTCGACATCGCGGGCGCGGGACTTGGCGACCGCGTCGCGCCGCAACCCCATGATGATCGAGGCGACCGCCGCCGCCACCCACAGCGCGACGATGATCGCGAGCATCAGGGCAGCGATCGGATCGAGCTGGATCATGTGCGACATGGTGACACTTCTAGGCAGCAAGTGCCCCGACCACAACGGGACCGGTACATTGCGGTGCAGCGACGATTGCCGATTATCGCCGGGCGCGAATCAGCGTAGAATGGCCTGTCCGGCAACGACCGGACGGGGAGAGTCCGATGATGGATCGGGTGGACATTATCTGCGACCGCGCGTGCATGATCCTGTGCATGGCCGGTTTCGTCTGGGTGGCGACGAGCATCCTGCTCTAGCCGTCCGCGACGTGAACTGCCGATCAGCGTAGCCCGCCGCCCAGGGCGCGGTATAGTTCGACCGCGTTCAATCCGCGCTGCAACCGCGTTGTCAGCAGCCCCTGCTCCGCCGCGTACAGCGTGCGCTGCGCATCGAGCGTCGTCAGGAAGGGATCGATGCCCGAGCGGAAACGCGCCTCTGAAAGCCGGTGGCCGGCCCGCGCGCCATCGGCGAGAGAACGCTGCGCGGCGAGCTGGTCGCCGATCGTCGCGCGACGGGCCAGCGCGTCGGAAACCTCGCGAAACGCCTGCTGGACGGTCTTCTCATATTGCGCGACCAGCGCCCGATAACTGGCCTTCGAATAAGCGAGATTGCCGCTGTTGCGCCCGAAATCGAGCAGCGGCAGCGAGGCTGTGGGCGCGACCGACCAGCTTTCGCTGCCCGACTGGAACAGGTTCGACAGGCCGAGGCTGGTGACGCCGAACGCCGCCGTCAGCGAGATGCGGGGAAAGAAGGCCGCGCGCGCCGCGCCGATATCCGCATTGCCCGCCCGCAGCCGATGCTCGGCGGCGGCGATGTCGGGCCGGCGCAGCAGCACCTCCGACGGCAGATCCGCGGGCAGGTTGTCAAGCATCGCCTCCCGCTCGTCCAGCGCGGCGGGCAGCAGATCGGCGGGCACGGTGGTTCCGGCGAGCAGGTTCAGCGCATTCTGGTCCTGCGCCACCAGCGCGGTCGCGGCGGCGATGTCCGAGCGGGCCTGGTCGTGGCTGGTCTGCGCCTGGCGCACCTCCAGTTCGGAAGCGACCCCGGCGCGGAAACGGGCGCGGTTCAGCTCCAGCGCCATGCCGAAGGTCCGCTCCAGATCGCGGGCGATGCGCAACCGCTCCTGGTCCGCCGCCATCGTTATCCAGGCGCTGGCGACCTCGGCGATCAGGGTCGCCTGGGCCGCGTTGCGGTTCTCCTCGCTCGCGAAATATTGCTCCTGCGCCGAAGGGGTGAGGTTGCGGACGCGGCCGAACAGATCGATCTCCCAGGCGGAGACGCCGACCGAGGCCGAATAGATGTCGAACCGCCCGGCGCCGGCTGCGGCACCGCCCCCGCCGCCGCCCAGCCCGCCGACCGGGCTCTTCTGGTAGGTCGCGCCGCCCGACGCGGCGACGCCCGGCAGCAGATCGGAACGCTGGACCCGATAGAGCGCGCGCGCCTGTTCGACATTGGCGACCGCGAGTCGGAGGTCGCGATTCTGATCGAGCGCGAGGGCGATCAGCCCGCGCAGCCGATCGTCGACGAAGAAATCCCGCCAGGCGGTGTCGGCGGGAACGATCGCCGCCCCGGCGGCGGCCGCCGGCGCCGAATAGTCCGGCGTCGAAGCCGGAACCGGCAGGGCCGGCCGGACATATTTGGGAGCGAGGTTGCAGCCCGCGAGCAGCAGGCCGGCGATGGCGGGAAGCAGGATGTGCCTCATGCTCCGGCCTCCACCGGCTTGCCCTGGAGATGCGCGGCGCCCGGCCCGTCCTGACGGAACAGCCGCTTCACCAGGGTGAAGAACAGCGGCACGAAGAAGATCGCCAGCACCGTGGCCGACAGCATGCCGCCCACCACCGCCCAGCCGATCGCGCGCTGCCCGCCCGCCCCGGCCCCATTGGCGAGGGCCAGCGGCAGCACGCCGAAGATGAAGGCGAAGCTGGTCATCAGGATCGGGCGCAGGCGCAGGCGCGCGGCCTCGATCGACGCCGCGCCGGCGGACAGGCCCTCGCGCATCTTCTCCTCGGCGAACTCGACGATCAGGATCGCGTTCTTGGCGGAGACGCCGATCGTCGTGATCAGGCCGACCTGCAGGTAGATGTCGTTGTTCAGGCCCATCGCCCAGGCGGCCAGCACCGCGCCGAACACGCCAAGCGGGACCACCAGCAGCACCGACAGCGGCACCGACCAGCTTTCGTAGAGCGCGGCGAGGCACAGGAAGACCATCAGCAGCGACAGCGCATAGAGCAGGGGCGCCTGCCCGCCCGACAGCTTCTCCTCATGGGAGATGCCGGTCCATTCGAAGCTGGCGCCGGGCGGAAGCTTGGCGGCATGCTCCTCCATCGCCGCCATCGCGGCGCCGGTGCTGAGCCCGGGCGCGGGAGAGCCCATGATCTCGAACGAGGACACGCCATTGTAGCGCTCCAGCCGCGACGGGCCGAAGCTCCATTCGGTGCGCGCGAAGGACGAGAGCGGCGCCATCGTGCCGGTCGATCCGCGAACGTGGACCGCACCGATCGCCTCCGGCGTGGTGCGGAACGGCGCGTCGGCCTGGACGAAGACGCGCTTCACCCGCCCGCGGTCGATGAAGTCGTTGACATAGGAGCCGCCCAGGCTGGTGGATATCGCTTCGTTGATGTCGGCCTGGGCGATGCCCAGCGCGCCCGCCGCCTGCTTGTCGACCTTCAGCGCCAGCTGCGGCGTATCCTCCAGCCCGTTGGGACGCACCCGCACCAGACGCCTGTCGGCCATCGCCATGCCGAGCAGCTGGTTGCGCGCCGCGAGCAGCCCGTCATGGCCGAGGCCGCCGGCATCCTTCAGCTGGAAATCGAAGCCGGAGGCGTTGCCCAGTTCGATGACGGCAGGCGGCACAAAGGCGAACACCATCCCGGCGCGCAACTGGCTGAACGCCATATTGGCGCGCCGCGCGATGGCGCCGACACGGGCGTCCGCGCCCCTGCGCTCCTTCCAGTCGGCGAGCTTGATGAAGGAGATGCCGACATTCTGCCCCTGCCCGCCGAAGCCGAAGCCGGAGACGGTGAAGATGGCGGAGACATTGTCCTTCTCGTCGACCAGGAAATGATTCTGGATGCGCTTCATCACCGCATCGGTTTCCTCGATCGTGCTGCCGGCCGGGAGGGTGGCGGAAGCCATCATCGCGCCCTGGTCCTCCTCCGGCAGGAAGCCGCCGGGCAGGCGCAGGAACAGGATGGCAAGCACCCCCAATATGGCGGTGTAGAGCAGCAGGGTCCGGCCCCAGCGGCGCTCGACCCGGCGCAGGCCGTGATCATAGCGGGTGACGCCGCGATCGAAGCTGCGGTTGAACCAGCCGAACAGGCCCTTGCGTTCCTGATGCTCGCGCGCCGGCCGCAGGATCGTGGCGCACAGCGCCGGCGTCAGGATCAGCGCGACCAGCACCGACAGCGCCATCGACGAGACGATCGTGATCGAGAACTGGCGGAAGATCACGCCGGTCGACCCGCCGAAGAAGGCCATCGGCAGGAAGACCGCGGACAGCACGAGGCCGATACCGACCAGCGCGCCGCTGATCTCGTCCATCGACCTGCGCGCCGCCTCCTTGGGGCTGAGCCCCTCGGTCTGGATCAGCCGCTCGACATTCTCGACCACGACGATGGCGTCGTCGACCAGCAGGCCGATCGACAGCACCATGCCGAACAGGGTCAATGTGTTGATCGAATAGCCGGCCACGGCGAGCACGGCGAAGCTGCCGAGCAGCACCACCGGCACGGCGATCGTCGGGATGATCGTCGCCCGCCAGTTCTGCAGGAACAGGAACATCACGATGAAGACGAGCACGATCGCCTCGAACAGCGTCTTCACCACCTGCTCGACCGACAGCTTCACGAAGGTCGAGTTGTCGACCGGGTAGGCCACCTTGAGCCCCGCCGGAAAATTCCTCTCCAGCCGGGCGACCTCGGCCTTCACCGCCTCGACCGTCTCCAGCGCGTTGGCGCCGGGGGCCAGCTTGATGCCGAACCCGGCCGCCGGCTTGCCGTTGAAGCGCGCGACGAAGGCGTAATTCTCCGATCCCAGCTCGACCCGCGCGACATCGGCGAGCTTGACGGCCGAGCCGTCGCGGTTCGAACGGAGCAGGATTTCCTGGAACTCCTCGACCGTCCGCAGGCGCGACTGGGCGGTGATGACGGCATTGAGCGCCTGACCCTTCACCGAGGGCAGCCCGCCGACCTGCCCCGCCGAAACCTGGGCGTTCTGCGCGCGGATCGCGGCCTTCACGTCGCCGACGGTGACGCCGAGCGTGGCCATCTTGAACGGATCGAGCCAGACCCGCATCGCATATTGCGCGCCGAGCACCTGGGTGTCGCCGACGCCGGTCACGCGGCTGAGCGGATCCTGCAGGGTCGACACGACGAAGTCGCCGAGGTCGACCTGATCCTGGCTGCCGTCCTCCGAATAGAGCGCCGCGATCAGCAGGAAGCTGGCCGCCGACTTGGACACGCGCAGGCCCTGCTGCTGGACCTCCTGCGGCAGCAGCGGGGTCGCCTGCTGGAGCTTGTTCTGGACCTGCACTTGCGCGGTATCGGCATCGGTGCCCTGCTCGAAGGTCAGGGTGATCGCCAGATTGCCGGCCGAATCGCTGGTCGACGAGAAATAGCTGAGATTGTCGATGCCCTTGAGCTGCTGCTCGATGATCTGGGTGGTGCTGTTCTCCAGCGTCTGGGCGTCGGCGCCTGGATAGGCGGTGGCGATCGTCACCTTGGGCGGGGCGATCTCGGGAAACTGCTCGATCGGCAGCGAACGCAGCGCGACGATGCCCGCGAGCATCAGGATGATCGCGATGACCCAGGCGAAGATCGGCCGGTCGATGAAGAAGCGGGACATGGCCGATCAGTTTCCGGCGGTCCCGGGAGCCGGCTGGGGGGCACCCGGCGTCACCACCGTGCCGGGCCTGAGGTTCATCAGCCCCTCGACGATCAGCCGGTCGCCGGGACGAAGCCCGCCGGTGACGATCCACTTGTCGCCTAGCGGCCGATCGACCGTGACCATGCGCTGCTCGACCTTGTTGCCCCGGCCGACCACGAGGGCGACGGGGCGGCCCCGCTGATCGCGGGTGATGCCGCGCTGGGGAGCCAGAATGGCCGCTCTGCGCACGCCCTGGGTCAGCTGCGCGCGCACGAACATGCCGGGCAGCAGCAGCCCGTCCGGATTGGGGAAGGTCGCCCGCAGCGTCACCGCCCCGCTGGCGGGATCGACGCTGACTTCGGAGAATTGCAGCCGCCCCGCAAGCCCATAGGGCTTGCCGTTGGGCAGGATCAGCCGCACCGGGGCGCCCGCGCTCGCCTCGACGCCGCCCGCCCGCATCGCCTCGCGCAGGTCGAGCAGCTGCGCGGCCGACTGGGTGATGTCGACATAGACCCGGTCGGTGCGCTGGATCGTCGCCAGCGGATCGGGCTGGCCGGCCTGGACGAGCGCGCCCGGCGTTACCAGCGATCGGCCGATGCGGCCCGAGATCGGCGCCTTGATGCGCGTGAAATCGAGGTTGATCTGCGCGGCACGGGCGGCCGCGCGCTGCGCGGTCACATCGGCCAGTGCCTGCTGCGCCGCAGCATCGGCATTATCGGCTTCCTGGCGGCTCACCGCATTGATCCCGACCAGCTCGCGATAGCGCTGCGCCTGGAGACGGGTGGCGTTGATCGAGGCCCGGGCGCGGGCCAGGTTGCCCTGGGCAGTCCCGAGCGCGGCGCTGTAGGGCGCGTCCTCGATCACGTAGAGAAGCTGCCCGGCGCGGACCATCGCGCCTTCCTCGAACAGGCGGCGGCGCACCACGCCGCTGATCTGCGGGCGCACCTCCGAGGTTTCCAGCGCGGAAATCCGCCCCGGAAGCTCAGTCTGCAACGGTGCCGATCCCGTCGACAGCGTCACCACGCCGACCTGCGGCGGCGGCGGCGCGGGCGGCGGATCGCCACCACAGGCGGTCAGCAGCGCGAGCGCGGCGAGCGCCGCGAAACCGGGGATGGGAAGCTGTCGCATAGGAAACTCAACTCGGTCGACTGGCCTGGAATGAACGTTCATTCCGCTTGCCGGCGCCCTACTTCGGAGCTATAAGCGGGTCAAGGGGCAAAAGGTCGGAGCGGGAAATTTGGTTGCAGCGCAACAGAGGCCGGACGGGCGATCCCGCATCATCGCCGCGGCGCGAAACCTGTTCGCGTCGCGCGGCTTCCATCTGACCGCGATGTCGGAACTGGCGGCCGAGGCCCAGGTGAGCGTCGGCCAGATCTACCGGCTGTTCAAGAACAAGGACGACATCATTCTGGCGATCGTCGAGGACGATCATCGCGAATGGATGGTGCAGATGACCCAGGTCCGCGACGCTGCCGTCAGCGGACGGATATCCCCCGCCGAGGCGTTCGAGCGGCTCATCCTCGAAACCCTGTCCGACGAGTATGAAACGCTGACCTTCGAAATCCTGGCCGAAGCGGGCCGCTCGGCCGAAGTCGGCGCGCGGATCAGGCAGTTCGCGGGAGATTTCCGCGCGGTGCTGCGCGATCTGGCCTGCCGGGCCAATGACCGGCTGGGGGAGCGCGATCTGGAAGCCGTCACCGAACTGCTGATGGCCACGCTGTTCGGGCTATCCGGACGCAATCTGGGCGACCATCATCTCGACCGCGAGGCCACCGCATCAGAAATCGCGCGGTTGATCATGGCAATGCTGAAGAACGCGGAGTCCTAGGAGTCCTGGACGTCGATCGGTTCAGGCTGAATCAGCCTGAAGCGCCAATCGGGGCATGACATGGATAGGGTAAGGCGGCGGGGGCGGGCCGATGCCCAGCCCCCGCGCCGATATCAGTAGCGGTAATGATCGGGCTTGAACGGCCCTTCGGTGCTGACGCCGATATAGGCGGCCTGCTTCTCGCTCAGCCTGGTGAGCTGGACGCCGAGCTTCTCGAGGTGGAGCGCGGCCACCTTCTCGTCGAGATGCTTGGGCAGGACATAGACCTTGTTCTCGTAGCTGTCGCCACGGGTCCACAGCTCGATCTGCGCCAGCGTCTGGTTGGTGAAGCTGGCCGACATCACGAAGGACGGGTGGCCGGTGGCGCAGCCGAGGTTCACCAGGCGGCCCTTGGCGAGGATGATGATCTGCTTGCCGTCGGGGAACTTGACCAGATCGGTGCCGGGCTTGACCTCGGACCACTCGTAATTGTCGAGCGCGGCAATCTGGATCTCGCTGTCGAAATGGCCGATGTTGCAGACGATCGACATCGGCTTCATCGCCTTCATGTGATCGGCGGTGATGACGTCGGCATTGCCGGTGGCGGTGCAGAAGATGTCGGCGCGCTTGACCGCCTCGTCCATCGTCACGACCTCATAGCCCTCCATCGCCGCCTGCAGCGCGCAGATCGGATCGATCTCGGTGACGAGGACGCGGGCGCCGCCGTTGCGCAGCGAAGCGGCCGAGCCCTTGCCGACATCGCCGAAGCCGGCGACGCAGGCGACCTTGCCGGCCAGCATCACGTCCGTCGCGCGGCGGATCGCGTCGACCAGCGATTCCTTGCAGCCATAGAGATTGTCGAACTTCGACTTGGTGACGCTGTCGTTGACGTTGATCGCGGGGAAGGGCAGCTCGCCCTTCTTGGCGATCTCGTAGAGGCGGTGGACGCCGGTGGTGGTTTCTTCGGAGACGCCCTTCAGGTTCTTGACGGTCTCGGTCAGATAGCCCGGGCGCTTGGCGATGAACGCCTTGAGCGCGCGCTGGAATTCGACTTCCTCGGCATTCTCGGGCTCGCCCAGGGTGGCGCCGGCCTCCAGCTTCGCGCCCCACAGCGCGAACATGGTGGCGTCGCCGCCGTCGTCGAGGATGATGTTGGCGGTCTGATCACCCCAGTCGAAGATCGAGCCGACATAGTCCCAATAATCGGCCAGACTCTCGCCCTTGATCGCGAACACCGGGATGCCCCGCGCGGCGATGGCGGCGGCGGCATGGTCCTGGGTCGAGAAGATGTTGCAGGTCGCCCAGCGGACGTCGGCGCCGAGTGCGACCAGCGTCTCGATCAGGACGGCGGTCTGGATCGTCATGTGCAGCGAGCCGGTGATGCGCGCGCCCTTGAGCGGCTGCGACGCGCCGAACTCGGAGCGCAGCGCCATCAGGCCCGGCATCTCGGTTTCGGCGATGTTGATCTCGGCGCGGCCGAAATCGGCCAGGCTCAGATCGGCGATGACATAATCGTTGAATTCGGTCGCTGCGGCGGTGGCCACCGGGCTTCTCCTCACATGGGGGCAGCCGGGGCAAGCCGGCGGCAATGCCGGGCGCAATAGCCGGGCAGGCCGTCAAATGCAAATATAAAGATATCTTTATATGGGCCTGTTCTCCTCCCCTGGAGTAGGAGGAGAGGGCGGATCGCCTGCGCTTTAGCGGGCGATCTGGGCGACGGCGCCGCGTCCGCAGCGTCCGCCGGGAAGGACCGGATCGAGACCCTGGCGGTCGGCGATCATCTCGAGGCCTTCACGGTCATTGGCCATCATCGTCGCCTCGCGGGCGGTCGATGCGGCTTCGTAGCAGCTGTCCTGGCTCGTGCGGTCGGCGCCATAGGCGTTGGCGAGCGACGTGGTGAAGCGGTCATAGGCGTTCTGGCCGCGGACCGGACCCGCCGAAGAGACGAAGAAGGCCTTGAGCCGGTCGTTCGCCGCGCCGATCGCCGCACGGTTGCCACGAACGAACGCGTTATAGTCGGTCGAAATGTTGAATCCCATCGCCTGGCAGCGCAGGGTTTCGACCATGAGGTAGGTCTGTAGATCGCGGATACGCGCCGCGCTCGCATGTTCGGCCGACCAGCAACCGGCATAGGCCGGTGACATGGCCGACAGCGCGGCCATGGCCGCGCATATCGTCTTACGCATGGGTGCTTGCCCCTACTCCCCGGAGCCGCCCCCCGCGGGCGGCACTTCCCGTGCGCAAAGGATTGACTGTAAATTTTCGTAATGTCTTGCGGAAACTGGTTAAGGCCAGGTCCAAAAGTCTAAATAATTCAGTACGATAGTGTAATGAGACTCCTAGTGCACATCCAGGATGTGTACGAGGTCACGCCTGGCCGCTCGTCGCCGCCAGCAGACGCGGATCGATACCGGCCGACCGCATCGCGGCTTTCCATCGGGCGGGGGCCTCATGGTCGAACAACAAGCCTTCGTCGCCCCGAGTCGCGAGCCAGCCATGGCGGCGCATCTCGCCGTCGAGCTGCCCTTCCCCCCAGCCGGCATAGCCGAGCGCGACCAGCCAGCGGCGCGGGCCGGTGCCCCCCGCGATCGCGCGCAGCACATCGAGGGTCGAGGTCAGCGCCCAGCGATCCTCGACGAACAGGCTGTCCTCCCCGGTCCATTCGGGGCTGTGGAGGACGAAGCCGCGCTGCTGCTCGACCGGGCCGCCGGCATGGATGCCGCAATCGGGCGCCACCCCCGGTTCGATCTCCAGCTGTTCGAGCAGGCTGTGGAGGGTGATGCCCGGCAGGAGACGATCGATGCCGACGCCCAGCGCGCCCTGCCCGTCATGCGCGCACATCGCGATCACGGCCTTTTCGAAGCGGGGATCGCCGATCCCCGGCATGGCGAGCAGGAACTGCCCGCTGAGAGAGGCTGGCGCATCCATCGCCAGCATCTATAGTCCAGCGCCATGGGGACGCCAACCGGGGAAGCTGCGGAGACGGGCGCGGGAGCAACGCCCGCCACCATCACGCCCGCCGCCATAACGCCCGCCGCCATAACGATCGTCATCCCGGCCTATGGCGTCGGCGCGATGCTGGCCGATGCGCTCGATTCGGTGCTGGCGCAGGATCGCGGCGACTGGCGGGCGATCGTGGTCGACGATGGCGACCAGAGGGTGGCCGAGCATGTCGCGCCCTATCTGGCCGATCCGCGCATCCGGTTCCTGCAGACCGACAATGGCGGGCTGCCGACCGCGCGCAACCGGGCGATCGCGGTGGCCGAGACGCCCTATGTCGCGCTGCTCGACGGCGACGACATATTGGAGCCCGATTTCGTCTCCGCGATGATCGCCGCGCTGGAGGCCAATCCCAAGGCCGGCTTCGCGACCGGCGACGCCACCTTCTTCGGCGCCGACCGGGTAGGCGAGCTGTTCTCGGCTTATTGCCCGCAGGCGGGGCCGCCGACCCTGGAGAAGCTGATCCGGCGCGAGTTCAACATATTCGGGCTGACCGCGATGCGGCGCGAGGCGATCCTGGGGATTGGCGGCTTCGACACGAGTCTCAAATCCTCCGAGGATCTCGACGCCTGGATCCGGCTGCTCTCGGCCGGATGGGAATTGGCCCATGTGCCGCGTCCGCTGGCCCGCTACCGGCGGCGCGAGGGGCAGATGTCGGGCAACACGCCCGTCATGCTGCGCACCGCCCATGCGGTGATGAGCAAGGCGCGCGACCATCTCGCCGGCCGTCCCGAGGCGCGGGCCGCCGAGGAGATGATCGCCCGGATCGAGCATGACATGGCGATCGAGGATGCCTTCGCCCGGGTGAAGGCAGGCGACGTCCGCGCCGCTGTGGCCGATCTCGTCCGGCTCGGCGTGGGGAAGCGCAGCCCGCGCTGGGCAAAGGCGCTGGCGCTGATGCGGATCGCGCCGTTCCTGGCCCCCTGGCTGCTGAAGCTCCGTGAACGGGTGTGAGTGATATCCTCCCTGCGCGCAGCGTGGGGAGGATCGTGGGGGTTCCCTTTCCCCCGCAAAACCGCAACAAGACTCGTTTAGCCATCAGCCTTCCAGGAGAGAGACGATGACGATCAGCACCGGAGACCGCATTCCCGCCGCCACCTTCAAGACGATGACCGACGACGGGCCCGCCGACATCGCCAGCGACGCTCTGTTCGGCGGCCGCACCGTGGCGCTGTTCTCGGTGCCGGGCGCCTTCACGCCGACCTGCTCGGCGCGCCACCTGCCGGGCTTCGTCGACAAGGCCACTGAGCTGAAGGCGAAGGGCGTCGACGAGATCGTCTGTACCGCCGTCAACGACGCCTTCGTGATGGGGGCCTGGGGCAAGTCGGCCGGCGCCGACGGCAAGGTGACGATGCTGGCCGACGGCAATGGCGATTTCGTGCGCGCGATCGGGCTGGAGATGGACGGCCGCGCCGCCGGGCTCGGCATGCGCGGCCAGCGCTTCTCGATGATCGTCAAGGACGGGGTGATAACCACCCTCAATGTCGAGGCCCCGCGCGAATATAATGTCAGCAGCGCGGAGCACATGCTGACGCAGCTATGATCCGCAAAGGCACAAAAGGAGAAAATATTGCCTTCAAACCAGAGCCTTGAAATCGTCGAGCAGCTCGACACGATCTACCAGCAATCGGTTACCCGTCTGCGCGCCGCGCTGACGCAGTTCATCCGGACCGGCGAACGGCCCGATCCCGCCCTGCGGCGGGACGGCGCCTTCGCCTATCCCGAAATAAGGCTGAGTTATGCCGGCGGCCGCGATCCCGGGCCGCTCGGCCGATCCTTCGGGCGGCTCCAGGAACCCGGCGACTATGCGGTGGCAGTCACCCAGCCCCGGCTGTTCGCCCCCTATCTGGCCCAGCAGATCGACCTGCTGATCGCCGATTACGGGGTGGAGGTGACCGCCGGGCTCAGCACCACCGAGATTCCCTATAATTATGTGCTCGACGCGGGCCATGACCTCGACCTGACCGGCGCCTCGCCGGTCGAGCTGTCGCGCATCTTCCCGTCGACCGAATTGTCGCAGATCGGTGACGAGCTGGCCGACGGGCTGTGGGTGCAGGAAGGGGCGATGGCGCGTCCGCTGGCGCTGTTCGACGCGCCGCGCGTCGATTTCAGCCTGGCCCGGCTGCGCCACTATACCGGCACGCCGCCCGGCCATGTGCAGGACTATATCCTGTTCACCAACTATCACCGCTATGTCGACGAGTTCGTCCACTGGGCGATCGAGCAGCTCGACGGCGACAGCCGCTACACGCTGCTGAGCGGGGCGGGCGGCGTCGAGATAAGGCCCGGCGATCCCGATCCCAAGCAGGCGATCGCCGACAGCGCATGGCGCAAGCACCAGATGCCGGCCTATCATCTGGTCGCGCCCGACCGTTCGGGCATCACCCTGGTCAATATCGGCGTCGGCCCGTCCAACGCCAAGACGATCACCGACCATCTGGCGGTGATGCGCCCGGCGGCCTGGCTGATGATCGGCCATTGCGGCGGGCTGCGCCCCAGCCAGCGGATCGGCGACTATGTGCTGGCCCACGCCTATCTGCGCGACGACCATGTGCTCGACCATGTCCTGCCCCCCGAAATCCCGATCCCGGCGATCGCCGAGGTCCAGCAGGCGCTGACCCGCGCGGCCGAGATCGTATCGGGCGAGAGCATGGAGCAGCTGAGGCTCAGGATGCGGACCGGCACCGTCGTCACCTCCGACGACCGCAACTGGGAACTGCGCTACACCGCCTCCGCGCTGCGCTTCAGCCAGAGCCGCGCGGTGGCGATCGACATGGAATCGGCGACGCTCGCGGCGCAGGGCTATCGCTTCCGCGTGCCCTATGGGACGCTGCTGTGCGTCTCCGACAAGCCGATCCATGGCGAGATCAAGCTGCCCGGCCAGGCCAACCGCTTCTACGAGCGCGCGATCGCCGAGCATCTCCAGATCGGCATCGCCGCGGTCGACCAGCTGCGCGGCGAGGGCGCGCGGCTGCACAGCCGGAAATTGCGCGCGTTCAACGAGCCGCCGTTTCGGTGAAAATCCCTCTCCCGCCTTCGCGGGAGAGGAGCGAGACTTGTGAGCGTAGCGAACTAGTCGCAGCGGTGAGGGTCTTGCCGACGTCGGAACAAGAAGAAGACCCTCACCCGGCCTCTCCCGCGAAGGCGGGAGAGGGGAAGAAGGGCATTCTCAAGCCACCTCTTCAAGCTCGTCGGCACTCGTCACCCGGTCGCGGCCTTCCAGCTTCGAGCGGTAGAGCGCACGATCGGCGCGGGCGAGCAGCGAGGCGAGCGAGATGTCGCCCGGGCGCAGGCCGGTGACGCCGAAACTGGCGGTCATCACGATCCGGGCGGCACCGTCGACCGGCATCGCGGCGATGTCGCGGCGGATTCGCTCGACCACCTCCAGCGCGTCCTGGGGGCGGGTGTTGACCAGCAGCAGCGCGAATTCCTCGCCACCGATCCGGCCGATCAGGTCGCCACGGCGCACCAGCCGTTCGAGCCGGCTGGCGAAATGGCGGAGCGCGCGATCGCCGACGGTGTGGCCGTGCCGATCGTTGATCAGCTTGAAATTGTCGATATCGGCGACGACGACGCTGAGCGGCTGCCGCTGCCGCTGGGCGTTGCGGATCGCGCGTTCGGCCGAATCCTCGAAGCCGCGCCGGTTGTACACGCCGGTCAGCATGTCCGACGTGGCGAGCCGGCGCATGTCATCGGCCAGATCGGCGGCGACGAGGAAGACCGAGAACAGGCCGACACCGGTGAAGGCGATCGGGTAGAGCATCGTCACCACCGACCGGAAGAAGAACAGGCTGCCCTCGTCGTTGGCGGTGCCCGGCCCCATCGCGATCGCCGCCAGCGAGAAATCGATGGCCGCGAAAAGCGTTAGCATCACCATCACCGCGCGTTCGGGAAGCGATGCCTGGCGGAAGCCGCCCGCGACGTTGAAGGCGCTGACCAGCATCATCAGCCCGCCGAAGCCGAGCCCGGTCGAATAGCGTATGCCCATCACCGGCTCGACGAAATTGGCGACGCCGATCAGCAGCGATGCCACCAGCGCGGCGGCCAGCAGCGGCCGCACCCGGCGCGGCGCGCGGTTGCGCTGGACGAAGCCCACCGCGATCAGCGCGTTGGACAGGCAGCCCAGCGCGGCGGTAAGGGCATGGAGCGCGGTATTGTCGTCGGCCTGCAGGCGCAGCGCCAGGTTGGAGAACCACTGCGCCGTGGCGACCGCGAAGGCGAGCGCCCACACCAGCGCATGGCGCGGGCGCCCGAAGCTGCGCCACGCGATCAGCATCACCGCGCACAGCATGGCCGCGATGAAGATCAGCACGGTGATGATGACAATCGCTGCCGTCATATCCCCCGGACGCCCCAGCCGTCGCGGCCCGACCACAGCGGCGGACAATCCGCCGCCGGCATGCCGGCCACCCCCTGTCGATTGGGCCGCCGCACTGGAGCGGGGGGCTTCAAAAATCAATAGTAAAAGGATCGGAAACCGTACCGTTTCCGAGCAGTTGATCCGTTTTGGAAGCTATTCGACGCGATTCCTTCGGCTTTCCGCTCCCGAGCGCGAATCGTCCCCCATCAGGATCGTCATCTTTATTCAGCTTATTGGCGCGGACATCGGGGACGGCACCGAACGATTCGGCGCCGCCCCCGTCCGATTCTCACCAGCCGCAGCGCTGGCCCTTGTTCTGCTGTTCGAGCCAGCCGATCAGCGGCTGGAAATAGGCGATCATCGCCGTTCCATCGATCTCCCGGCTGCCGGTGAAGGCCTCCAGCGCATCGGGCCAGGGCTTGGACGATCCCATCGCCAGCATCGCGTCGAGCTTCTTGCCGACCTCCTTGTCGCCGTAGAAGGAGCAGCGGTGAAGCGGGCCCTTCCAGCCCGCCTGGTCGCACGCCGCCTTGTAGAACTGGAACTGGAGGATGCGGGCGAGGAAATAGCGCGCATAGGGCGTGTTGCCCGGGATATGATATTTGGCGCCCGGATCGAAGGCGTCGTCGGGCCGATCGGCCGGGGGCACGATGCCCTGATATTGCAGCCGCAGGTCGGTCCACGCCTTCTCGTAATTGGCGGGCCGGATCGATCCGTTGAACACGCCCCAGCGCCACTTGTCCATCAGCAGGCCGAACGGCAGGAAAGCCACCTTGTCCATCGCCTGGCGCAGCAGCAGGCCGATATCCTTGTCCGCGCTCGGCACCTTGGCGGGATCGAGCAGGCCGATCTTCACCAGATAGTCGGGCGTGATCGACAGCGCGACGAAATCCCCGATCGCCTCGTGGAAGCCGTCATTGGCGCCGTTGAGGTAGAGGTAGCTCTGCTTGTTATAGGCGCGCTGATAGTAATTATGGCCCAGTTCATGGTGGATGGTGACGAAGTCGTCGGAGTTCACCTTGGTGCACATCTTGATGCGCAGATCGTCCTTGTTGTCGATGTCCCACGCCGAGGCGTGGCACACCACCTCGCGGTCGCGCGGCTTGGTGATCTGCGAGCGGGTCCAGAAGCTGTCGGGCAGCGGCGCGAAGCCCAGCGAGGAATAGAAGCCCTCGCCGGTCTTCACCATCTTCACCGGATCATATTGCTTGGCCTTGAGCAGTTCCTCGACATCATAGCCGATGTCGCCAGCACCCTTGGGGGCGACGATGTCATAGATATTGCCCCATTCCTGCGCCCACATGTTACCAAGCAGATCGGCGCGGATCGGGCCGGCCTTGGGCTGGACGGCATCGCCATATTTCGCGTTGAGCTTCGTCCGCGTATAGCAGTGGAGCGCGTCGTAAAGCGGCTTCACCTGCACCCACAGCCGGTCCATCATCTTCGCGAAATCGTCGGCGGGCATGTCATAGCCCGAACGCCACATCGCGCCGAGATCCTTGTAGCCAAGGTCGATCGCGCCCTGGTTGGCGATCTCGACCAGCTTGGCATAGTCGCCCGCCATCGGCTTGCCGACCTGATCGTGCCAGCTCAGCCACATCTCCTTCAGCTCGGCCGGGTTGCGGTTGGTCCCCATCTCGGCCTCGATGTCCGAGCCGTTGATCTCCTTGCCGCGTAGCGTGCCCTTGCCCTTGCCATAGGCGGACTGGAGCCGGGTCGCGAGGTCGTTGAGCTCCTTGGCCGCGCCGGGGGTGGAGGGCGCGGGCAGGACGATGCTCTGCTTGAGCGCGTCGAGCTTGCGCTTCGTGTCGTAGCTGAGCCCATCGAGCCCGTCGAAGCGCGCTGCGCCGTTGGCGAGGCGGACCTGCAGCTCGGTGAATTCGGCGCCGACCCGCGCGTTCACCGCGTCGGTGTCGTCGGTGATATAGGTGGAATTGATCCAGGCGACCTGCGCGCCATAGATGCCGAGATCGTTCAATTCCTGCTCGGCCCTGGCGACGAAGGCGTCGGCTTCGGCAACGGTCGGAGCCGCCTGGGCCGCGACGGGGGCGGGATCGGCCGGCTTGTCCTTCTTCTTCGCCAGGACGGGGGTGGCGGCGAACAGGGTTGCGATGGCGAGCGCCGATGTGGCCGCCTTGATCGGGTATCTCATGGGGAGTTCCTCGGAGTCTTTATGCTGACACCAGTGTCACCATGCCCGAGGGAACGGGTCAAGCCCGTGTATTGCGCGAGCGATACGGCTGTGGGGGGCCGCCGGCCGCCCTCAGAGCGGTTCACGATCCGATTGCATCGGATCGGACCGCCCCAATTCTCTGGTTTGCCGCGATTTCCGAGTCGGCGGATGTCTCCATCCGCCTAGAAATCGCTCTGGAACCACGCCGCCATGGCATCGCCCAGTTCGGGCAGGGTGACGGCGCTCATATGGTTGCCGGGCACCTCGCCATAGGCGGCGTTGGGCAGCGCCTCCGCCAGCGCCCGGGCCGAGCCGTTGTCCTTGTCCTCGCTGCCCGTCAGCACCAGGATCGGCACGTCGAGATCGGCCAGCGCGGCGCGGGGGATGCGGGGGAAATTGTCGAGCAGCAGGAGCAGCGCGCGGGGATCACCCTTCGTTGTCTTCAGGAAACCCTCGGCCATCCACTCCGGCGAGAATTTGGCGTGGGTGCCGACGCCTTCGAGCACCTTGCGGAAGAAGCCAACGCGGCCGCCGAGGTCCAGCAGGCCTTCCAGCCCCATGCCCGCCAGCAGCGCCTTGCCCGGCCGGGCGCCACGCACCAGCATCCGCGCGGTCGTGCGTCCGCCCAGCGAATAGCCGCCGAGATCATAGCCGCCGGGCAGCAGACCCAGTTGCTCGATCAGCGCCAGATTGTCGTCGGCCAATATGTCGGGGCTGTAGCCCGAAGCATCGTGCGGCTTGGCGCTTTCGCCATGGGCGCGCAGATCGGGCATGATCACCCGGCGGCCCTTCGCGGCGAGCTTGGCGGCATGGCCATAACGCACCCAGTTGGTGAAGGCGTTGGAGAAGAGGCCGTGGATCAGGATCACCGGCCGGCCATCCTCCGGCCCCATGCCGTGCCAGACCATCGGCGCGCCGTCCGCGCCGTCGAAATGGTGGCGGGTGGCGTCAGTCGGGGAGCTTGCCAAGGGCTTTCATCCAGCGGTCGGTGAGGGCGTCATGCTGGTCGGTGCGGTAGCGCGGCAGGGCGCGCGTGTCGATCCAGGCTTCGTGGATCGCCTCCGCCCCGAAATGGCTGGTCGGGCGGAAGCGCGACGGATCGTCGAAGCTGCCCACGGTCAGGTCGCATTTGTCGCTGTCGGGATATTCGAAGCCGAGCGGCGTGCCGCAGGCCGAACAGAAGGGCCGCCGCGCGATCGGCGAGCTGGCATAGCAGTCCGGCTCGCTTTCCCAGACCACCGCCGCCTTGGGCAGGTTGACGAAGGCGATCGACACCCCGCCGGTCGCGCGCTGGCACATCCGGCAATGGCACAGATAGGCGTCGTCCGAGCCGACCTCGGCGGCGTAGCGGATGCGGCCGCACTGGCAGCCGCCGGTCATGGTCCGGGACATCTACCCTCCACGTCACCCCAGCGAAGGCTGGGGTCCATGTCTTTCTCAACGAACGATGCCGCTTGAGGTGACAGACATGGATTCCTGCCTTCGCAGGAATGACGGTCAAGAGGAGTTGAGAGCTTACGCCTTCTTGAGATGCCGGCGGCCGAGCAGCTCGGCGATCTGCACCGCGTTCAGCGCCGCGCCCTTGCGCAGATTGTCCGATACGCACCACAACACCAGACCGTTGTCGACGGTGGGATCGTCGCGGACGCGGCTGACATAGGTCGCGAACTCGCCGACGCACTCGATCGGGGTGACGTATCCGCCGTCCTCGCGCTTGTCGACGAGCATCACGCCCGGCGCTTCCCGCAGGATCTTCTGCGCGTCGGCGGCCGACAGCTCATTCTCGAACTCGATGTTGATCGCTTCGGAATGGCCGACGAAGACGGGGACGCGGACGCAGGTGGCGACCACCTTCACCTTGGGGTCCATGATCTTCTTGGTCTCGACGACCATCTTCCACTCTTCCTTGGTGAAGCCGTCGTCGAGGAAGCTGTCGATATGCGGGATCACGTTGAAGGCGATCTGCTTGGTGAACTTCTTCGGCTCGGCGGGATCGCCGACGAAGATGTTGCGGCTCTGCTCGAACAGCTCGTCCATGCCTTGCTTGCCGGCGCCCGACACCGACTGATAGGTTGAGACGACCACCCGCTTGATCGTCGCGGCGTCATGGAGCGGCTTCAGCGCCACCACCATCTGTGCGGTCGAGCAGTTGGGATTGGCGATGATGTTGCGGGCCTTGTAGCCGTCGATCGCCTCCGGGTTCACCTCGGGCACGATCAGCGGGATATCGGGCTCCATCCGGTAGAGCGACGAATTGTCGATCACGGTGCAGCCCGCCGCCGCCGCCTTGGGCGCGTAGATCTTGGTCGCGGTCGAGCCGATCGCGAACAGCGCCATGTCCCAGCCGGCGAAGTCGAAATGCTCGATATTCTGGACCTTGAGCGTCTTGCCGGTCTCGCCGAACTCGATCATGTCGCCCTGGCTGCGCGCCGAGGCAAGCACGGCGATCTCGTCGATCGGGAATTCCCGCTCGGCCAGGATGTTCAGCATTTCACGGCCCACATTGCCGGTGGCACCCGCGACGACGACACGATAGCCCATCTTCACTTCTTTCCGTTTGCTGGGACGTCACCCCGGCGGAGGCCGGGGTCGCTGGAACCTCTTGCGGCCCCGGCCTCCGCCGGGGCGACGTGCCGTTTCTGTTGTATCGGTAGCGCTGGATAAGCAAACGGCCGGTCTCCCTGGGGAGCCGGCCGCCTGCGAGGTTTGCTATGGAGCGCCTGCGATCAGGCTTCCTGGGCCTCGGCGGCCGGCTTATGGTCGCGACGCTCCGCAATACGCGCGGATTTGCCGCGGCGGCCACGGAGGTAATAGAGCTTGGCGCGACGGACGACGCCCTTGCGGACGACCTCGATCGACTCGACGTTCGGCGAATAGAGTGGGAAGACGCGCTCGACGCCCTCGCCGAACGAAATCTTGCGGACGGTGAACGACGAACCCATGCCCTTGTTGGCGCGGGCGATGCAGACGCCCTCATAGGCCTGGACGCGGGTGCGCTCGCCTTCGACGACCTTCACGCCGACGCGCAGGGTGTCACCGGGGCGGAAGTCGGGAATCGACTTCGCTTCCTTGAACTTGGCAATCTGCTCGGCTTCGAGCTGCTGGATGAGGTTCATGCTCATCGCTCCTTCTTCTGTCGCCGCGCGCCAGAGGGAGACTGCACCCGAGCGCCCTCATGACGCTCCCAAAGGTCCGGCCTCCTTAGCCTTGTATCGGTCTCGGCCATGGCCTTTCGCCAAGCCTCGATCCTCGCATGATCCCCAGATCGCAGCACCTCGGGGATCGTGCGCCCTTCCCACTCAGCAGGTCGGGTATAATGCGGATATTCGAGAAGGCCGCTTTCGAAGCTCTCGTCATCCCCGCTATCGGGGGCGCCCATTACGCCGGGGAGCAGGCGAATGCAAGCATCGAGCAGGGTCAAAGCGCCCATTTCCCCGCCCGAAAGGATATAATCGCCGATCGAAACCGGTTCGATCGGCCGCGCCTCGAACAGCCGCTCGTCGATTCCCTCGAATCGGCCGCAGAGAATCGTGACGCCGGCGCCGGCCGCCAGTTCACGGACCCGCGCCTGGGTGAGCGGGCGTCCGCGCGGCGTCATCGCCAGCAGCGGCGCGTCGGGCCGCTTCTCCAGCGCATGATCGACCGCGCGCGCCAATATGTCGGCCCGCATCACCATCCCCGCCCCGCCGCCCGCCGGTGTGTCGTCGACCGAGCGGTGCCGGTCGATCGCGAAATCGCGAATCTGGACGGGATCGCAGGACCATTTCCCCTCCGCCAGCGCGCGCCCGGCGAGCGACGCGCCGAGCGGCCCGGGGAACATCTCCGGATAGAGGGTCAGGATGGTGGCGGCGAAGGTCATGGTTTTTCCGTGTGGCGAAGCCAAAGCGCGACGATGATTGCCCCGATCACGAACAGCGCGAATGCGATTACCAGCGTGATGACAGACATGGCCATCGCCATCCCGCACGCGTCGACCCCACATTTTTCGGACGGCGTCATGCTGGCCTCAACGATGATGAAAACGCATGCAACCGCGATGAGCAACGGGATGGGCGATGCGGCTATGTAGCTGATTCGCCTCGCAGTCCACTGGGGCCGCACCAGACGGAGGAGGTGGCCCAGGAAAGCCGGAATCGCCAGAGCCGCCAGAATAAGGAGTAACTCGATCATCAGATCGTCCAGTTCTCGACCTTCAGGCCGGGGATGTCGGCGAAGTCGCGCTCATTGTTTGTGATAAGAGTGAGGTCGAGCGTCAGTGCATGGGCGGCGAGCAGGCGATCGAAGCTGCCTCGCTTGAAAGGCAGGAGCGCATAAGCCCGGGCCGCAGCCTCATCGAATGGCAGGACCGGAAATATACGGATGAGCCGATCCAGCGCCGACGGAGACGGCTCCTTTCCGTTTGCGCTGCCGAGCGCGAGTTCGGCATAGACGATGGCCGAAAGGCCGACCTCGTCCTTGTCTAGCGCGCTGATCCTGTCCGCCAGCGCTTGATAGCCGCCGGCGAACAGGAAGATGCAACAATTGGTATCGATGAGGTAGCGCACTCAGCTTTCGTTCGGCCGGTCGAGCAGATGCCAGGGCCGCGGCGGATCATCGAACTGACGTTCTTCGGGGGTTCGCGGCTTGAGGCCGGGGATCGTTCCGTAGATGCCGGTCAGATCGATCTTCTTCGGCTTCTCATCCGCCGGCTTGAAGCTGAACTCGCCCCGCTCTTCGCGGACGATCACCTCGGTGCCTTCTTTCAGGCCAAGCGCCTTCGGGAGGCGCAACGCCACCGAATTGCCCGACTTGAAAACCTTGGCGCGATATTCCTCGCTCATGACCGGCTCCGTATATACAGCATGTATATACTTTATACGCCCAGCTATTACAACAGCCGCCGCGCGATCATGTCGGTGCAGATGGCGAGCAGGGTGCCCGCAACCAGCAGCATGCCGAGCATCACGCCCCAGCCGCCGATCGCGAAGGCATCCCCGGTCGTCAGCAGCGCCGCGAACAGGGCGACCGGCGGCACGACAACCTGCGCCGCCGCCGAAGCGAGGCGGGCGCGCGGGGGCAGGCCCTTCTTCATCGTGCGGACGACACCATAGGCGACGATCACCAGATAGATGGAGCCGATCAGCAGGAAGATGGCGGCGGCATTCATTCGACGAACTCCGGATCGATCAGCAGCCGGTCAGGCTCGATCGTCACCGCCTTGGCGATGGGGACCATGAAGCGCTTGCCGTCGGGCTTCTCGATCTCGAGCACGTCGCCCGCGCCGAAATCCTCGACCAGCACGGCCCGGCCGATCGCATCGGCACCGACCAGGCAGGGCAGGCCGATCAGGTCGATATGATAATATTCGCCCTCTTCGAGCGGCGGCAGCGCCGAACGCGGCACGGTTAGCTCGGTGCCGCGCAGCGCCTCGGCGGCGTTGCGGTCGGCGATCTCGGCGAAACGGGCAACCGCCCCGTTCGAGCCGGGGCGGATCGTCTTGAGGGTGAAGGTCCGTCCGCCGCCCTGGAGCGACGGATAGGGCTTCAGGTCCTCGCTGAACAATTTCAGGCGGACCTCGCCCGTCACGCCATGCGCGCCGATGATGACGGCCAGCGTGACGGTGCGATTATCGGTCATGCCGGGGCTCAGCCCTGGGCTTCTTCCTCGGCGGCCGGAGCTTCCTCGGCAGCGGCTTCCTCGGCGGGCGCCTCGGCGGCGGCTTCCTCGGCCGGGGCCTCGGCGGTCACTTCCTCCTCGGCGGGTGCCGGGGCGGCAGCGGCCTCGGCGGCAGCCTCGTTGGCGGCGTCGATCTTGGCCTGACGCTCCTCGGCGCGCTCCTTGGCCTTCTCGCCCGGCTCGGCCTTCTTCGGGTTGTTGCGGGCGGCGCGCTCCTGGACGCCGGCGGCGTCGAGGAAGCGGGCGACGCGGTCGGTCGGCTGCGCGCCCACCGACAGCCAGTGCTTGGCGCGCTCGGTATCGAGCACGACGCGCTTGGGATCGTCCTTGGCGAGCAGCGGGTTATAGGCACCGATCTTCTCGATGAAGGCGCCATCGCGCGGGCTGCGCGAATTGGCGACGACGATGCGATAATAAGGACGCTTCTTGGCGCCGCCACGGGCGAGACGGATTGCAACGGACATGGTAATTCCTTTCTGGGTATTCGGATCGGTATAAAATCAGCGTTTCTTCAGGAAATTCTGGAAGCCGGGGGGCAGCCCCTGCGGGTTGGAGGGGAGGCCCGGAAGCCCGCTTCCGCCCGGCATCGGGGGCAGGCCACCGCCGCCGCCGCCGAGCAGGCCGGCGAGGCCCTTGAGCCCGCCCATCTTTTTCATCTTCTTCATCACGGTGCCCATCTCCTGATGCATCTTCAGGAGCTTGTTGACGTCCTGCACCGTGGTGCCGGAGCCCTTGGCGATCCGGATCTTGCGCTTGGCGTTGATAAGCTCGGGCTTGCCGCGCTCCTTGGGCGTCATTGACCCGATGATCGCGTCCATGCGCACCAGCACCTTGTCGTCGGCGGCGCCGGACGCCATCGCCTGCTTCACCTGCTTGATGCCGGGCAGCATCGAGGCAAGGCCCGACAGGCCGCCCATCCGCTTCATCTGGTTCAGCTGGTTCCTGAGGTCGTTCATGTCGAACAGACCCTTGGCCATGCGCGCGGCAAGCGCCTCGGCCTCCTCGACCTTGATCGTCTCGGCGGCCTTCTCGACGAGGCTGACGACGTCGCCCATGCCGAGGATGCGGCCGGCGACCCGGCTCGGCTGGAACAGCTCGATCCCGTCCAGCTTCTCGCCGGTGCCGACGAACTTGATCGGCTTGCCGGTGACGGCGCGCATCGACAGGGCGGCACCGCCGCGCGCGTCGCCGTCCATCCGGGTCAGCACCACGCCGCTCAGCGCCACCTGTTCGGAGAAGCTCTTGGCGACGTTGACCGCGTCCTGGCCGGTCAGCGCGTCGACGACAAGCAGGATCTCATCGGGCTCGGAAACCGAGGCGACCGCCTTCATCTCGTCCATCAACGCCTGATCGACATGGAGACGGCCGGCGGTGTCGAGCATCAGCACGTCGAAGCCCTGCAGCTTCGCGGCCTGGAGCGCGCGCCGGGCGATGTCGACCGGCTGCTGGCCGGGGACGATCGGCAGGGTCGCGACCGAGGCCTGGGCGCCGAGGGTGGCGAGCTGTTCCTGCGCGGCCGGGCGATTGACGTCGAGCGACGCCATCATGACCTTCTTGCGACCCTTCTCGGTCAGGCGCTTGGCGATCTTGGCGGTGGTGGTGGTCTTGCCCGAGCCCTGCAGGCCGACCATCATCACGATCGCGGGCGGCGTGACCTCCAGCTCGAGGTCCGACGCCTCGGCGCCGAGCGTGTCGACCAGCGCGTCATGGACGATCTTGACGACCTGCTGGCCCGGCGTGACCGAGCGCAGGACATTCTGGCCGACAGCCTGCTCGGTGACCTTCTCGACGAAGGTGCGGACGACGGGCAGCGCGACATCGGCCTCGAGCAGCGCGATGCGGACTTCGCGCATCGCCTCGCGCACGTCCGATTCGTTCAGCGCGCCACGGCCACGCAGGCGGTCGAAGACCCCTCCCAGCCTTTCGCTCAGACTCTCGAACATGCGTTCACTCCAGGTGCGCCGAAGCGCCGAAAATCCCGTCTTCCAGGTGCAAAACGCAAAACGCGCCGGCGGGCGAAACCTCGCCGGCCAGCGTGCGTCCGTGGACGCGCCCAATGCTGTTTTGTCTGCAAGACGAGCGCGCCTCTACGCGCGGACGGCGGAAAAGGCAAGGAAAAGGGCGGCCATGATCCCACCGGGTCGATGGAGGCGGCACGGGGCGAACCTTCCGCCCCGCCATGCGTTGCAGCCCCATCGTTACGCAGGGAACATCACGATGAAACTCTATTGGGCGATCGGGGCGGCGTTGCTGGTGGCGGGACCGATCATGGCGCTGCCGAGCGGGCGCGCGGCCGATCCGGCGCCGCAGACCCATCATGTCGTCGTCGATCTCGGCAAGGTAAAGGCCGCGCTGGACCGCTAAGCCGCCTTCATCGCGCGCTGCCGGCGGCGCTGCACCGAGGACCCCAGGCCGATCGCCTCGCGATATTTGGCGACCGTCCGCCGCGCCAGATCGAAGCCCTTCTCCTTGAGCAGCTCGACCAGCTTGTCGTCGGAGAGGATATCGTCGCCCTCGGCGGCGATCAGCTTGGCGATCTGGCTCTTGACCGCCTCGGCCGAGACCGCGTCGCCGCCATCGGCCGCCGCGACGCCGCTGGTGAAGAAATATTTGAGCTCGTGCAGGCCGCGCTCGCACATCAGATATTTGTTCGACGTGACCCGGCTGATCGTCGATTCGTGCATGCCGATCGCATCGGCCACCGCTTTCAGGGTGAGCGGGCGGAGATGCTCGACCCCGTGAAGGAAGAAGGCCTCCTGCTGCTTGACGATCTCGCGCGCCACCTTGACGATCGTCCGCGCGCGCTGGTCGAGCGCCTTGACCAGCCAGTTGGCCGAGGCGAGGCATTCGCTCAGCCAGGCCTTGCTGCCCTTGTCCTGCGGCCCGCTCGACAATTCGCTATAATAGCTGCGGTTGACGATCAGCCGCGGCAGGGTGGCGTTGTTCAGCTCGACCGCCCAGCCATTGGCGGTGCGGTGGACGAAGATGTCGGGGGTGACGGGCGCCGCCGGCTCGCCGCCGAAGCGCAGGCCGGGCTTCGGATCATAATCGCGCAGCTCGCGGATCATGTCCGCCATGTCCTCCTCGTCGACACCGCACAGGCGGCGCAGCTGGGGGATGGCGCCGCGCGCGAGCAGGTCGAGATTGTCGATCAGCTTCGCCATCGCCGGATCGTAGCGGTCCGCCTCCCGCGCCTGGATCGCGATGCATTCGGCGAGGGTGCGGGCGCCCACCCCGCTGGGATCGAGCGTCTGGATGACCGACAGGATGCGTTCCACATGGAACAGCGGCACATCGAGTAACTGGGCGATCTCCAGGGTCTGGCCCTCGAAATAGCCGGCCTCGTCGATCAGGTCGATGATCCGGGCGGCGATCGCCATTTCATGGCCCGACAGCAGCTCGCCCGCCTGTGCGGTGAGATGATCGTGGAGCGAGAGGGTGGCGGTCGCATATTCGTCCAGATCGGGCCGTTCCTCCGATCCGCCGCCACTTCCCACGCCGTCCAGCCCGGGCCCTTCCGGGCCCCGCGCGCTGTCGGCCGCGCTGTCATGGTGGAAGGTCTCGGCATCGTAATCGGCGTCGAGCGGCGCATCGGCCGCCGCGTCGCCGGCCTCGATCAGCCGGTCGGCGGTGGGGCCGTCCCACTCCTCGTCATCGCCGCCGAAGCCATCGGCCGAGAAACCATCGTCGTCATGGCCTTCGTCGGGCGTGTCGCCGGGCTCGCGCTCGGCCGCTTCCCCGCCGCCGTCGAGCAGCGGGTTCTTCTCGATCTCCTCGGCGATGAACGCCTCGACCTCGAGATTGGAGAGCGCCAGCAGCTTGATCGCCTGCTGGAGCTGCGGCGTCATCACCAGCGACTGGCTTTGCCGAAGATCGAGGCGGGGGCCTAATGCCATGGCGCTACCTGTTGCCCTGGCGCCGCTGATCAACCCACATCGTCATGCTGAACTTGTTTCAGCATCCACCGTGCCACGGGCGTGGACCGTCAGGATGATGGGTGGATGCTGAAACAAGTTCAGCATGACGGCAATAGCGTGCCGATGCGGTGCGTGTGATCCCGATGTGGCTTGCTGCGCCATCGTCAGAGCGAGAAGCCCTCGCCCAGGTAGAGGCGGCGCACATTGGGATCGGCGACTAGCGCCGCCGGGCTGCCCTGGAACAGCACCTTGCCATCATAGATGATGCAGGCGCGATCGACGATATCGAGCGTCTCGCGGACATTATGGTCGGTGATCAGCACGCCGATGTCGCGGCTCTTGAGATCGCGCACCAGCTCGCGGATGTCGGCGATGGAGATCGGATCGATGCCGGCGAAGGGCTCGTCGAGCAGCATGATCGACGGATCGGCGGCCAGTGCGCGGGCAATCTCGCAGCGCCGCCGCTCGCCGCCCGACAGCGCCATCGCTGCCGAATCGCGCAGATGGGTCAGGTGGAATTCGGCCAGCAGCCCGTCGAGCCGCTCGGCGCGCACCGCCTTGTCGGGCTCGATCAGTTCGAGCACCGCCGAGATGTTCTGCGCAACGGTGAGGCCGCGGAAGATCGAGGTTTCCTGCGGCAGATAGCCGAGGCCGAGGATCGCGCGGCGGTACATCGGCAGGGTGGTGATGTCGTCGCCGTCGAGCAGGATGCGGCCCGCATCGGGGCGAACCAGGCCCATCACCGAATAGAAGCAGGTCGTCTTGCCCGCGCCATTGGGGCCGAGCAGCCCGACCACCTCGCCGCGCGCGACATCGAGCGAGATGTCGGTCAGCACCTGCCGCTTGTCGTAGGTCTTGGCGATCGAGACGACCGAAAGCCCGCGCACCACCCCGGTCCCGTCAGGGCCGGCCGGGCGTTCGATCGTGGCGGTATCGTTCATGCGTGGTCGTCCCGAGGGCGTGTTCTTGATGGAAGGATTTAGCGAAGCCCGCGCCCGATGAAAACTGGCAAGCTTCGTGCATGCCGATTTCGAAGACGGCAAGTTGCTTAAATGAGACGCTGTGCCAGCCGCCGCCCCGGCGGAGGCCGGGGCCGCGAGAGTTTGCCATCCCGCTATCACAGGAACCGGTTACGGCCCCGGCCTCCGCCGGGGCGGCGCGCTGGAGTCAGTTCTTGCCCGCCGGGCGCGGCGGGGGCGTGAAGCGACCGGTCACGCGGCCGCCGGTGCCGCCGCCGTTGAGGCTGGCCTGGCCGCTGTTCATGTTGAGCACCAGCCGGTTGCCACGGGTTTCGCCCTTGCCGGCGCGGCTGATCACGACATTGCCGATCATCGTGACGAGCCGGGTGCGCAGATCATAGATGGCGTAGGAGGAGCGCGCCGTCTCGGTCGCGGTGGTCAGCACCACCCCGCCCGAGGCGTCCATCCGGTTGACCTGGGTCTGGCCGCCGCCCGAATAGGCGATGGTGACCCGCGCCGCGCGCAGCCGCATGTCGCCCTGGGTCACGTCGACATTGCCGGTCAGCACCGCGCGGTCGGCGCGGTCCTGCAGCTCGATCCGGTCGGCGGCGAAATCCACCGGGGCGTTCGAATCATGGTTTTTCAGCGAATTCACGGTCTGCGCCGCCACCGGGCCGATGGCGCCGGTCATGGCCACAGCCAGCATCAACGCCGCCAGCCGAACACGCCTCATCAACCGATCCTCCGACTCTGCTTCGGTGCCGCTCTGGCCTGCCGCTGATCGATATGCAAGCGGGCACGGCCCTCCAGCACCACCACCCGGCTGTTGAGATCGGCCGTGAAGCGATCGCCCGAGAAGCGGCCGATGTTCATCCGCCCGTCGACCGGACCCTGGCTGGCCACCTGGCGGGTCTTGAGGTCGATGCCGACGTCGCGGGTCTCGATATTGTAGCCGTCGGCCGATCGGAAGCGTACCGGGCCGTCGATCGCCACCTTCTCGCTGTCCATGTCGTAGCGGCCATGGCCGGCGACGATCTTCGCCGGCCCCTCGGGCAGCTGGATCTCCGCGGCGAGGGTCTGGAGCCGCACAACCGGATCGCGCGAGCTGACCTGGACCGCCGATCCGGCGGTGAGCTGGAAGGGCTGGCCCTTCGAATCCTGGCCGCGATAGGTGGCGGTACTGACCCGCATCCGTTCGCGCGCCACCTCGACCCGGTCCTTGGAGAGCACGAAGCTGATGTCGCGCCCGACCGTCAGCGGCGCCAGCGCGAGCAGCACGACGAGCACACCGATCGCCGCCGGCAGCACGATCCGCAGGATCGCGATGACCCGGTCATGGCTGCTGCCGCTCGCGGCCCAGAGCTGGCGTTGGCTGCGCGCGCGATCGGCGAGTTCGGACATTCAGGAACCTCTACATACCCGCGTCCATGGATTCCCGCTTTCGCGGGAATGACGCAAGTGGGTCATGCATCACACATGCGCGAAGATGTCGATCTCCGGCCAGCCGGCGAGGTCGAGCTCGGCACGGGCGGGGAGGAAGTCGAAACAGGCCTGGGCCAGAGCAGTGCGCCCCTCGCGGGCCAGCCGCTCGTCGAGGATGGCGCGCATCGCGTGCAGGTAGCGCACGTCGGAGGCGGCATATTCCTTTTGCGCCTCGCTCAGGTCGGCGGCGCCCCAGTCGGACGACTGCTGCTGCTTCGACACCTCCTGGCCGAGCAGCTCGCGGACCAGCTCCTTCAGGCCGTGACGATCGGTATAGGTGCGGATCAGCCGCGACGCGGTCTTGGTGCAATAGACCGGGGCGGCGTTCACCCCGATATAATGCTTGATCGCGGCAAGGTCGAAGCGCGCGAAATGATAGAGCTTCAGACGGTTCGGATCGGCCAGCACCGCGCGCAGATTCGGGCAGGCATAGTCGCTGCCCGGCATGAAGCGGACGAGATGTTCGTCGCCGCCGCCGTCCGAGATCTGGACGAGGCAGAGCCGGTCGCGCGGGGTGATCAGCCCCATCGTCTCGGTATCGACCGCGACCGGGCCCGGGCCGAGCGCGCCCTCGGGCAGGTCTTCCTGATGCAAATAGACTGTCATCGCGCCGCCATAAGGCGCGGAAGGAGGCATCGCAACCCAAAGCCCCTCATGATCGGGGCCCGGCCGCCCGGCGGGGGCGGGCGCGAACGGCGGTTTCGGCGATCAGAGATCCACGCCGGCGGCGATCGCCTCCAGCTTGCGGACCCGCTCCTTCAGGTCGGCGAGTTCGATGCGCGCGGCCGGCGACGGCGATGCGGCCGGCTCGACCGGGGCGCCGCCACGGCGTTCGAACTTCATCCGTTCGAGCTCCAGCCAGCCGCGCCAGCCGCTCAGCGCGGCCCAGGCGAGCACGCACAGCCCGATCAGCGCGGCGCCGCTCATCGTCAACAAAGTGGTGGGATCGGTCATCGTCCTGTTCCCTCGTTTCAATCGCGGTTGCGAAGCGCCTCGATCTCGCGATCGAGCGACAGGCCGCGGTCATTCTCGGTGGCGATCCGCTCGAGCACCGCGACCCGCTCCTTGAGCGTGCGCAGTTCCTCTCGGAGCCGCTGGTTCTCGGCATCGTCCTGCGGGCGGACATAATCCTCGCCCTTGTTGCGGCGGACGACGCCATATTTGGCGCGGAAGATGCTCGCGATCGCGGTGATCGCGACGATCAGCACCACCATTTCGAACGGGTTCATCGTTGATTCTCCGTAGCGCGATTCAGTTGAGCGGCTTGTCGCGCAGGCCGTCTATCTGGTCGGCGAGAACCGCCGAACGGTCGGTAATGATGCGTTCGAGCACCGCGACCCGCTGTTCCAGCCGCTCGGTCTTGGCCACATATTGGGCGGCCTTCTCGGCGGCTTCGGAGGAAATCGCCCCGATCTGCTTCTCCTTGAAGCGGAGCCAGTCGGTGACGACCCAGCCGAGGATGGCGAGGATCGGAATGCTCAGCGCAAGGAAGGCGAAGACCACGTTCATCGTTCAGACCCCTAAACTGCGAGCCGATGACTGTTTACAGACATGTTTGTCGTATTTTTCGACAAACGACATGGCCGTTTCGACGAAAATCCGAAAACTCGTAATATTATGTCGCG
This sequence comes from Rhizorhabdus dicambivorans, assembly GCF_002355275.1. NCBI lineage: Bacteria > Pseudomonadati > Pseudomonadota > Alphaproteobacteria > Sphingomonadales > Rhizorhabdaceae > Rhizorhabdus > Rhizorhabdus dicambivorans. Next base: position 487,770 of record NZ_CP023449.1, on the reverse strand, counting down.
TAGGCCTTGACGTCTGAAATATTCAGCGAAGCGCGTCGATTTCGCGGGCGAGCGACGAGTTGTGGCTGGTCACATGCGCCTCGATGTCGGCGATCCGGCGATCGATGTCGCGGAACTTGGCGCGGACGTCGCGGACCGAAGTACCGGGGCGGGCACGGACCGTCTGCCAGAATTTCTCGTCCTCGCGGCTGGTCTCGTAGAATTCGCCGGGCTTGTCGCTGGCCAGCCAGTTGACCATCAGATAGGCCACGACCGTCCAGGGAAAACCGCCGATCAGGGTGAGCAGCACGGTGCCGACCCGGACCAGGGTGACGTCGACGCCGGTATAGTCGGCGATCCCGGCACAGACGCCCAGCCATTTGCGGTTGCGCTTGTCGAGATAGAATTTCGTGCGGCGGGCGGACATTGCAAACTCCTTCCTGTTGTGGGGCGGCCTGCGACCTCAGTTGTCGCGGCGCCACTCTTCATCACGGGTGCGGTCGGCGGTGCGGGGGCGCCAGGCGGGATCCTGGGTATCGAGGATCCGTTCCAGCGTCCCCAGCCGCTCATCGAGCCGGCGCGCCAGGACGTGCATCTCGTCGAGCAGATTCTCGTCCTCGACGGTCAGGCTGCCGTTCTTCTTCCACTGGGTGACATAGTGGAAGATGATCCAGGGCAGACCCAGGAAGAGGATGCCGACGACGACGATCGGGACGAGCGTATCTTCCATCTATCAGGCTCCCTTGCCCTGGGTCCTGGCCTTCAGCGCGGCCAGTTCGGCATCGACCTTGTCCGACGAGCGCAGTTCGGCGATCTCCTCGTCGAGCGTCTTGGGCGCGGCGCCCATGCCCGCCGCCTCGGCGCGGCCCTCGGCATAGTCGACCCGGCGCTCGAGCACCTCGAAGCGCGAGAAGGCCTCGTCGACCTTGGCGCCGGCATACATCTCCCGCATCCGGGCGCGGTTGTTGGCCGATTCCAGACGGGTGACGATGCTGTTCTGGCGGGCGCGCGCCTCGCGCAGCTTGCCCTGCAGCTTGGCGATGTCGGCCTCGGACGCCTTCAGCGACTCGTCGAGCAGCGCGATCTCGTCCTGCAGCTGCTCGCCCAGATCGGCGGCCTTCTGCTTTTCGACCAGCGCGGCCTTGGCCAGGTCCTCGCGGTCCTTCGACAGCGCCAGTTCCGCCTTCTCCAGCCAGTTGGCCTGGACCGTCTCCAGCTTGGTGATCTGGCGGCGCAGTTCCTTCTGGTCGGCGATGGTGCGGGCGGCCGAAGCGCGGACCTCGACCAGCGTCTCCTCCATCTCGAGGATGATCATGCGGATCATCTTCGCCGGGTCTTCCGCCTTGTCGAGCAGGTCGGTGACATTGGCGGCGATGATGTCTCTTGTGCGGGAGAAGATTCCCATCGGTCAGGCTCCTTGTAACGCTCGATACGGCAATTGCTGATCATCTCAGCAGGAAGTGTGCCAATTTCCAATTCCACGATTTTCCGGGGCTTTCGACCGCTGCGGATGTACTCGGCGCATTTTGTCATTGCCAAGACTTGGGAAAATACGCCAACTATCCGCCATGGAGCGCGAAGCCCAGTTCATCGGCCAGTCCTACGCCTTCCTCGACTCGGTCGAGCGGGCGAGCCGGGCGGCCGCGCTCAACCGCCCCGTGCTGGTGATCGGCGAGCGCGGCACCGGCAAGGAACTGGTCGCCGAGCGGCTCCATCGCCTGTCGCAGCGCTGGGACGGGCCGCTCGTCACCATGAACTGCGCCGCGCTGCCCGAGACGCTGATCGAGGCCGAGCTGTTCGGCCATGAGGCGGGCGCGTTCACCGGCGCCACCAAGGCGCGCCAGGGCCGCTTCGAGGAAGCCGATGGCGGCACGCTGTTCCTCGACGAGTTGGCCACCCTGTCGATGGGCGCGCAGGAGCGGCTGCTCCGCGCGGTCGAATATGGCGAGGTCACCCGGATCGGCGCGTCGCGCCCGGTGCGGGTCGATGTCCGCATCGTCGCGGCGACCAACGAGCATCTTCCCCATCTGGTCGACAAGGGCCGCTTCCGCGCCGACCTGCTCGACCGGCTGTGCTTCGAGGTCATCACCCTGCCGCCGCTGCGCGTGCGCGAGGGCGACATACCTGTGCTGGCCGATCATTTCGGCCGGCGCATGGCCGCCGAACTTGGCTGGCCCTACTGGCCCGGATTCGGGGCCGAGGCCGCACGGCAGCTTGCCGCCCATCCCTGGCCCGGCAATGTCCGCGAGCTGCGCAACGTCGTCGAGCGCGCGGTCTATCGCTGGGAGGACCCCGAGACCCCGGTGGATGCGATCCAGTTCGATCCGTTCGACAGCCCCTGGCGGCCCGCCGCCGCATCGACCCTGCGGGCGGCCGAGGAGACGGCGGCGCTCCCTGCGCGGATCGAGCCGGTGGCGCCCCCGACTGCCACCACCAATCTCGACTGCGACGATTTCCGCGCGGCGGTGCTGGCCCATGAGAAGGCGCTGCTCGAAGCCGCGCTGAAGCGCTGCCGCTTCAACCAGCGCGCCACCGCGCTGGCCCTGAAGCTCAGCTATGATCAGCTGCGCCACGCGCTGCGCCGCCACGACCTGCTCGACCGGCAGGCATGACGCCGGCCGAACGGCTGTTCCGGAGTTTCGACCGGGTCTACGTCCTCAATCTGCCCGACCGCGCCGACCGCCGCGCCGAGATGGCGGGCGAGCTGGCGCGGATCGGCACCGGCTATGGCGACCCGCGCGTGCGGCTGTTTCCCGCGATCCGCCCCGACGATCCGGGCGGCTTCCCCAGCATCGGCGCACGGGGCTGCTTCCTCAGCCATCTCGCCATGCTGCGCGAGGCGCGCGACGAGGGGTTAGGACGCATCCTGATCCTGGAGGATGATTGCGATTTCGCCCGGGGGTTCGAGGCAGGGTTGCCGGCGGTGTTGGACAGGCTGGATGCCAGTAGCTGGGACATCTTCTACGGCGGTTACGAGCTGAGTTCCTCCCCGGGACGGGGAGGGGGACCGGCTAAGCCGGTGGAGGTGGGCAGTCTCCGCTGGTCCCCTGAAGTCGCGCGCGCTTCGTTCCCCCTCCCCCATCCTGCGGATGGTCCCCCTCCCCGTCCCGGGGAGGAACGTCTGTTGCGCGCCGGCCCCGATCTCGTGATCCGCACCACCCATTGCATCGGCTTCGGCCGCGCCGCGATCGAGGGGCTGGTGCCCTATCTGGAGGCGATGCTCGATCGTGCGCCACGCAGCGCCGAGGGCGGGCCGATGCATGTCGACGGCGCCTATGGCTGGTTCCGGGCCTCCCGCCCTGATCTCGTCTGCTGGCTGGCGGCACCGCGGCTTGCGCACCAGCGCCCGTCGCGCACCGATATCGCCCCGCCCGGCCCGCTCGACCGGCTTCCCGCCCCGCTCCGGCGGCCGCTGCGCGCGCTGCGCCGCGCCCTGATTCGGCGGCTGGCCTGATTCCGTAACGAAAGTCTGTCCGTTTTGGACCAGAACCGGACCAATTTCTTTTAGCCGAAATCGATTGCGGCACCTGCCCCGTTAAAGGCTTGGAAACCGCATCCTTCCTAGGATCGGGCTTCTGCGTAATCCGGAGTAGGCGATGCGAGGCAAGACGATCAGGGAGGGCACCTCCGCGCGCCCCCCGAAAGATCGGCGTGACCTGCTCACCGCCGGAGTCACGTTGGCCGCCGTCGTGCTGGTCGTCGCCTCGGGCTTTACCGTGGCGGGATCGCTGCTCCGCTCCTTCCGCGGCGAATTGTCGGTCAACGACAATCTGATGATCTCGGTGCTGCTGCTCAACGTCGCGCTCAGCCTGCTCGGCTGGCGGCGCTACCGCGCCCTGAAGGGCGAGGTGGCCCTGCGCCGCGCCGCCGAGGCGAAGGCGAGCGAGCTGGCGACCAGCGATCCGCTGACCGGCCTGCTCAACCGCCGCGCGCTGGCCGAGGGCGGCACCCGGCTGATCGAGCGCGCGCTGGGCCGCGACAAATCGGTCGCGATGCTGATGATCGACCTCGACCATTTCAAGTCGGTCAACGACCTGCACGGCCATCTCGCCGGCGATCAGCTGCTCCGCGCCGCCTCCGACGCGATCGTCGCGCCGCTGCCCGCCGATGCGCTGGCGGCCCGGCTGGGCGGCGACGAGTTCGCCTGCGCGGTGCTGTTCGATCCGTCGCAGCCGATGGCGATCGACCGCATCGCCGACGACATATTGGCGCGGATGGCCCAGCCGTTCCTGATCGGCGGGGTGGAGGCGCGGATCGGCGCATCGATGGGCATCGCCCGCACCGAGCCCGGCTGCCGCACCGTCGATACGCTGATGCGCCGCTCGGACATCGCCCTCTATGCCGCCAAGCGCGCGGGGCGGAACCAGCGCGCCTGGTTCGACGCCAGCATGGAGCGCGAGCTGGAGCTGAGGAACGAGATCGAGCTGGGCCTGCGCGCGGGCATTCCCGCCGGCCAGATCGTCCCCTGGTTCGAACCACAGGTCGACCTTGCCACCGGCGCGCTGATCGGCTTCGAGCTGCTGGCCCGCTGGGAACATCCCGAGCTGGGCATATTGGAGCCGTCGCTGTTCATCCCGATCGCCGAGGAATCGGGCCTGATCGGCGAGCTTTCGATGTCGGTGATGCGCGCCGGCATAGAGGAAGCGCGCCATTGGGACCCGTCGCTGCGCCTCGGCGTCAACATCAGCCCGTCGCAGATGCGCGACTCCTGGCTGGCGCAGAAGATCGTCAAGCTGCTGTCCGAGCGCGGCTTCCCCGCCGAGCGGCTGGAAGTCGAGATCACCGAGGCGGCGCTGTTCGAGAATCTCGGCTTCGCCTCCGCGATCGTCGGCAGCCTGCGCAACCAGGGCGTCCGCGTGGTGCTCGACGATTTCGGCACGGGCTATTCCAGCCTCACCCATCTGCGCGCGCTGCCGCTCGACCGGATCAAGATCGACCGCAGCTTCGTGCTGCGCATGGCGGAGGATGCCGACGCGGCCGCGCTGGTCCGCATGATCGTCTCGCTCGCGCAGAGCCTGGGCGTGCCGGCGATGGCCGAGGGCGTCGAGAATGCCGAGATCGCGACGATGCTGGGCTCGATCGCATGCCCGACCGCGCAGGGCTGGCATTTCGGCCGCCCCGCCCCCGCCCGCGCAACCCGCGCGCTGCTCGCCGAACGCGGCCTGCTCAACGCGGCCAGCCCCAGCGCCAAGGCCGGCGCGCTGACGATGCGCCAGGCGGCACGGCGCAAGCGGGCGTGACTCGAGCGATTTCTAGGCAGATGGAAACATCTGCCGACTCGGAAATCGCGGTAAAACAATGAACTAGAGCGGACGAGCCGATGCAATCGGATCGTGAAAGGCTCCAAATCCTCCCTGCCCAGAGGGCGGGGAGGATCTTCAGGGCCGTTATGGACTTCCCACCCCCAAATCCCTAAGTCGCGCGGGCGATGCAGGTCCGCTTTCACAAGATGCACGGTCTCGGCAATGATTTCGTCGTGATCGATGCGCGCGCGGCGCCCGTGGAGATCACGGAGCGGCGGGCGCGGGCGCTTGCCGATCGCAAGACCGGGGTAGGCTGCGACCAACTGATCCTGCTCGAGCGCTCCGACATAGCCGATGCCAGGATGCGGATCTTCAACGCCGATGGCGGCGAGGTGGAGGCGTGCGGCAACGCGACACGCTGTGTGGTCAGCCTGCTCGGCGGCACCGCGACGATCGAGAGCCTGGGCGGGATGCTCGAAGGCACCAGCATCGGCGATCAGGTGTCGGTCGATCTGGGCGAGCCGCGCTTCGAATGGGATGCGATCCCGCTGGCCTATGCGATGGACACGCGCGCGATGCCGGTCGGCTGGGAGGAGCTGGAATCGCCCGCCGCCGTCAATGTCGGCAATCCGCACGTCATCTTCTTCGTGCCCGAGACCGACGCGGTGCCGCTCGACCGGCTGGGCCCGCTGATCGAGACCGATCCGCTGTTCCCCGCCCGGATCAACGTCAATGTCGCGAGCGTCGACGATCGCGGCAACATCCGCCTGCGCGTCTGGGAACGCGGCGTCGGCCTGACCGACGCCTGTGGCACCGGCGCCTGCGCGACCGCCGTCGCGGCGATCCGCGCCGGGCTGGTCGATTCGCCGGTGACGGTGACGCTGCCCGGCGGCCCGCTGACGATCGACTGGGCGCCGGGCAGGCCGATCCGCATGACCGGCCCCGCCACCCATGTGTTCACCGCCGAGACGGACCTGAGCCGGTTCGGATGAGCGGCCCCGAGCTGATCACCCTCGGCTGCCGGCTCAACATCGCCGAGAGCGAGGCGATGCGCGACGCGGCGGGCGACGCGGACGACCTGATCATCGTCAACAGCTGCGCCGTCACCGCCGAGGCGGTGAAGCAGGCGCGCAAGGCGATCCGCCAGGCGGCCAGGCGCCGCCCCGATGCGCGGATCGTGGTCACCGGCTGCGCGGCGCAGACCGACCCGGCGATGTTCGCCGCCATGCCCGAGGTGGCGCGCGTGATCGGCAATGCCGAGAAGGGCCGCGCCGACCTGCTCGCCTTCGAACGGCCCGCGCGGGCGGACATCCATGTCTCCGACATCATGGCCGTCCACGAGACCGCGCCGCACATGGCCGCCGCGTTCGGCAACCACGCCCGCGCCTTCGTCGAGGTGCAGAATGGCTGCGACCATCGCTGCACCTTCTGCGTGATTCCCTATGGACGCGGCAACAGCCGCTCGGTCCCCGCCGGGCTGGTGATCGACCGCATCCGCGCACTGGTCGCGGAGGGCCACCGGGAGGTGGTGCTGACCGGAGTCGACCTGACCAGCTACGGCCCCGACCTGCCGGGCAGCCCCAGCCTGGGCCAGCTCGTCGAGCGCATCCTGGCCCATGTGCCCGAGCTCGAGCGGCTGCGCCTGTCCTCGCTCGATTCTGTCGAGATCGACGACCGGCTGTTCGCGCTGCTCACCCAGGAGGCGCGGATCATGCCGCACCTCCACCTCTCGCTCCAGGCCGGCGACGACCTGACCCTCAAGCGGATGAAGCGCCGCCACAGCCGCGCCCAGGCGGTAGCGATGGTCGAACGGCTGAAGACGGCGCGGCCCGAGATCGCGATCGGCGCCGACCTGATCGCCGGCTTCCCGACCGAGGACGAGGCGATGGCCGCGAACAGCGCCGCGCTGATCGACGATTGCGACATCGTGTTCGGCCACATCTTCCCCTATTCGCCGCGCGCCGGCACCCCGGCCGCGCGGATGCCGCAGCTCGACCGGGCGACGATCCGCCGCCGTGCCGCGCTCCTGCGCGAGCGCGCCGAGGCGCGGCGCACGGCCTGGCTCGGCACCCTGATCGGCACCACCCAGGCGGTGCTGGCCGAGCGCGGCGGCACCGGCCATGCGCCCAATTTCGCGCCCGTGCGTTTCGGGGGCGCCGCACCCGCCCCGGGCGTGATCGCGGACACCATCATCACCGGCCTCGATAGCGACGGCCTCATCGGCAGGATTTCATGAGCGAAGCGCGCTGGCACGAGAAATTGTTCGGGGGCTTCCGCAAGACCTCCGACCGGCTCGGTGAGAATCTCACCGGGCTGCTGGGCGGCGGCAAGGCCGCGCTCGACGCGGCGACGCTCGACGAGATCGAGGAGGCGCTGATCGCCTCCGACCTGGGGCCCGCCACCGCCGGCCGCATCCGCGCGCGGCTGGACGGCGAGCTGTTCGAGAAGGGGCTGGACGAACGCACCCTGCGCGAGATCGTCGCGCAGGAGATCGAGAAGGTGCTGGCCCCGGTCGCCAAGCCGCTGGAGATCGAGGCCTTTCCGCGCCCGCAGGTGATCCTCGTCATCGGCGTCAACGGATCGGGCAAGACCACCACCATCGCCAAGCTCGCCCATATGCTTCAGGAGCAGGACTATGCGGTGATGCTGGTGGCAGGCGACACCTTCCGCGCCGCCGCGATCGGCCAGCTCACCGTGTGGGCCGACCGCATCGGCGTGCCGATCATCAGCGGTAAGGAGGGCGGCGACGCCGCCGGCCTGGTGTTCGAGGGGGTCAAGCAGGGCACCGAGAAGGGCATCGACGTGCTGATCGTCGACACCGCCGGTCGTCTGCAGAACAAGACTGGCCTGATGGACGAACTGGCGAAGATCAGGAGGGTGCTTGGCCGGCTGAACCCGGCGGCGCCGCACGACGTTCTGCTCGTGCTCGACGCCACCACCGGACAGAATGCGCTGAGCCAGATCGAGATATTCAAGGAGACGGCGGGCGTGACCGGCCTGATCATGACCAAGCTGGACGGCACCGCGCGCGGCGGCGTGCTGGTCGCGGCGGCCGAGCGCTACGGCATGCCGGTCCACGCGATCGGGCTGGGGGAAAGCATCGACGATCTCAAGCCGTTCGACCCCGCCGAGGTGGCCCGCGCGATCGCGGGCGTCGAGAGGATTGCCAGATAATGGGTGATGTTGCGTTGAAGCCGGCCGACAAGGGCCGCGAGCCTCCCGCCGGGATAAAGCTGGCGATCGATCTCGGCCCGCTGCTGGTCTATCTGGTCGCCTATTGGCTGACCAAGAATATCGTGCTGTCGACCGGCGTGTTCATGGCCGCTACCTTCGCCGCGATCGCCGCGTCCTGGATCATGGTCCGCAAGGTCTCGGCGATGCTGCTCTTCTCCGGGGCGATGGTGCTGGTGTTCGGCGGGCTGACCGTCTGGCTGCACGACGCCACCTTCATCAAGATGAAGCCCACCGTCTATTATCTGATGGTCGCCGCGATCCTGGGTTTCGGCCTGATCACCGACCGGCCGACTCTCAAGCTGGTGCTGGGCCAGGCCTATCCCGGCCTCACCGATCTCGGCTGGACCAAGCTGACCCGCAACTGGTGCCTGTTCTTCGTCGCGATGGCGGTGGCGAACGAGGCGGTGTGGCGGACGACGAGCATGGAATTCTGGCTCGGCTACAAGCTGTGGGGGGCGATGCCGGCGACCCTGCTGTTCGCGCTGGCCAATGTGCCGATGCTGATGAAGCACGGCCTGACCACCGAGAAGGCCGAGGACGCCGCCCTGCCCCCGCAGGGATAAGCAACTGAATTTCATCGAACTTTCATCAAACTGTCACGCCCGGCTTACCCCCTGTTTACCAGGCAGGGCCTAGGGCTCCGTTCGAGGAGCCTGATGATGAGCCGCCATTTCGCGATCGTGCCCGGTCTGACGCAGGATGATGCGTTGCGGGCCGCGATGACCGCCCAGACGATCGCCGCCGACGCCGGCCTGCGCGAGGTGATCGCCCGCTTCCGCGCCCAGCCGGAGCTGGAGGCGCTGCCGGTGGTCGATGGCGACGGCCGGCCGGTCGGCGCGGTGCTCGAGCGCGATGTCCGCCGGCTGCTGCTCAATCCGTTCGGCCATGCGCTGCTCGACAATCGCAGCCTCTATCGCAGCCTCGACGGGTTCGTGAGCGACGTGCCGGTGGCCGAGCTCGACGCCGGGCTCGGCCATCTCTTCGCGCTGATCGCCGATGGCGGCGGCCATGATGCGCTGATCCTGACCGAGCGGGGCCGCTTCCTCGGCGCGATCAGCGGGCGGACGCTGCTGCGCATGGCGGCCGACCGCGAGGCGGCGGTGGCGGCGCGGCGCGCGCGGCAATTGCGCAAGATCGCCGAGGCGTCGGAGGCGATGCGCGCCGAGGCGGCGCTGATGTCGAGCGAGATCGAGGGTGCTTCGAACCAGCTTCAGAACGCCGCCCGGACGATGAACGACCAGGCCGGCGATGTCGGTGCCAAGGGGCTGTCGGTGATGGCCGCCGCCGCGCAGGCCGCCGACAATGTCGGGGAGATTGCGACCCAGGGCCGCCAGCTCGTCGAGGAGCTGGAAGGGCTGGGCCGCGAGGTCGGCCAGGCGCGTGCCTCGACCGCCCGGGTCGGCGCGCTGATCGAGCAGGGCGGCCTGCGCGCGCGCCAGCTGAGCGAGGCGACCCGCGAGATCGGCGAGGTGGTCGAGGCGATCGACGCCATCGCCCGCAAGATCAACCTGCTGGCGCTCAACGCCACGATCGAGGCGGCACGCGCCGGCGAGTCCGGACGCGGCTTCGCGGTGGTCGCCGCCGAGGTGAAGACGCTGGCCCAGCAGACCCGCGACGCGGCGCGCCGCATCGCCCCCCGCATCGCCGGCGTGCAGAGCGGGGTCGGCAGCGTCGCCGCCGGCCAGGCCGGCATCGAGACCGCCATCGCCACGCTCGACGGGATCGCCTCGACGATCGACGGCACCGTCGCGCGCAACCGCGCCGCCGGCGAGCGGATCAGCGCCAATGTCCGCGACGCGGCCGGCGCAACGACCATATCCGCGAGCAGGCCGCCGAGATCAGCGCCACCGCCACCGACGCGGCGCAGGGCTCCGCCGCGATGACGGGGATCGCCCGTTCGCTGACGGTCGGCGCCGACCGCCTGCAGCGCCGGCTGGGGCGCTTCCTCGAGGAGATAGAGGCGGCGTGATGCCGATATCTCGTCATCCCGGGCCCGACCCGGGATGACGTGATCAAATGAATGCCATTCCCCTGAACGGAAAGGCCGGTCGCATTACGCCGCCTCGGGCACCAGATCGCCCTTGGCGGCGGCATCCTCGTCGATGTTGCGCGAGACGAAGTCCCAGTTCACCACCTTGCCGAGCACCGCTTCCGCGAATTTGGGCCGCGCGTTGCGATAGTCGATATAATAGGCATGTTCCCACACATCGAGGGTCAGCAGCGGCTTGAGGCCCTCATGGCCCAGCGGCGTCTCGCCGTCATGGAACGACATGATCTTGAGCGCGTCGCCGGCCAGCACCAGCCAGGCCCAGCCGCTGCCGAAATGGCCGACGGCCTCGGCCGCCAGCTTCTCGACCAGCGCCTGCTGGCTGCCGAAGCTCGCCTCGATCAGCCGGGTGAGCCGTTCCGACGGCCGGGTCGACCCTTCGGGCGCCAGGCACTGCCAGAAGAAATCATGGTTCCAGATCTGGCCGGCATTGTTGAGCAGCGGCTTGTCCGCGCGGTCGCGCGCGAGGTCGATCACCTCGACCAGCGACTTGCCCGCCAGTTCCTTCTCCTCGATCCAGCCATTGACCTTGTCGACATAGGCCTTGTGGTGCTTGCCATGGTGATAATCGAAGCTCTCGGCCGACAGCACGGGCTCAAGCGCCGCCTTGTCGAACGGCAGCGGGGGCAGGACGAAAGCCATGGGAATCTCCATTCTGGCGATGATCGGGATCGTCCTTTAACGAACCGCCGCCGTCCGGGCTCCCCCTTCCGTGCCGGAATCGTCGCATTTCTGCGGCATGACGTCGCTTGTCGCGGCCTGCGGCGCCGCTGCATAAATATGTGACAAATCCCCGCCAGATTCCTACAGTGGCCGGCAGAAGCGGTCCGCACGGCGAAGGGGGCGGACGCAACTGCAGGGGAACGCCATGGACAAGTTTTTCGGAAATCTGCACCTGGTGCTGGTCGTCGGCCTGGTCGCCGCGATCGCGCTGATCGGCTATTCGGGTGGCTTCGCCGATCATGCGCAGATCTTGCGCTGGTTGCACCTTTTCTTCGGCATCACCTGGATCGGTCTGCTCTATTATTTCAACTTCGTGCAGATCCCGACCATGCCGGCGGTGCCCGCCGAGCTGAAGCCGGGCGTGAGCAAATATATCGCTCCGAAGGCGCTGTTCTTCTTCCGCTGGGGCGCCGCCTTCACCGTGCTGACCGGCCTCGCGATCGCGGCCACATCGCACAACGCCCCTGAGGGTTCGTCGGCCGGCTATCTGGTCGCCGCGCTGACGCTCGATCCCGCCTACCGGCTGATCGGGATCGGCATGTGGCTGGCGCTGATCATGGCCTTCAACGTCTGGTTCCTGATCTGGCCGGCGCAGAAGAAGGCGCTGGGCCTGGTCGAGGCCGACGCCGACACCAAGGCGAAGGCCGCGCGCACCGCGATGATCTTCTCGCGCACCAACACGCTGCTGTCGCTGCCGATGCTCTATTCGATGATCGCCGCCAATCTCGGCTGATCGTCACGGCGAGCAAGAGTGTGGGGCCGGGGGCTATGCCTCCGGCCCCTTCTCTTTGGCCCCTTGCCGCAATGTAAGAACCTTACAACTTTTCGACGCAAACCGTCCGTCGGTCCACGGCTTCACCCGATTTTCTGACAAAGCAGGGCTGACTTTGCCCGGGATTCGGGGTTCTCCGGCTGCACTATTTGTACAGTCGAGGACCGATCATGAGCTACCAGGACGAAATCGCACAGGCCGAGCAGCTGATCAGCAGGCAGGGGTCGCCCTGGGCCGGGATCGGCGCCGAGGCGGTCGCCCGCATGCGGCTGCAGAACCGCTTCCAGACCGGTCTCGACATCGCGCGCTACACCGCGAAGATCATGCGCGAGGACATGGCGGCCTATGACGCCGACCCGGCCAACTACACCCAGTCGCTGGGCTGCTGGCACGGCTTCATCGGCCAGCAGAAGCTGATCTCGATCAAGAAGCATTTCGGCACCACCAAGCGCCGCTACCTCTATCTGTCGGGCTGGATGGTCGCGGCGCTGCGCTCCGACTTCGGCCCGCTGCCCGACCAGTCGATGCATGAGAAGACCAGCGTTCCGGCGCTGATCGAGGAACTCTACACCTTCCTGCGCCAGGCCGACGCCCGCGAGCTGGGCGGCATGTTCCGCGAGCTCGACAAGGCCCGCGAGACCGGCAACCAGGTCGAGGAGCAGCGGCTGATCCAGGCGATCGACAATTACCAGACCCATGTCGTGCCGATCATCGCCGACATCGACGCCGGCTTCGGCAATGCCGAGGCGACCTATCTGCTCGCCAAGAAGATGATCGAGGCCGGCGCCTGCGCGCTACAGATCGAAAACCAGGTGTCCGACGAGAAGCAGTGCGGCCACCAGGACGGCAAGGTGACGGTGCCGCACGAGGACTTCCTCGCGAAGATCCGCGCCTGCCGCTATGCCTTCCTCGAACTGGGCATCACCGACGGCATCATCGTCGCCCGCACCGACTCGCTGGGCGCGGGCCTCACCAAGCAGATCGCCTTCTCGGCCGAGCCGGGCGACATCGGCGACCAGTATAACAGCTTCCTCGACTGCGAGGAGATCACCGACATCCGCAGCATCAACGGCGATGTCATCATCAACCGCGACGGCAAGCTGATGCGCCCGAAGCGGCTGCGCTCGAACCTGTTCCAGTTCCGCGAGGGGACCGGTGCCGACCGCTGCGTGCTCGACTGCATCACCTCGTTGCAGAACGGCGCCGACCTGCTGTGGATCGAGACCGAGAAGCCGCATATCGAGCAGATCGCCGGCATGGTCGACCGCATCCGCGAGGTGATCCCGAACGCCAAGCTGGTCTACAACAACTCGCCGTCGTTCAACTGGACGCTGAACTTCCGCCAGCAGGTGTTCGACGCCTGGGCCGAAGCCGGCAAGGACGTGTCGGGCTATGACCGCGCCAGGCTGATGAGCGTCGACTATGACGGCTCGGAGCTGGCCACCGAGGCCGACGAGAAGATCCGCACCTTCCAGCGCGACGCGGCGAAGCGGGCGGGCATCTTCCACCACCTGATCACCCTGCCGACCTACCACACCGCGGCGCTGTCGACCGACAACCTCGCCAAGGAATATTTCGGCGAGGCGGGCATGCTGGGCTATGTCGCGGGCGTGCAGCGCCAGGAAATCCGCCAGGGCATCGCCTGCGTGAAGCACCAGAACATGTCGGGCTCCGACATCGGCGACGACCACAAGGAATATTTCGCCGGCGAAGCGGCCCTCAAGGCCGGCGGCGTCCACAACACGATGAACCAGTTCGCGGCATAACCGCGACGACATCGGCTTCTTCGGAGAGGAACGGGAAGGCCCGGGGCGAGAGTCCCGGGCCTTCTCCCTTTCGGGCGTAGGCTGCTGTGATCAGAGCAATGTGCCAGATTCCTGAATCAGACACATTGCTCTAAGCTTCTGTTATCGCATCGCTTTTTGCGGAAAACCGGTGTCCATCTTTCCGCGCGATGCTCTAGCTGGGGATCAGCAATCCCGCCATCGCCGCCGACATCAGATTGGCGAGGCTGCCCGCCACCAGCGCCTTGATGCCGAGCTTGGCGATCATCGGGCGCTGGTTGGGGGCGAGGCTGCCGGTCGCCGCCATCTGGATCGCGATCGACGAGAAATTGGCGAAGCCGCACAGCGCGAAGGTTATCACCGCGACGCTGTGCGCGCTCAGCGTCTCCTTGATCTGGCCGAGATGGATATAGGCGACGAACTCGTTGAGCACGACCTTCTCGCCGAACAGGCCTCCGGCCAGCTGCGCCTGATCCCAGGGGATGTTGAGCAGGTACATGACCGGCGCGAACAGATAGCCGAAAATCTGCTGGAAGCTGATGTCGGGCCAGCCGAACCAGCCGCCGGCGATGCCGAGCAGCCCGTTCGCCATCGCGACGAGACCGACGAAGGCGAGCACCATCGCCCCCACCGCGACCGCGATCGCGACGCCGGTCTGCGCGCCGACCGAGGCGGCCATGATGAGGTTGGCGGGCCGCTCCTCGGCCTCATGCGCCTCGGCCAGCGCGATCACCTCGTCCTCGGGCTTCTCGCCCTGCTCGTCGGTGGCGATCGGATCGGGCATGATGATCTTGGCCATCAGCAGCGCGCCCGGCGCCGCCATGAAGCTGGCCGCGAGCAGCAGATCGATGCTGATACCCATCGACGCATAGGCGGCGAGGATCGTCCCCGCGACCCCGGCCATGCCCGAGGTCATCACCGCGAACAGCTGGTGCGGCGCGAGCCCGGCGAGATAGGGGCGGATGACCAGCGGCGATTCGCTCTGCCCGACGAAGATGTTTGCCGCCGCGCACAGCGATTCGACCTTGGAGACGCCGATCACCTTCTCGATGCCGCCGCCGACCCAGCGGATCACCAGCTGCATGATGCCGAGATAATAGAGGATCGAGACCAGCGAGGCGAAGAAAATGATCACCGGCAGCGCCGCGATCGCGAAGCTGGTGCCGCCGATCTCGGGCTTGACCAGCGGGCCGAGCAGGAAGTTGGTGCCGACCTGGGCATAGCCCAGCAGGCTCGACACGCCGGCCGAAAGCCCCGCCAGGGCCGCCTTGCCCCAGGGGAGGTAGAGCACCATCACCGCGATCCCGGCCTGCAGCGCGAAGGCGGCGCCGACCACGCGCAGGCGGATCGCCTTCCGATCCGACGACAGCGCCACCGCCACCAGCAGGATCAGCGCGATACCGGCCAGGCCGGTCAGCCATTTCGTCATTCGGTGTGATTCCCAGCCCCGTCGGAAAGCCGCAGCATGGCGCGCGCGCCTATCCGGTCAAGCGCTCTTTCGCTCGCGCCGCAATGCCGATAGCAATCGACCCATGACAGCCTCTCCCATCGCCAGCCGCTCGCTCTTCATCTTCTCGCTCTTCTATGGCGGGATGGTCTGCATCGCCGGGGTGCTGGGGGTGAAGCAGGTCGCGATCGGCCCGCTGGCGGTGGAGGCGGGCATCTTCGCCTTCCTGCTGCTCGTCATCATGTCGAGCGCGATCGCCGAGCTGCACGGCCGCGCCACCGCCGACGCGCTGGTGCGCTGGGGCTTCCTGCCGCTGATCGTCTCCGCTCTGCTGATCCGGCTGGTGCTGATCCTGCCGACCGATCCGGGCATGTATCCGCCCGCGATCGAGGCCTTCCCGATCGTCGTCGGGCAGAGTGCGCGGATGATGATCGCCGGGCTGATCAGCTATGGCCTGTCGCAGACGCTGAACGTCCTGGTGTTTGACAAGCTGCGCGGCAGCGGGGCGGGGCGGATGCTGTGGCTGCGCGGGATGATCGCCAGCGTGGTGAGCCAGATATTCGACACGGTGCTGTTCATCACGATCAGCTTCTATGGCGAGCGCGAGATACTGGGCCTGATGGGCGGGCAGATGGTGACGAAGGTGGTGCTGTCGGTGGTGCTGGTGCCGCCGCTGATCACCGCTTTCGTGGCGCTGGGGCGGAAGCTGGACGCGAAGCGATAATCGTCGCCCGGGCGGAGCCGGGGCCGCAAGAGAATCGCGGTGCGCAGGAGATGCTGACGGCCCCGGCCTCCGCCGGGGCGACGATCCCGTGACAGGATGATTTGACTCCACGCGCGCCTGGGCTAATGGCCCGCCCATGTCGACCGATCACCATCCCGATCCCGCCCTCCTCGCCAAGGCCGAGACCCTCGTCGAGGCGCTGCCCTATATGCAGCGCTATGCGGGCGAGACCTTCGTGGTCAAATATGGCGGCCATGCGATGGGCGACCCGGAGGCGGCGCGCGACTTCGCCGAGGATATCGTCCTGCTGAAGGCGGTGGGGATCAACCCGGTCGTCGTCCATGGCGGCGGCCCGCAGATCGGCAAGATGCTGAAGACGCTGGGCGTCGAGAGCAGCTTCGTCGACGGCCTGAGGGTCACCGATGCGGAGACGGCGCGGGTGGCCGAGATGGTGCTGTGCGGATCGATCAACAAGGAGATCGTCTCGTGGATCGCCCAGGCGGGCGGCCGCGCGGTCGGCATATCGGGCAAGGACGGCCGCATGGTCGTCGCCGAGAAGGTCCGCCGCACCCAGCGCGATCCGGAGAGCAATATCGAAAAGGCGGTCGACCTCGGCTTCGTCGGCGAACCGGCCGACATCGACCGGCGCGTGATCGACACCATCTCCAAGGCCGGGATGATCCCGGTGGTCGCGCCGATCGCGATCGGCGAGGACGGCCACACCTACAATGTCAACGCCGACACCATGGCGGGGGCGATCGCGATCGCGCTGGGCGCGGCGCGGCTGTTCCTGCTGACCGACGTGGCCGGCGTGCTCGACAAGCAGAAGAAGCTGATCCGCGACCTGACGCCAGGCCAGATCGCCGCGCTGCGTGAGGACGGCACCATCCTGGGCGGGATGATCCCGAAACTGGAAACCTGCGTCCATGCGGTCGAGGGCGGCGTCGACGCGGCGGTGATCCTCGACGGGCGGGTGCCCCACGCGATGCTGATCGAGGCCTTCACGAAGCGCGGCGCCGGCACGTTGATCGGGATGGACTGATCGAGGTCCAGGGCGCCGGCGGCGATCAGACCAGCTGGTCGCGCTCCGCTTTTTCCTCGGCCAGGCGGACGCGCATCGCCTCGGCGCGCAACTGCCGATCGGCCATGTCCCGCCACGATTTCTCCGAACGCAGGCAGCGCTCGCGGACATTGTCGAGCGTCGCGGCCGCGGCCTCGCGCGCGCAGGCGTCGGCCTGGGTTATATAATGGTTGCTGGTCGCGGACATCGGCGGTCCTCCCGAAGGGGCGGGCATGTCCGGCATGCCCGCCGGTTTTGTGGCTATTGATCGGTGATGATCCGGTGCGGCCGTCGCACCGGGCTCATCGGCGGCGCTGGCCCATTCCGGTGCCCGGCGTCCGCTCGCGATAGATGATCCGCCCCTTGTCGAGATCATAGGGCGTCATCTCCACCTGAACGCGATCCCCGGCGACCGAGCGGATACGGAAACGCCGCATCTTGCCGGCGGTATAGGCGATCAGGCGGTGGCCATTCTCCAGGAGAACGCGAAACCTGCCGTCCGGCAGGATTTCCTCGATCTGCCCGTCGAGGACCATCAAGTCCTCCTTGGCCATGTCAGGCGGACTGCAGGTTCACCGCAGACTGCTTGCCGCGACGGTCGGTCTCCAGCTCGTAGCTGACCCGCTGGTCCTTGTTCAGCGTCGCCATGCCGGCGCGCTCGACCGCGGAGATATGGACGAAGCTGTCGCCCGAGCCGTCCTCGTTGGCGATGAAGCCATAGCCCTTGTCGGTGTTGAAGAATTTGACGGTGCCGATCGGCATGGGATGTTCCTTTCACGAAACAGGGTTCTCGAGCGGCACGTGCCGTTCGAGGCCAGGAGGCGTGAAGAGGAAGGGATGCCCGTGCCGGGCGTCGAGTCCGCAGCAGGCGACTTTAGCGCCGCCGATTATAGCGCGGTACCGGGAAAAGTCCATTGACGTCGCGCCGGGGCCTCTTCCGTGCGGAGCAACGGGCGGCGCCCGGCCCCCGGCGACGGCCCGGTCCTTTGCGGTGTCGCGTGCCCGGTCCGGAGTCGATTGATTGCGACTCCGCCGCCCGCTTCTGCTAAGCAGGAGTCGTCGTCGATGAGGCAGAGAGCCCGCGATGACGTAAGGTTATTGTGTTCCCGCTGGCAGGAAGGAGAGCCCGCCATGGATCTGAACCAGCTCTATTATCGCCACCAGCTGAGCCTGATGAGCGCGGGGTCGGCATCATCCGACGAGACGCGACGGGCCTTCATCGACCAGGCCGACCGCTATGCATCGCGGATCAACCATGCGTCGGTCGGCCGGCCCGCGAAAAGCCCGCGCCGCTATCTGCTGCGTTCGGCCCGTTCGATCCTGGGCCTCGCCTCCCGCTTCGCCGCCTGATGGGGCCGGCGGACGGCAGCAGCCATCCGCCGAATCGCCTCAATCGCGCAGCAGTTCGTTGATCCCCGTCTTCGACCGGGTCTGCGCGTCGACGCGCTTGACGATCACCGCGCAGTAGAGGCCCGGCCCGCCGTCCTTGCCCGGCAGGGTGCCCGGCACCACCACCGAATAGCTCGGCACCCTGCCGACGAACACCTCACCGGTCGCACGGTCGACGATCTTGGTCGAGGCGCCGAGATAGACGCCCATCGACAGCACCGCGCCCTGCTCGATCAGCACGCCCTCGGCCACTTCCGAGCGGGCGCCGATGAAGCAGTCGTCCTCGATCACCACCGGCCCGGCCTGGAGCGGCTCGAGCACGCCGCCGATGCCGACGCCGCCCGACAGGTGGACATTCTTGCCGATCTGCGCGCAGCTGCCGACCGTCGTCCAGGTGTCGACCATCGTGCCCTCGTCAACGAAGGCGCCGAGGTTGACGAAGCTGGGCATCAGCACCGCGCCCTTGGCGATGTGGGCGCCGCGCCGGACGATCGATCCGGGCACCGCGCGGAAGCCGGCGGCGCGGAACTGCGCCTCGCCCCAGCCGGCGAACTTCGACGGCACCTTGTCCCACCAGCTCGCGCCGCCGGGGCCGCCGGGGATCAGCTCCATGTCGTTGAGGCGGAAGCTGAGCAGCACCGCCTTCTTAAGCCACTGGTTGACGGTCCAGGTGCTTTTGCCGTCTTGGGCCGGCCCCTTCTCGGCCACGCGGCGCTCGCCCGAATCGAGCGCGAGCAGCGCCGCCTCGACCGCGTCGCGGACCTCGCCCTTCGTCGAGAAGGTGATGCCGTCGCGCTCCTCCCAGGCCTTTTCGATGATGGTCTGAAGATCGGTGCTCATGTCATTCCCCCGTGATTTCGTGCAGCCATTGGCCGACATCGTGGATCTCATAGTCGATGAAGCTCGCATCGGCCTGGTGATTGCCGAGCTCGGAACCGTTGTTCACCCAGACGGTGGTCATGCCGATCGCCTTGGCGGGCTTCAGGTTGCGCGCCATGTCCTCGACGAACAGCGAGGTGGTGGGATCGATGCCGAAGGCGGCGACCATCGATTCATAGGAGGCGACATGCGGCTTGGGCTGATAGGCGCAGGCGTGGATGTCGTGGATCGCCTCGAAGCTTTCCGACAGGCCCAGCCGCGCCAGCACCCGCCCGGCATAATCGGCGTCGCCATTGGTGAAGATCAGCTTGCGGCCCGGAAGCCTCGCCACCGCCTCGACGAGCAGCCGGTCCTCCGCCAGCACGTCCATCTCGATATCATGGACGAAGGCGAGGAATTCGTGCGGGTCGATCGCGTGGCTCCGCATCAGGCCCGACAGGGTGGTGCCATGTTCGCGGAACATCTGCTTCTGGATGCGCTTCGCCTCGACCGGATCGACGCCGAGTAGCCGCTCGACATAAAGGCCCATCTTGGCGTCGATCAGCCCGAACAGGTCCGCCGACGCCGGATAGAGCGTGTTGTCCAGATCGAAGATCCAGGCGTCGATATGGCCGAGGGCGGGCAGCATGGGCGGGCGAGTAGCCTGTGGGGGGGACGCGCGCAATATTTCCCATCGCCCGGACGGGGCGATCGGACCCGATCCGTTTCAGATCGAATCGGATCAGGTCTGAAATTCCTTTTCTCGCCATGATCTCCGAGCCGGCGGATTTTCAATCCGCCTGGAAATCACTTAGCCGCCCAGGCCGGTGCCGCCGACCGGCTCGGTCTCGAAATAGCTGTCGAAGCCGGCGATCAGCGGCCTGCCCCGCCCGATCGCCGCCTGGACCGACGGCAGCTTGAGCGAGGCGGCGTGATCCTCCTTGCGGTCCCACACCTCCGTCACCCAGATGCCGTTCGGGTCCTTCGCGTCCTTCGCGACGATATAGGAGCGGCAGCCGGGCATGCTGCCCGATCCCTCGGTCAGGATCGCGATCAGCGCGTCGCGCTGGCCCTCCTTGGCGGTCATCTTGCCGATCAGGCCATACATGGTCGCATTCTCCTGCGGTGCGGTGAAGCCGGGCCCGGCGGCGAGCATGGCGATGGCGACGCCGCCGGCCATCGCCTCGCGCCGCGTTACGGTCATCGGCGAAGGTCGGGCGGGGTCGCCTCGGCCAGCAGCGCGGCTATCGCCTCGTCGATCGGCAGCACGGTCTGCGCCTGTTCGCCAAGGCGGCGGATCGCGACGGTGCCCTCCTCGGCCTCGCGCTTGCCGACCACCAGCAGCGCGGGGACCTTGGCCACCGAATGCTCGCGCACCTTGTAGTTGATCTTCTCGTTGCGCAGGTCGCTCTCGACGCGCAGCCCCGCCGCCGCCAGCTTCGCCTCGACTTCGCGCGCATAATCGTCGGCCTCGGAGACGATGGTGGCGACCACCGCCTGCACCGGCGCCAGCCACAGCGGGAAGCGGCCGGCATGATGCTCGATGAGGATGCCGATGAAGCGCTCGAAGGTGCCGAGGATCGCGCGGTGGAGCATGATCGGGCGATGCCGCTCGCCATCCTCGCCGACATAGGAGGCGTCGAGCCGTTCGGACAGCACCGTGTCGGTCTGCAAGGTGCCGCACTGCCAGGTCCGGCCGATCGCGTCGGTCAGGTGGAATTCGAGCTTCGGCGCATAGAAGGCGCCCTCGCCCGGCAGTTCGTCCCAGCCATATTCTTCCGTCGCGCGGCCGGTCGCGGCGACCGCATCGCGCAGCGACTGTTCGGACCAGTCCCACATCTCATCGCTGCCGAAGCGCTTCTCAGGCCGCAGCGCCAGTTTGATCGCATATTTCTCGAAACCGAGATCCCTGTAGATCGAGTCGAGCAGGTCGCAGAAGATCCGCACCTCGTCGACCAGCTGGTCGGCCCGGCAGAAGACATGCGCGTCGTCCTGGGTGAACTGGCGCACGCGCATGATGCCGTGCAGCGCGCCATGCGGTTCGTTGCGGTGGCAGCAGCCGAACTCGGCCATGCGGATCGGCAGGTCGCGATAGCTCTTGATCCCCTGCTTGAAGATCAGGATGTGCCCGGGGCAGTTCATCGGCTTGAGCGCCATCAGATCGCCCTCGCCCGACAGCACCGGCCCCTCATCCTCGGTGCTCGGTATCTCGTCGGGAACGACGAACATGTTCTCGCGATATTTGCCCCAGTGGCCGGACTGCTCCCACTGGCGCGCGTCCATCAGCTGCGGCGTCTTAACCTCGACATAGTCGGCGGCGTCGAGCTTGCGGCGCATATAGGCCTCCAGCACCCGCCACAGGCGGAAGCCCTTGGGATGCCAGAACACCGAGCCCTGCGCCTCGGACTGGAGGTGGAACAGGCCCATCTCCTGCCCCAGCTTGCGATGGTCGCGCTTGGCGGCCTCCTCCAGCCGGGTCAGGTGCGCGTCGAGCTGCTTCTTGTTGAGCCAGCCGGTGCCGTAGATGCGGCTGAGCATCGCATTGCTCTGATCGCCGCGCCAATAGGCGCCCGAAACGCGGGTCAGCTTGAAGGCGGCGGGATCGAGCTTGCCGGTGGAGGGAAGGTGCGGGCCCCGGCACATGTCGAGCCAGTCGTCGCCCGACCAGTAGACCGTCAGCGGCTCGTCGCCGGGCAGTTCGGCGGCCCATTCGGCCTTGAAGCTCTCGCCCTGCTGCTTCCAGCGCGAGATCAGCTGCTCGCGGCTCCATTCCTCGCGGCGCAGCGGCTTGTCGGCGGCGATGATGCGGCGCATCTCGGCCTCGATCGCCGGCAGCTCCTCATCGGTGAAGGGGCCGCGATCGGGCGCGGGCGCGAAGTCGTAATAGAAGCCGTCGTCGGTCGAGGGGCCGAAGGTGATCTGGGTGCCGGGGAACAGGCTCTGCACCGCCTCCGCCAGCACATGGGCATAGTCGTGGCGGGCGAGATCGAGTGCCTCGGCCTCGTCGCGGCCCGTCACCAGCGCCAGCGTAGCATCCGCTACAAGCGGCCGATCGAGGTCGCGCAGTTCCCCGTCCACCTTCGCCGCGAGCGCCGCCTTGGCGAGGCCCGGACCGATCGCGGCGGCGATCTCCGCCGGGGTAGTGCCCGTCTTCACTTCGCGCACCGAGCCGTCGGGAAGCGTGATGGTGAGAAGATCGGACATGGGAAAAGCTGAATCCTTCGGTTTTGCGGAGCGCGGCTTATGCCCGCGATAGAAGGCGAGGGGAAGGCTTCGCATCACATCGGAGCGATCTGCGCTTGACGGCGCGCGCCGCACATTGTCCGATCCCGCCGGGGCAAGGGGGAGACGGGGACATGAGCGACGAACAGGCCGGCAGCGCCTTCCGGTTCAACGGCCACTGGCGCGAGTTCGCGCCGATCGCCTTCACCAACCTGCTGCTGATCATCGTCACGCTGGGCATCTACCGCTTCTGGGCCAAGGCCCGCGAGCGCCGCTATCTGTGGAGCCGCACCGATTTCATCGGCGATCCGCTGGAGTGGACGGGGACGGGCAAGGAGCTGTTCATCGGCTTCGTCATGGCGATCCTGATCTTCGGCGTGCCGCTGTTCGTGATGCAGCTCGTCATCCAAGGGCTGATCTTCCGGGGGCAGATCTGGCTTGTCGGCTTGACCGCATTTTTCTTTCCCTTCGCGCTGCTGTTCGTGATGGGCGTCGCCCGCTTCCGCGCGCTGCGATACCGGCTGAGCCGAACGCACTGGCACGGCATTCGCGGCGGCTGCGACCAGAAGGGGCTGGCCTATGGCTGGTCCTATCTCTGGAAATCGATCGTCGGCGGCCTGTTCTTCGGCTTGATGCTGCCCTGGTCGATGATCGAGCTGTGGAATCAGCGCTGGAACGAGATGAGCTTTGGTTCGCACAGCTTTACGGCGGGGGCGGAATATAAGCCGCTGCTGATGCGGCTGCTGATCTGTTTTGGAGTAGCGATCGTGGCAGCTTTGCTGATCGGAGGCCTGACGGCCATTTCCGGGTGGCTGGCGGTTTTCCTGCTGCCATTCGCGCTGGCCGTCGGTCTGCTCGTGCTCTTCACGGTTTATTATGCGCTGTTCCTGCGCCTCGCCATCGGCGGAATGACGCTCAACCGGATCGACTTCGCCTTCACCGCCCGATCGTTCGACATCGCCAAGCTGCTGCTCGGCGATCTCGCATTGCTGGTGTGCACGCTGGGCCTCGGCTTCGTCTTCCTCAGCTATCGCCACTGGGCCTTCTTCATCCGCCATATGGAAGCGAGCGGCGAGGTGGAGCTAGCGAGCCTGATGCAGTCCGAAACCGAGGAACCCAAGCAGGGTGAGGGGCTGCTCGACGCCTTCGATGTCGGCGCCTTCTGATCCCGAAGACCGGCGCGCACCGGCCTGGCTGCATGACGGCCGGTCGGCGCTACGCCACGACGTCACCGTCGCGATCGATGGCGACCGGCTGGCGATCGAGGGGTTCGATCCGGTGCCGCTCGCTTCGCTGCGCCGGCTAGACGGGGCGGGGCTGCTCTATGGCCGCAGGGATCTGGCCGGCTGGCGGCTGGGCTTCGATGTCGAGCCGCCCTCCGCGATCCTGTGGCGGCTGCCGGCCGCGGCGCACTATGGGGGGCTGATCGACCGGATCGGGCTTTGGCGCGCGGCGATCGTGCTTCTGCTGCTGTCGGCGGCCGTGCTGGTCGCCGCGATCCAGGGCTTCGGGCTGCTCGCCCGCGCCATCCCCTATGGCTGGGAACAGAGACTGGGCGACGCGATCAGCGGCGATTTCGGCGAATATGCCTGCCGCGCGCCGGCCGGGCAGGCGGCGCTCGACGGGCTCGCCCGCCGGCTCTCCCCGCTTAGCCGGCCGATCCGGGTGGGCGTGGTGAACATCCCCGCCGTCAACGCCGTGGCGCTGCCGGGCGGGCGCATCCTGATCTTCCGGGGGCTGATCGACGAGGCGCGGTCGCCCGACGAGGTGGCCGGGGTGCTGGCGCACGAGATCGGCCATGTCGAGCATCGCCATGTGCTGGTCGCGCTGCTGCGCCGCTTCGGCATCGGGCTGCTGATCGGATCGGGCGGCACCGCCGCCGACTATGGCCAGGCGCTGATCGATTCGCGCTACAGCCGCGCCGCCGAGAGCGAGGCTGACGATTATTCGATCGACCATATGCGCGCCGCCGGGATCAGCACCGCCGCCACCGCGAAGCTGTTCGAACGGCTGGGCAAGGAGGAGGCGGGCATGCCCGGCGTCCTCGCCTATATGGCGAGCCACCCGCCCTCGGCCGAGCGGCGCCGGCGCTTCGACGCGGCGGCGAAGGCGATGGGGGCGACCCGGCCGGCGCTCGACCCCGAACAATGGGCGGCGGTGCGCGCGATGTGCGGCAAGGCGAAACCGGACAGGGACTTCAGCCTTCGATTCTGAACCCGGCCGCTGTAAAGCGCGATCCATGACCGCCCTTCTCACCCGCCCGGACAAGCCCGCCCTCGCCTATCGCTACCGCCCCGGCCGGGCGCCGACGATCGTCTTCTTCCCCGGCTACATGTCCGACATGGAGGGCGAGAAGGCGACCGCGCTGGACGCCTGGGCGGGGCGCGAGGGGCGGGCGATGCTGCGCTTCGACTATGCCGGCTGCGGCGCCAGCGAAGGGCGCTTCGCCGATTTCACCCTGGCGGACTGGCGCGACGACGCGCTCGACATGATCGCGGCCTTCGCGGCGCAGGGGCCACTGGTGCTGGTCGGGTCGTCGATGGGCGGCTGGCTGGCGCTGCTGGTGGCGCTGGCGCTGCCGGAGCGGTGCCACGCACTGGTCGGCATCGCCGCCGCACCCGACTTCACCGAATGGGGCTTCACCGAGGACCAGATCGAGCTGCTGCGCGAGGAAGCCCGGATCGAGCGGCCCACGCCCTATGACGACGAACCCTATGTGACGACGCTGGCCTTCTGGGAATCGGGGCAGGCGAACCTGCTGCTCGCCAAAGGAGAGAAGGGCGAGATCGCGCTGGATATGCCGGTGCGCCTGCTCCAGGGCCAGCTGGACGAAACGGTGCCGGTGTCGATCGCGCTCCGGCTCGGCCGGGCGCTGCGTTCAGCCGATGTGCAGACGATCCTCGTCAAGGACGGCGACCACCGGCTGTCGCGGCCCGGCGACATCGCCCTGCTGATCGCGACCGTCGCGCAGCTGATGGAGCCCTGATGTTCGCCCTGCTCGCCGCCGCGGCCGCGGCCGCCACCGTCGTACCCCCCGCGCCCCCCAGCCAGGCCGAGCATAGCGCGCGCGGCCAGCGCTGCGCGGCGCTCGCCAAGCGCGATCCCGCCCGCGCGATCGACGAGGCCCGCGCCTGGGGCATCGCCGGGGGCGGCATGGCGGCGCGCCAGTGCCTCGGCATCGCCCAGGCCGCGCAGGAGCAATGGCCCGCCGCCGCCGCCACCTTCGAGGGCGCCGCCAAGGACGCCCAGATCGGGCAGAGCCCGATGGCGGTGGTGCTGTGGATGCAGGCCGGCAACGCCGCGCTGGCGGGCGACGAGCCGGCCCGCGCCCGCGCCGCCTTCGACAAGGCGCTGTCGCTGCCCGGCCTGTCCAACGAGATGAAGGGCGAGGTCTATCTCGACCGCGCCCGCGCCGGGGTCGACGTCAACGACCTGCCCGGCGCGAAGGCCGACCTCGCCGAGGCGACCAAGCTGGTGCCGACCGACCCGCTCGGCTGGCTGCTGCGCGCCAATCTCGCCCGGCGCATGAATGACCTTCCGCTCGCCTTCAGCGCGATCCGCCAGGCCGCCGCACTGTCCCCCAGCGATCCGTCGATCGCCTATGAAGCCGGCAACATCGCCGCCGCCTCCGGCAATATCGCCGACGCGAAGGCGGCCTGGACCAGGGCAGCGCAGACGGCACCCGAGAGCAATGCGGGCAAGGCGGCAGCGCTGGCGTTGCAGAGTGGGGAAGCACCCGTGAAACCCTGACCGTCATGCCAGCGAAGGCTGGCATCCATGTCTGTCATCACGCGTGGTGCCGCCCGATGGAAGGCGGCTACGTCGATCATGACCAGACGTGGAAGCGGGACTGGAACCTCGACCCGATCGGCGTGACCAATCCGGAATGGGCTGATCTCCATCTGAGGATCATCGCATGAGGTGACAGACATGGGCCCCAGCCTGCGCTGGGGCGACGTCGTGGGGAGGGTTGAGAGGGGACGGCCACCGCCCTATCTCTCGCTCCATGAAATATCTCCACACCATGATCCGGGTCTCGGATCCCGAGGCCACCATCCGCTTCTTCGAGCTGCTCGGGCTGCGCGAGATCAAGCGCCTCGACAATGAGGCGGGGCGCTTCAGCCTGATCTTCCTCGCCGCGCCCGGCGACGAGGGCGCGCAGGTGGAACTCACCCACAACTGGGACGAGAAGGGCTATGACGGCGGCCGCAATTTCGGCCACCTCGCCTATCAGGTGGAGAATATCTACGAGACCTGCCAGCGGCTGATGGACGCCGGCGTGACGATCAACCGGCCGCCGCGCGACGGGCACATGGCCTTCGTCCGGACCCCCGACAATATCTCGATCGAGCTGCTGCAGGACGGCCGGCTCGATCCGGCCGAGCCCTGGGCATCGATGCCGAACATAGGCGTCTGGTGATGGCGGTCGAGGTTGTCCGTATCCCGGTGCTCAGCGACAATTATGTCTGGCTGCTCCACGACGACGCCTCCGGAGAGACGGTGGCCGTCGATCCGGCGGTGGCCGAGCCGGTGCTGGCCGAGGCGGAGAAGCGCGGCTGGACGATCGGCCAGATCTGGAACACCCACTGGCACGCCGACCATATCGGCGGCAATGACGCGATCAAGGCGGCGACCGGGGCGACGGTGAGCGCGCCGGCCGCCGAGGCCGCGAAGATTCCCAGCCTGGACGTCGCGCTGAAGGAAGGCGACTACGTCCATATCGGCGCGGTCGAGGGCAGGGTGATGGAGGTGCCCGCGCACACCGCCGGCCATATCGCGATCCACCTGCCCGAGGCCGGGGCCGCGTTCGTCGGCGACACGCTGTTCGCGATGGGCTGCGGCCGGCTGTTCGAAGGGACGGCCGAGCAGATGTTCCGCAACATGAAGCGGCTGGAGCAGCTGCCGCCCGAGACCCGCGTCTATTGCGCGCATGAATATACCCAGAGCAACGGCCGCTACGCGCTGGTCGCCGAGCCCGACAATGCCGCGCTGAGACAGCGCATGGCTGAGGTCGACGCGGCCCGCGCGGCGGGCGAGGCGACGGTTCCGACCACGATCGCGCTGGAACGCGCGACCAATCCCTTCATGCGCGCGGGCTCGGCCGGGGAGCTGGCGGAGCGCCGCGCCGCCAAGGATGTGTTCAAGGGCTGAATCGCGATATCATCGCCATCCGTCTTGGCCGTGAAGCCGAGTCGCTGCCGGTTGCGTTGTGGGCGTGATATCCGGATGAGGAGAGCTGCCATGATCCCGGCCCGATCGCTGCTGCCCCTGCTCGCGCTGCCGCTGCTGCTCGGCGCTTCGGACGCGCCCGCGCCGCTGTCGCCGAAAGCTATGAAGGAGCTGGCCGGGCGCACCGCCGGCGAACCTGTCAGCTGCATCCGGCTGACCCGCATCCGATCGTCCGAGATCGTCGACGCGACCGCGGTGATCTACAAGGAAAGCGCGCGCCGCTGGTACGTCAACCAGCCTGACGGCGGCCGCTGCGACATGCTCAACCCGCGCCGCATCATCATCACCCGAACCCCCTCGAGCCAGCTGTGCGGCAACGACCTGATCACCATCGCCGAGGCGGATTCGCCGATCACCTATGGGGCGTGCGGGCTGGGCAAGTTCGTGCCCTATACGCGCTGAGGCGCGATCATCGCGGCAGGGCCTTCTCTGCCTCCGCCATATAGTCGCGGGTGATCGGCAGTGCGCGGCGATCGCGGATATACTGAATCTGGTAGTTGCACAGATTGCCGTGGATGAAGGCCGCGCGCGCACCGGCCAGATAGAAGGTCCACATCCGGAAGAAGCGTTCGTCGTAGAGCGCGACGATCGCGTCCTTTGCCGCCATGGTGCGATCATACCAGCGATCGAGCGTCAGGCCGTAGTGGAGCCGCAGCGTCTCCACATCGGCGACGATCATCTTGGCCTGCTGGCTGGCGGAGACGATCTCCGACAGCGCCGGGTTGTAGCCGCCCGGGAAGATATATTTGAGCGTGAAGGCATCGGTCTTGCCCGGCACGCCGAACCGCCCGATCGTGTGGAGCAGCATCACACCGTCATCGGCCAGCAGCTCCCGGCATTTGAGGAAGAAAGCCTCATATTGCGGCACGCCGACATGCTCGAACATGCCGACCGAGACGATCCGGTCGAACCGGCCGTCCAGTGCGCGATAGTCGATCAGCTCGAACTTCACCCGACCGGAAACGCCCGCCGCCTCGGCCCGCTGCCGCGCGACCTTCAGCTGCTCCTCGGACAGGGTGACGCCGAGCACGTCGACGTCGGCGGCGCGGTTCAGATAGAGCGCCATCCCGCCCCAGCCGCAGCCGATGTCGAGCACCCGCTGGCCCGGTTTCAGATGCAGCTTGGCGGCGATGTGCGCCTTCTTGTCGGCCTGGGCGGTATCGAGGTCGTTGGCCGGATCGGTGAAATAGGCGCAGCTATATTGGCGGTCGACGTCGAGGAAGAGATCGTAGAGCCGGTCGTTCAGGTCGTAGTGATGGGCGACATTGGCCTTGGCGCGGCGGGCGTCGTTGAACGCCTGGATGCGGGCGCGCAGCCGATCGCGGACGAGGCTGGACAGCGTGCCGCGCAGCGTGACCCGCCCCTCCTCCCACTTGCCGTTGGCGCGCACCAGATCGACAAGGTCGCGGATGTCGCCCTGTTCGATCACCAGCCGGCCGTCCATATAGGCTTCGGCGGCATGAAGATGGGGGTTGCGCGCGATGAAGGCGGGCACCCCCTTGTCCACGAAACGGATGGTGACGGGCTTCAGCGCCGCATCGGGGCTGCCAAAGACCTTGGCGGTCCCGTCGGCCAGGATCATCGTGATCTCGCCGCGCTTGAAGAGGTGGCCGACGAACCGATCGAATAGCGACATTGGATGCACCCTCGGGGAAGGTGCATAGAAACCCGGTTTATCCCGTCTTGCAAGTGGCTTAGCGCTACGGATTTAACCGTTAAACGCGCTGTCGGTGATCGCGGCCGGATCAGCCCAGCGCGGCCTGCTTTTCGGCGGCCATGCGGTCGAGCTCGGCGCGGCTTTTCTTCTCGGCGGCCGACTTGAGCTGGCCGCACGCGGCCATGATGTCGCGGCCGCGCGGGGTGCGCACCGGCGCGGAGATGCCGGCCTTGAAGATCAGGTCCGAGAAGCGCGCGATCCGCTCGGGATCGGAGCAGTCATAGGCGGCACCCGGCCAGGGGTTGAACGGGATCAGGTTCACCTTGGCCGGCAGCTTGTACTTCCTGATCAGGCGGACCAGCTCGCGCGCATCGTCGTCGCTGTCATTCTTGTCCTTGAGCATCACATATTCGAAGGTGATACGCCGCGCATTGTTGGCGCCCGGATAATCGGCGCAGGCCTGGAGCAGCTCCTCGATCCCGTATTTCCGGTTGAGCGGCACGATCTCGTCGCGCACCTCCTTGGTGATCGCGTGGAGCGAGACGGCGAGGTTGACCCCGATCTCCTCGCCCGCGCGCGCCATCATCGGCACCACGCCGGCGGTCGACAGGGTGATGCGGCGCTTGGAGAGGGCGAGGCCATCGCCGTCCATCACCAGCTTCAGCGCATCGCGGACATTGTCGAAATTGTAGAGCGGCTCGCCCATGCCCATCATCACGATGTTGGTGAGCATCCGCCCTTCGGGCTGGCTGGGCCATTCCCCGAGCGCGTCGCGCGCCAGCATCACCTGGCCGACGATCTCGCCCGGGGTCAGGTTGCGCACCAGCTTCATCGTGCCGGTGTGACAGAAGCGGCAGTTGAGCGTGCAGCCGACCTGCGACGAGACGCACAGCGTGCCCCGATCGGCATCGGGGATGAACACCATCTCATAATCCTGGCCGTCATCCGAACGGAGCAGCCATTTGCGGGTGCCGTCGGTCGACACCTGCGCCTCGACGACTTCGGGGCGCGAGACGACGAAGCGCATTTCCAGCCAGGCGCGCATGTCCTTGGCGATGTCGGTCATGTCGGCAAAGGCGGTGACGCCGCGATTGTAGATCCACTGGAAGATCTGCTTGGCGCGCAGCTTGGCCTGCTTCGGCTCGAGCTGCGCCGTCTCCAGCGCCATGCGCAGATCGTCGCGCGACAGGCCGAGCAGGTCGATCCGCCCGTCCTGGCGCGGCTTCAGGTCGCGCGGGACGGGCACAGGATCTATGTGGCCGGGAATCGGCATATTGACAGGCTGCGGGTGATTCATGCCGGCCACATAGGCGATATCGCCCCGATTTTCCACCGTGGCGCGGAGCCATCGCATTTTGCTTCCGCCATATCGCCGAGCCTGTATAGCGGCAGGTGGAAAGTGATCCGGAGAGTCGATGTGACCAAGTCAGCCGCCGAGGTGATGCATGAGGTTATCCTCAGCGCCGTGATCGACGGGCTCGGGGCGCTGCGCACCGCATCGAAGGGCGTGCCCAATGCGATGCTGCGCGATATCGGCGCGATCCACCTCAACACCACCTTCCAGGACCTGCCGGCCGACCTGCAGGCGTCGATCCAGTCGAGCGTGCGGGCCGCCTTCACCCGGCTCCAGTCCGAAGGCTATACCGTCCTCAATCCCAAGGTGGCGGGGACCAACCGCCCGCCCCAGCCCGCGCCGCGCGCGCCGAAGGGCCCGGCACGCGGCCATGTCCGGGGCGGCCGCCCGCCGCGCCAGCCGCGTCCCGAAGGCGGTGGCCGCCCGGAAGGCGCGCCTCCCAAGGGCAAGCCGCCGCAGCGCTGACGCGAAAAGGGCGACCCGGACGGGCCGCCCTTCTTGTTTCCGGCAGGTGCCGCGCTCAGGCAACGCCGAGCTCGACCGCAATATTGCCCCGGATCGCGTGGCTGTAGGGGCATATGGTGTCGGCTTCGGCGACCAGCGCCTCGGCGGCATCGCGATCGACGCCGGGCAGGCTGACCTTGAGGCGGACGGCCAGGCCGAAGCCCTTGTCGGCGCGCGGGCCGATACCCACCGTAGCCTCGACGGTCGCGTCCGCCGGGACCTTGGCGTGCTGCCCCTGCGCGGCGACGAACTTCAGCGCGCCCAGGAAACAGGCGGCGTAGCCGGATGCGAACAGCTGCTCGGGATTATGCCCCTGGCCGTTGCCGCCCAGTTCCTTCGCGGTGCCGAGCACCACCTCGAAACCGTCATCGGTGCGGGCGCGACCGTCACGCCCGCCGGTGGCGGTCGCAGTGGTGGTGTAGAGAATTCTGGTGGTGGCCATGGGAGTATCCTTATCAGTTGGAGGCATTTTATATCGTGCACAATTAAATCGTGTACGATTTATCTAGGGACGCTAGTTGGGGTTGTCAACCTTGCGATTTAATCGTGTGCGATATATAATCCGGGTATGACCACGTCCTCCGGACCATTTGACAGGATGCTATGCTTCTCCGTCTATTCGGCGGGGCTCGCCTTCAACCGCGTCTACAAGCCACTGCTCGACAGGCTCGGCCTAACCTATCCCCAATATCTGCTGATCCTGGCGCTCGCCCATGAGGACGGGCAGACGGTGGGCGCACTGGGGGACCGGCTGTTCCTCGAATCGAACACGCTGACCCCGATGATCAAGCGGCTCGAGGCGGCCGGCTTCGTGACCCGCCGGCGCGACACCGACGACGAGCGGGTGGTGCGCGTCTCGCTGACCGACAAGGGCCGCGCCGCCGCCGCCGAGGAAGCCTGCATCTCGCCGGAGCTGCTCGAGGCAACGGGCATGGCGAGCTACGACCTGACCCGCCTCCAGCAATTGCTGACCCGGCTCGGCGGCAATCTGCGCGCGAGCGCGAGGCAGGGCTGAGCGCGCCGATGCAGCTGGTCTTCCTCTATGGCCAGGCGGCGGCGGGCAAGCTCACCGTCGCGCGCGAACTGGCGGCGATCACCGGCCTGCCGCTGTTCCACAACCATCTTGTCGTCGATGCGGTGATGGCGGTCTTCCCGTTCGGCAGTGATTCCTTCGTCACGCTGCGCGAGTGCTTCTGGCTGGAGACGATCGATGCCGCCGCCGCCGAGGGCCGGTCGCTGATCTTCACCTTCGCGCCCGAGCCCAGCGTCGCGACGGACTTTCCCCAGCGGCTGATCGCCATGGTCGGGCGGCGGGGCGGCAGCGTGCTGACCGTGGCGCTGGAGATCGATCCCGAGGAGCAGCGCCGCCGGCTGGTCGATGAGGGCCGCGCCGCCTTCGGCAAGCTGCGCTCGCTCGACATGTTCGATGCGCTCCACGGCGATTTCGCGCGCTGCATGGCGGCGATGCCGGCGGCCGATCTGGTGATCGACACCACCGCCACCGCGCCCGGCGAGGCAGCGCGGCGTATCGCTGCCCGCCTCAGCCGCTGACCGGCCTCCCCTTCCCCAGCCGGAGACGGCCCAGGCTCCACAGGATGACGAAACAAAGGCCCGCGACGCTATAGGCGTTGAGCCGGAAGAAGGCGGCATATTGCCCGGCGTCGAACCGGCCGAGCGGCGGTCCATAATGATCGTGGAGCAGCAGCGCGGCGGCCGCTGCAGCGAAGATACCGAGCGTCCAGCGCCCCTCGCCCCGGCGGAAAGCGAGCAGCCCGATCAGGCTGCACGCGACAAGGAACAGCTCGACACCCGAGGCCACTCCGAACGCCTTGGCGCTGACGATGCCGTTGCCGATCCCGGCGAGCGGCAGCAGCGCCCGGCCCATCGCGGCATGGCGCCGCGCGACCGCCGGGACGGCAAGGAAGAAGGGCGTCGACAGGAAGGTCCACACCGATATCCACCAGTCCCCGCCGACGATCCACAGCAGATAGAGCGGATAGATGGGCTGGTTCGACGCGACCACCAGCGCGATCCAGTTGCAGCTTTCCGCCAGCGGATCGGGATGCGCCGCATAGGCCTTCAGCCGCTGGAGCGGCGACGGGCGGGCGGGGAGGGCCGGATCGGACATGAAACGAGCTTGGCGATATTCGGGACCGGCGCAACCGGAATCGCCGGACGGCCTCAGCTCAGCCCCAGCATCCACTTCGCCAGATCGACCGCCTGCACCGGCGTATCCGGCGCGGCGTGGGCCAGTTCGGTGCGGTGGCGCATGATCCACATCAGGCAATCGGCGCGGCTCTCGAACACCGGATAGCCTTCGGTCGTCGCGGCGAAGCTGGTTTCGCCGACCAGATAGCGCGCGCCCTTGCGGCAGCCGGGCCGCCCGGCCCAGTCGCGGCAGGGCGCCGTGACCGCCGGCACCCACCAGCGGCGCGCGGGATCGAGTGTCTGCTCCTCGACCATGCCCGGCCCTCCTGTCCCCTTATGCGAAGTCCTTCAGCAATTCGGCCCGCATCGCATCGCCGACGATCGCGATATGGCCGTAATTCGGATGATCGATCTCGAACAGGATCGGGGTGCCCGGCTCGCGAAAGGCGGCGATCTGCGACGGGCTGAACGGGAAGCGGAAGAAATGCACTGCCGAGGTCTTGCCGGAGGCATTGGTGCGTTCCTCCTCGCCCACGGGCCGCGCGGCGATGCGATCGGGGCCGATCCGGATCGCGACATGGTCCTCGATCCGGCCGAGCGTCGCCAGCACCCGCGCGCGCTGGCCCGCGTCCTCTATCTCCAGCATCATCGTCGCGGTCAGCTCGGTGCCGTCGGGGATCATCGGGTTATAGGCGGCCAGCTCGTCGGCGAGCTGCTCGTCGCCGCCCTTCTCGATGTAGAGCATCTCCTGCACCTGCAGCCACATCGAGTCATAGCTTTCGAACAATATCGTCGCATAGGGCCCGACATGGAGGGTGCGCTTCGGCTTGTTGGCCATGCGGGCGGCGCGATAGTCCTTGCGGTGGGCGGCATAGTCGCGGGCCGGCAATATGTCGTTGGGCTCGATTCGGCGCTTGCTGGCGGGCATGTCAGACTCTTTCAGAAGCCATAGGCGCGGGCGAACAGCTCGATCGGGTGGCCCACCCGATCGGGCACCGGGGCGGCCGGGATCGTCTCGATCACCTGGCGCAGATGGACGCCGGCCAGCGGGCATTCGGACACGACATGCGCCGGAGTGTCCTTCGCCAGCGCCCGGCCGGCAGGCTTGCCGATTTTGATGCCGACGTCGAAATTCTTGGTGAACATCCCCCATTTGCCGCCATGGCCCGAGCAGCGCTCGACCACCGAGACCTGCGATCCGGGGATCATCCGCAGCATCTCCGCCGCCTTGGGCCCCTGGTTCTGCGCGCGCGAATGGCAGGCGAAGTGCATCGCCACCGGCCCGGCGAGGTCGCCCAGCCCCGGGGCCAGCCCCTCCTTCTTGGCGATGTCGACGACATATTCGGCGATGTCGAAGGTCGCCGCGGCCAGCTTCCTGACCTGGGGATCCTCGGGCAGGATCAGCGGCCATTCGAACTTGAGCATCAGCGCGCAGCTCGGCGTCAGCGCGATGATGTCGCGGCCCGCGTCGATCGCCGGCTCCAGCGCCGCCGCCACCAGCCGCGCCTGCGCCGCCACCCCGGCGAGGTCGCCATTCTCCAGCTTGGGCATGCCGCAGCAGCCGGGATGGGCGACGGCCATGTCGACGCCGTTATGCGCGAGCACCTTCTGGGTCGCGAGGCCGACGCCGGGCGTGTTGAAGTTCACATAGCAGGTCGCATAAAGCAGCGCCTTGCGGCCATAGGCAGGCGCCTGAGCGTTGATCGCGGCGCCCGATGCGGCGGCCTGCTCCTCGAAGGTCGCGTCGGCGAAGGCGGGAAGGTCGGCGCGGACATCGATGTCCGCCACCGCCTGGAGGATCGGCCGGGTCAGCATGTTGCCGCGCTTCGTCGCCCAGTTGGCGGGCCCCGCGACGAGGCTGGCGAGCTGGCCGTTGCGATCGGTTTTCGCCAGTTCCCTGTCGGGGAAGCTGGTCTCTCCCTTGGCGAACTCGATCGCGCGGGCGCGCAGCATCAGATGCGGGAAATCGAGATCGAATTCGTGCGGCGGCACATAGGGGCACTTCGTCATGAAGCACATGTCGCACAGGGTGCAGGCATCGACGACCGGCTTGAAATCCTTCGACTCGACGCTGTCCAGCTCGCCGGTCGGGCTCTCGTCGATCAGGTCGAACAGGCGCGGGAAGCTGTCGCACAGGTTGAAGCAGCGCCGGCAGCCATGGCAGATGTCGAACACCCGGCGCAGCTCGGCATCCAGCGCGGCCTCGTCATAATAGCCCTCCTCCTGCCAGGGGATGGGATGGCGGGTCGGGGCTTCGAGGCTGCCTTCGCGCATGGGCTCTCCCTTTTGGATGTGTCGCAACAGCCGGCATTCCTCCCCTGCGCTGCAGGGGAGGGGGACCATCCGCAGGATGGTGGAGGGGTGGCGCGTAAGCGCGGTCTGCGACGGCCTCCCCTCCACCGCACCTCGTGCGGTCCCCCTCCCCATACCGGGGAGGAACTAGGGCAAAGGCATCACGCCAGCGTTTCGAGCGCCTTGGTGAAGCGGCCGGCGTGGCTCTTCTCGGCCTTGGCGAGCGTCTCGAACCAGTCGGCGATCTCGTCGAAGCCCTCGTCGCGGGCGGACTTGGCCATGCCCGGATACATGTCGGTATATTCGTGGGTCTCGCCCGCGATCGACGCCTTGAGGTTCTTGATCGTGTCGCCGATCGGCTCTCCGGTCGCCGGATCGCCAGTCTCCTCGAGGAATTCGAGATGGCCATGGGCGTGGCCGGTCTCGCCCTCGGCGGTCGAGCGGAACACGGCGGCGACGTCGTTATAGCCTTCGATGTCGGCCTTCTGCGCGAAATAGAGATAGCGGCGATTGGCCTGGCTCTCGCCGGCAAACGCGGCCTTGAGATTCTCTTCCGTCTTGCTGCCCTTCAGACCCATGATCGCTCTCCTTCTCGCTGGAACCGGACTCCGCATTTCTATTGTTTGGAGAGCATCAGGTCGTGGCGGCGATCAAAAAGCAAATCGATAATTCCGCCGAGGCTGATCCAAGATTTCGATCAGTGGCGCGACAGGGTCCGGCAAGTAATGATGCAATTGCGAGGCAGTCGCAAAGAGAGAAGTTCAGCGCTTGGCGGCGAAATCCGGGAAGCCGTAATTCTGGGCAACCAGCATCGTGTGGGTGCCGGCGACATGCGGCGCCACCTGTACCACCTCACGCGTGTAGCGCAGCAGGTTGTAGGGGTTGCGATATTGCGCGCTGATGAGGATATCGAAGGCGTTGGATCCGTGGATGATGCTGGCGTTGACCAGCAGCAACGGCAGCTTGCCCCCGTCCAGATTGGCGTCGATCCAGGGCCGGGTGCGCGTGATGATCTCGGTGACGATGCGTTCCTGGCTCGGCTCGGGCCCTTCGCGCTGGGCTTCCCAGGCAAGCCGTTCCTCGCGCAGCGAGCCGAGATTGACCGAGACCGCGATCATCCCCTGCTCGGGGAGCTGCACCTTGTCCGCATGGCCGCTGGGCCACAGTACTTCGGAAATGCTGCCGTCGCTGACCAGCCGGCTGAGCGCGCGGGTGACCGCCTGGCGCTCATTGTCGCTGAGCGTTTCGCCCTCTTTCTCGTACCAGGCCTTGAGCGCGGCGCTGTCCAGGAAGGACTGGCGATCGTGCAGCCGCGGGAATTCCGCCGCCAGCGCCCGCAATATGCGCTCAGACGCGCCTGCCGGCTTGCCCGCTCCCGATTCGCTCCCACCCTTCATGACCGCTTCATGACCGAGTTACCGGGCCACGGCCAATCGAAAAGCGGCACGGATGCGATCGTGGCGAGGTGTATGGCATATATGCAACAGCAATACGGCAGAGGGTCAGCGCAGCTTGGCGATGTTCAGCCCGTCCGCCTTGGCGCGGTCCTTGGTCGATTCCTCGCTGCGCTTGAGCGCCTTGGCGATCGCCTTGAGCGCCATGCCCTTTTTCGCGAGGGTGTGAAGCTTCTGCACCTCGTCGGGGGTCCAGGGCTGGCGGTGGCGTTCGAAGCGGTCGGCGGACATGCCGCCTTCTTAGGGCCTGATCGTCCGGGGTGGAAGCGCCATGCGCCATCGCGAAGCGAACCCGGCGCGCCGCCTCACCCTTCGTCTTCCCCCTCATAATAGGGGTCGTCGTCGGGAAAGCGGCGCATCCGCCGTTCGATGACACGCTCGCGCCGCTCATAGGCGCGGTCCTCGCCATCGGGGTCCCAGCGGTCGCCCTCCTCGGACCAGCGGCGCTCCTCACGCCAGCGTTGCCGCCAGCGATGTTCATCCTCCTGCCGACGCTCGGCCCAGCGGCGATCCTCGGCCTCCCGCTCCTCCCAATAGCGATCCTCGTCGGCGGCGGGCGGCGGCGGCGCGGCACGGCGGGGGGCGGCCACCCGCGGCGGCGGCAGTACCGGCATCGGCGCAGGCACGGCCAGGGGCGGCGGGGCGGCGGCTTCGCCCGCATGCCAGCGCCGCCAGGCCTCGGCGCTCCAGACGGTGGCGGTGCGGCCCCTGGGCAGGGCGGCCGCATCGTCGCGGTGCGGATCGATGGTGGCGAAGGCGCGCAACGGCGAGGGCCGCGACTGCGGCGTCGTCGGCGGCACCAGCCAGGCGACGAGCCCCAGGAATGCCGCCGCGCCGGCGGCCAGCCGGACCTTCCTCGAATGGATATCGATATGCATCACGACACTCGAACGAACGAGTGCCTCATTTGGCACAGCGATGCTGAACGGCATGTGGCCGACGGGCCGCCGCGGCCGGGCGCGGGCCGCTACCGCTTCCTGCGCCGGCGCTGCACCATGTTCAGCCCCTCGACCGCCGCCGAGAAGGCCATTGCCGCATAGATATAGCCCTTGGGCACATGCGCCCCGAAGCCCTCGGCGATCAGCGTCATGCCGATCATGAACAGGAAGGCCAGCGCCAGCATCACCACCGTCGGGTTCTTCTCGATGAAGCGCGACAGCGGGCCCGCGGCGGTTATCATCGCCGCGACCGCGGCGATCACCGCGATGAACATGATCGGCACATGATCGGTCATGCCCACCGCGGTGATGATCGAATCGATCGAAAAGACCAGGTCGAGCAGGATGATCTGGACGATCGCCGCCCCGAAGGAGAGCCCGGCGCGCTCCGTGTCGAACAGCCCGTCGTCGCCCTGCACGTCGACATTGTGGTGGATCTCCTTGGTCGCCTTCCAGACCAGGAAGAGTCCGCCCGCGATCAGGATGATATCGCGCCACGACAGCGGATGGCCGAACAGATCGAGGATCGGCCGGGTCAGGGTGACGATGAAGGCGATCAGGCTCAGCAGCACCAGGCGCAGCCCCAATGCCAGACCGATGCCGATCGCGCGGGCCCGTGCGCGATACTGCTCCGGCAGCTTGTTGGTGAGGATCGAGATGAAGATGAGATTGTCGATGCCGAGCACGACTTCCATCGTCACCAGCGCGGCCAGCGCGGCCCAGTTGGCGGGATCGGCGAAAATGGCGGCAATGTCAGTCATGCTTTGTCCGAATCGTTCATCAGGGAATCAGCCGAGGGCGGCCTGAGACTTGGCGCGACTCGGACTGAAGAGGCGCGACCCTAGCCCGGGAATCGCGTTGCGCCGATGCCGCAGGGGGTAAGAAAATACGGTTACATGCTCGTCTCGGCGACAGTTTGGGCCAAATCGGCGTGCGGTTACAGGCCTTTGCATGGCGAAACCGCTCGCTAGACGCTTTACTTTGCTTTATGCCTCTGTTCAGGCGCGTCTGATTTTTGCGCGCCGGAGGGATGATGGGCCAACGCCCGGCGCCACATCCTTTCGATGCTCGGGGCGCGATTCGGGAAGATCTGCAAGGCATGGGTTTCGATAGAGGGAAGCGCGGTCCGCGCGGCGGCAGGGACAAGCGCGACGGCTTCGGTGACGAGAGTTACGGTGGCTATGGCGGCGGCGGCGGCTTCGGCGGCGACCGCTTTGGTGGCGGCGGTGACCGTTTCGGCGGTGGCGGCGGCTACGGCGGCGGCGGCGGTGACCGCTTCGGCGGTGGCGGCGGCGGCGGCGGTTTCCGCGGCGGTGGCGGCGGCGGTTTCGGCGGCGGCGGCGGCGGTGGCCGTGGCGGCATGCCGGCCCAG
The DNA here is from genome assembly GCF_002355275.1 of Rhizorhabdus dicambivorans. Lineage (NCBI taxonomy): Bacteria > Pseudomonadati > Pseudomonadota > Alphaproteobacteria > Sphingomonadales > Rhizorhabdaceae > Rhizorhabdus > Rhizorhabdus dicambivorans. The sequence goes on along the minus strand of NZ_CP023449.1, from coordinate 448,340 downwards.
GTCATCGGCGAGGGCAAGGGCGTCGTCAAATTCTTCAACGGCCAGAAGGGTTTCGGCTTCGTCGTTCGTGACGATGGCGGCGAGGATGTGTTCGTTCATATCTCCGCGGTCGAGCAGGCCGGCCTGACCGGCCTGGCCGAAGGCCAGCCGCTCGAGTTCACCCTCGTCGATCGCGGCGGTCGCATTTCCGCGACCGACCTCAAGATCGAGGGCGATCCGCTTCCGGTCGAGGAGCGCGCACCCCGCGAGCCGCGCGAAGGTGGTTTCGGCGGTGCGCCGCGTGGCGGCCCGTCGCGCCAGCTGACCGGCGAAAAGGCCACCGGCACGGTCAAGTTCTTCAACGCGATGAAGGGCTTCGGCTTCATCCAGCGCGATGACGGCCAGCCCGATGCCTTCGTCCACATCTCGGCCGTCGAGCGCGCCGGCATGACCAACCTCAACGAAGGCGACCGGCTCGAGTTCGAGCTGGAGGTCGATCGTCGGGGCAAATATGCTGCGGTGAATCTCACCCCGCTCAGCTGATCGGGCGAACGCCTGACGAAAAAGCCCGGCCATCCCCAGGGGTGGCCGGGCTTTTTCGTTGAAGCCGCGCGATCAGGCCTTCTTCGGCACGAATTTCAGCGCGACGCCGTTCATGCAGTAGCGCTTGCCGCTGGGCGGCGGGCCATCGTCGAAGACATGGCCGAGATGGCCGCCGCAGCGGCTGCAATGCACCTCGGTCCGCGCATAGCCGATCGCATAGTCGGTGCTGGTGCCGACCGCGCGGGGCAGCGGGCGCCAGAAGCTGGGCCAGCCGGTGCCGCTATTATATTTGGTGAGCGAGGAGAAGAGCGGCAGATCGCAGCCCGCGCACAGATAGGTGCCGGTGCGGTGCTCCTTGTTGAGCGGGCTGGTGAAGGGCCGCTCGGTCGCTTCGTGGCGCAGCGTCGCATAGGCATCGGGGCTCAGCCGCTTGCGCCATTCGGCGTCGCTCAGGGTGAAGGCGAAGCCCTGCTTCTCCTTCGGTGCCGAAAAGGCCCGGCCCGCGATGATCGCGGTCACCGCGGTCGCCATCCCCGCGCCCAGCAAGCCACGCCGATCGATCACCGCCTTCTCCTTGGTCTTCTCCGCATGTGGAGACGGAAAGGATACGGTTCAACCTTGGGCTTGGTTACAATCCTGCCCGGATTCGCAGCCCATCATCGTCATTCGGGCTGACGCGGGACGACGGCGGAGGATAGGAGTCTATGGAATGACCACCGATCCCTCTTCGCTGCGCGAGGCGATCCGCGCCGAGGCGCTGGCGCTGGGCTTCGCCGCGTGCGGCTTTGCCCGCGCCGATGCGGCGCCGGAAGCGGCGGAACGGCTCGACGACTGGCTGGAGGCCGGCGCGCACGGATCGATGGACTGGATGGAGGCGCGCAAAGGCCAGCGGGCGCGGCCGCAGGCCCTGTGGCCCGAGGCCCGCAGCCTGATCATGCTGGGCATGAGCTATGCCCCGCGCGAGAATCCGATGCGGCTGGCAGACGAACCCGGCATCGGCCGCATCTCGGTCTATGCGCAGGGCGCCGACTATCATGACATCGTCAAGAAGGCGCTGAAGCATCTCGCCCGCTGGCTGGTCGATCGCGCCGGGGGCGAGCTGAAGGTATTCGTCGACACCGCCCCGGTGATGGAGAAGCCGCTGTCGGCCGCCGCCGGGATCGGCTGGCAGGGCAAGCACAGCAACCTCGTCTCGCGCGATCATGGCAGCTGGCTGTTCCTCGGCGCGATCATGACCAGCCTCGATCTGCCGCCCGACGAGGCCCATGACGATCGCTGCGGCAGCTGCGACGCCTGCCAGACGGCCTGCCCGACCGATGCCTTCCCCCGCCCCTATGTGGTCGATGCGCGGCGCTGCATCTCCTATCTGACGATCGAGCATAAGGGGCCGATCCCGCATGAATTCCGTTCGGCCATCGGCAACCGCATCTATGGCTGCGACGATTGCCTGGCGGTCTGCCCCTGGAACAAATTCGCCCAGGCCGGCGCCGCCAACCGCGCCTTCGCCGCCCGCGCCGAGCTGGCCGCACCCGAACTGGCCGACCTGCTGGCAATGGACGACGCCGCCTTCCGGGCGATCTTCTCGGGATCTCCGATCAAGCGCATCGGTCGCGACCGGATGCTGCGCAACGCGCTGATCGCCGCCGGCAACAGCCGGCGAGCGGGCCTGGTGCCGATGGTCGAGGCGCTGCTCGACGATCCGGCGCCGGTGGTGCGCGGCGCGGCGGTCTGGGCGCTGGCACGGCTCGACCCCACGCGATTCGCGGTGCAGCATGCCGCCCGGCTACCCTCTGAAAAAGACCAGCAGGTCGGCAAAGAGTGGAATGTTGCGATTGCGAAGACCGGCGCGGCCGACTAACAGGCCGCTGTAACGGTCGTTTGGGAGACAGCATCATGGTGGACGTCATCGGCGTGGTCGGCGCGGGGCAGATGGGCGCGGGCATCGCCCAGATCGCGGCACAGGCCGGCATCAAGGTGCTGCTGTCCGACGTCTCGCTGGACGTCGCCGCCAAGGGCAAGGCCGGGATCGTCAAGCAGCTCGACAAGGCGGTCGAGCGCGGCAAGCTCGACGCCGCCAAGCGCGACGCGGCCGACGCGCTGCTCGTGCCGGTCGCCGATCTGGAGCCGATGCGCGCCGCCGAGATCATCATCGAGGCCGCCACCGAGCGCGAGGCCGTCAAGCGCACCATCTTCGAGACCATCGCCAAGGTGCTCAGCCCCACCGCGATCCTCGCCACCAACACCTCGTCGATCTCGATCACCCGGCTGGCGCAGGCGGTGCCCGATCCACAGCGCTTCATCGGCATGCACTTCTTCAACCCGGTGCCGCTGATGCCGCTGCTCGAGCTGATCAGGGGTCTCGCCACCGGCGAGGCGGCGGTCGAGGCGGCGCGCGAATTCGGCCGCAAGACCGGCAAGACCACGATCCTCGCCACCGACAGCCCCGGCTTCGTCGTCAACCGCATCCTGCTGCCGCTGCTCAACGAAGCGGCCTTCGCGGCGGGCGAACGGCTCGCCTCGATCCCTGACATCGATGCGGGCATGAAGCTGGGCTGCGGCCACCCGATGGGCCCGCTGACCCTGGCCGACATGGTCGGCCTCGACACGATCGTCGAGGTGCTCAAGGTGTTCCAGGCCGATTTCGGCGATCCCAAATATCGCCCCGCGCCGATCCTGCTGAAGCTGGTCGAGGCCGGCTGGCTGGGCCGCAAGACCGGCAAGGGCTTCTACGACTATTCGGGCGAAACCCCGGTGCCGAGCTTCTGATCGTGGCGGAGGCGGTCGCCTACAAGATATTGCTCGGGCCGGAGCTGGCGCGGCTGGAGGCGGATGGCCGCTTCGACGGCGCACCGGTCGACCTGGCCGATGGCTATATCCACATGTCGACCGCCGACCAGCTCGGCGAGACGCTGGCCAGGCATTTCGCCGGGCGGGACGATGTCCATATCGTCACGGTCGACCTGTCGGTGCTCGGCGACGCGCTGAAGTGGGAGGTGTCGCGCGGTGGCGCGCTGTTCCCCCATCTCTACGCCCCCCTGACGCTCGACGCGGTGCTGGCCTATGGGCCGCTGGAATATGAACCGGACGGGACGATCAGGCTGCCGGTGGCGGGCTGATTCGACGGTCAGGCTTTGCCCACCGCCAGATTGTCGATCAGCCGGGTCCGCCCCAGCTTCGCCGCCGCGATCAGGCGGGCTTCGCCGTCCGGCCGCTCGACCGGCTCGAGGGTCGCGGCATCGACCAGCGCGACATAGTCGATCGGATCGAACCCGGCGTCCCTGAGCCGCGTGATCGCGGCATCGAGCGCCGCCTTGACGTCGCCGCCCTTCTCGATCGCCGCCTTGGCCTCGCCCAGCGCGCGCGGCAGGGTGCGGGCCGTCACCCGCTCCTCGGGGCCGAGATAGGCGTTGCGCGAGGACATCGCCAGGCCGTCATCCTCGCGCTGGGTCGGCACGCCGACAATCTCGATGTCGATGTCGAGATCGGCGACGAAGCGGCGGATCACCGCCAGCTGCTGGAAATCCTTCTCCCCGAACAGGGCGATGTCGGGCTTCACCTGCTGGAACAGCTTGGTGACCACCGTCGCCACCCCGGCGAAATGGCCGGGCCGGGCGGCGCCGTCCCAGCGCTCGCTCACGCCTTCCACGCTGACGGTGGAGGCGAAGCCCGCCGGATACATGGTGGCGACGTCGGGCGCCCAGAGCAGCGCCGCTCCCGCCGCCTCCAGCATCGCGACATCGGCCGCCTCGCGGCGCGGATAGGCGTCGAGATCCTCGTTAGGGCCGAACTGGGTGGGGTTGACGAAGATCGAGACGACGACCTGGCACCCCTTGGCGCGGGCGGCGTCCACAAGGGCGATATGGCCGGCGTGGAGCGCGCCCATCGTCGGCACCAGCGCCACCGACGCGCCACTTATCCTCAGTTTTGCGACCGCCGCTCGCAGATCAGCTATGTTCCGGACGATATCCACCGACTATAGACCCCTTTCAGTGGAAGCTCCTTGGACAAGGCCGCCCGGCGGATCAAGCACGGTGCGGTGAAGGGAACGAAGTTTGCCGAACGCCCATCTGATCACCTTCGCCAACGAGAAAGGGGGGTCGGGCAAGTCGACCACCTCGGTGCATGTCGCGGTCGCGCTCGCCGCCGCCGGCAGGCGGGTCGCGGCGATCGACCTCGACACCCGCCAGCGCACGCTAGCCCGCTATCTGGAGAACCGCGTCGCGACCGAGCGGCGGATCGGCCAGCCGCTGCCGACCCCGACCTTCGAGACCTTCGACAGCGCGCGCGGCCATCTGCTCGACGACCTGATCAACGGCTTTTCCGCCGACCATGACGTCATCGTCATCGACACGCCGGGCCGCGACGACGAGCATGCCCGCGCCGCGATCGTCCGCGCCGACACGCTGGTCACCCCGATCAACGACAGCTTCGTCGATCTCGACCTGATCGGCCAGGTCGATCCCGAGACCTTCAAGATCCGCCGCCCCAGCTTCTACGCCGAACTGGTGTGGGAGGCGCGCAAGACGCGCGGCCGGATCGACGGCGGCACGGTCGACTGGGTACTGCTGCGCAACCGCCTCCAGCATCTGGAGGCGCGCAACATGCGCCGCGTCGCCGACGCGATGCAGGACCTCGCCAAGCGGGTCGGCTTCCGCGTCATCCCCGGTCTCTCCGAGCGCGTCATCTATCGCGAACTCTTCCCCAAGGGGCTCACCCTGCTCGACCTGAAGGCGATCGGCAGCGAGGCCGGCATCGGCCATGTCGCGGCGCGCCAGGAACTGCGCGAGATGGTGGCGGGGCTGGCGCTGTCGCAATGGCCGCAGCATCAGCCCCAGGCTGTCGCGGGGTGATATTGCTGCTGCTGGCGGCCGCCGGGGTCGCCTGGTGGTATTGGGGGCGCAATCTCTCGCGCCAGCAGCTGATCGCCGCGGCGTCGGCGATCGGCGGCCTGTTCCTGCTGACGAAAGGCGCCTGGGCGGTCGCGCTGCCGATGTTCCTGCCCGGCGTCTGGCTGCTCGTCCAGCCCGGCCTGGCCGGCGCCGGCACCCCGCCCCGCATGGACGTCGAGGAGGCCCGCCGCGTGCTCGGCGTCGAGCCGGGGGCCGATCCCGATGCGATCCGCAACGCGCATCGCCGGCTGGTGGCGAAGGTCCATCCCGACCAGGGTGGATCGGCCGAACTGGCCAGCAGGGTGAATGCCGCGCGGGATATATTGCTGGCGGAACTACAGAAGCGCTAGAGAAGTTCGGACAGCAAGATCCTCCCCATCGCAGATGGGGAGGGGGACCATGCGCAGCATGGTGGAGGGGTTTTCCAGCGATCGAGGTCGGACACCCCTCCACCGCTCTTCAAGCGGTCCCCCTCCCCACCGCTTCGCGGCAGGGAGGATCTTTTTTCGATATATCGACCACGGAGGCCCCTTTGACCCATCGTTTCGACCCGACCAGCTTGCGCGAATATGACATACGCGGGATCGTCGGGAAGACATTGGGGACCGCCGATGCCTATGCGATCGGGCGGGGCTTCGCGACCCATGTGCGCCGCGCCGGCGGCACGCGGGTGGCGGTCGGCTGGGACGGGCGGGTCTCGTCCGAAAGCCTGCGCGACGAACTGGTGCGCGGCCTGACCGAAAGCGGCGTCGATGTCGTCCGCACCGGCCTCGGCCCCACGCCGATGCTCTATTTCGCCGAGGCGACGCTGGAGGTGGACGGCGGCATCCAGATCACCGGCAGCCACAACCCCGCCGACTATAACGGCTTCAAGATGGTGCTGGGCCACAAGCCCTTCTTCGCCGGCCAGATCCAGTCGATCGGCGAGATGGCGGCGACCGGCGACTGGGAGGAAGGCGCCGGCACCGTCAGCGACGCCGACATCGAAGACCTCTATGTCGATCGGCTGCTGGAGGACTTTTCCGGCCGGGCGTTCCGCATCGGCTGGGACAATGGCAATGGCGCGGGCGGCCGCATCCTGGAGAAACTGGTCGCGCGCCTGCCCGGCGAGCACCATGTGCTTTACGCCGATATCGACGGTCGCTTCCCCAACCACCACCCCGACCCGACCGAGGAGAAGAACCTCGCCGACCTGAAGGCGCTGGTCGCGGAGAAGGGCCTGGACTTCGGCATCGCCTTCGACGGCGACGCCGACCGGATCGGCGCGATCGACGGCCGGGGCCGGGTCGTCTGGGGCGACCAGATCCTGTCGATCCTCGCCGAGCCGGTGCTGAAGGAGGTGCCCGGCGGCACCATCATCGCCGACGTCAAGGCCAGCCAGGCCCTGTTCGACCGGGTGAAGGAACTGGGTGGCGAGCCCTGCATGTGGAAGACCGGCCACAGCCTGATCAAGGTCAAGATGGCCGAGACCCACAGCCCGCTGGCGGGCGAGATGTCGGGCCATATCTTCTTCAAGCATCGCTGGTATGGCTTTGACGACGCGCTCTATTCGGCGGTGCGCCTGATCGAGGCGATCAGCCAGCTGGGCGGGTCGCTGACCGCGCTCAAGGACCGGATGCCGGTGCTGATGAACACCCCCGAGCTGCGCTTCCAGGTTGACGAGAGCCGCAAGTTCAAGGTGGTCGAGGAAGTGCTCGACCGGCTCGAAGCCTCGGGCGCCGAGGTCAACCGCACCGATGGCGCGCGGGTCAACACCCCGGATGGCTGGTGGCTGCTGCGCGCGTCGAACACCCAGGACGTGCTGGTCGCCCGCGCCGAGGCGAAGGACCAGGCCGGGCTCGACCGCCTGCTCGCCCAGATCGACGAGCAGCTGGCGGCTTCCGGGCTGGAGCGCGGCGAACAGGTCGCGCATTGATCCAATCCAACCCGTCACCCCAGCGAAGGCTGGGGTCCATGTCTGTCGCATCAGGCGATGGCATCTCCCGTCGAGAGAGACATGGATCCCAGCCTTCGCTGGGATGACGTAAAAGGGTTGGTGTGGCCAACCTCCCCACCCCCCTCACCGACTGGTTCGCCGCCCGGGGCTGGGCGCCGCGCCGGCATCAGCTGGAGATGCTTGCCGCCGCGCGGGCGGGGCGCGATGCGTTGCTCGTCGCGCCGACCGGCTCCGGCAAGACGCTGGCCGGTTTCCTCCCCACGCTCGTCGAGCTGATCGAGGCGGGCGGCGGGAAAGGCCTCCACACCCTCTATGTATCGCCGCTTAAGGCGCTCGCGGTCGACGTGCAGCGCAACCTGCTGACCCCGATCGCGGAGATGGGCCTCGACATAAGGGTCGAGACCCGCACCGGCGACACGCCCTCCGATCGCAAGGCGCGGCAGCGGGTCAAGCCGCCGCAGATCCTTCTCACCACTCCCGAATCGCTGAGCCTGCTGCTGTCCTATCCCGACAGCGCGGCGCTGTTCGCCGGCCTTAGGACGGTGGTGATCGACGAGGTCCATGCCTTCGCCACCACCAAGCGCGGCGACCTGCTCGCCCTTTCGCTCGCCCGGCTGGAAAGTCTGGCCCCGGAGATGCGCCGGGTGGCGCTGTCGGCGACGGTCGCCGATGTCGATGCCTATCGCGGCTGGCTGTCGGGCGATGGCGACTATGAATCGGTGGCGTTGGTGCAGGGCGAACGCGGCGCCGAGCCCCGGGTCGATATCCTGATCCCGGAAGGGCGCATCCCCTGGGCCGGCCATTCGGGGCGCTATGCCGCCGAGCAGGTGATGGCCGAGATCGAGACCCACAAGACCACGATCATCTTCTGCAACACCCGCAGCCTCGCCGAACTGATCTTCCAGGACCTGTGGAAGGTCAACGCGATGGGCCTGCCGATCGGCATCCACCATGGCTCACTGAGCAAGGAGGCGCGCCGCAAGGTCGAGGCGGCGATGGCCGAGGGGCGGCTGCGCGCACTGGTCGCCACCGCCAGCCTCGATCTCGGCGTCGATTGGGGCGATGTCGATCTCGTCATCCAGATGGGCGCGCCCAAGGGGGCGTCGCGCCTGCTCCAGCGTCTCGGCCGCGCCAATCACCGGCTCGACGAGGTGAGCGAGGCGGTGATCGTTCCCGGCAACCGCTTCGAATATCTCGAAGGGCGCGCCGCGATCGACGCGATCGAGGCGGACGAGCTCGACAATGAGCCGTTCCGGCCGGGCAGCATCGACGTGCTCGCCCAGCATGTGATGGCGATCGCCTGCGCCGGCCCGTTCGAAGCCGGGGACATGCTTGCCGAGGTCCGGCGCGCGGCGCCCTATGCGACGCTTACGCCCGAGCAGTTCGACCGGGTGCTGAACTATATCGCCAATGGCGGCTATGCGCTGAAGGCCTACGAGAAATATCGCCGGCTGACCCGCGATCCGGACGGCCGCTGGCGGATCAGCCATCCCCAGTTCGCCGCCCAGCATCGCCTGAACGCCGGCATCATCGTCGAGGCGCCGATGCTCGACGTGCGCTTCAGGAACGGCCGCAGCCTCGGCAAGGTCGAGGAGGGGTTCGGCGTCACCCTGGCACCCGGCGACTGCTTCTTCTTCATGGGGATGGCGCTGGAGGTCCAGAAGATCGACCTGACCGACCTGATCGTCCGCGCCACCACCAAGCCCGCGCGCATCCCCACCTATGGCGGCGCGCGCATGCCGATCTCGACCCATCTGGCCGAGCGGGTGCGCCGCTATCTCCACGACCCGTCCGAATGGCCGCGCTTCCCCGACGATGTCCGCGACTGGCTGGAGATGCAGGCCCGCCGATCGCGCCTGCCTGCCCCCGACGAGTTGCTGGTCGAGACCTTCCAGCACGAGAAGCGCCATTATATGGTGATATACAGCTTCGAAGGCTGGAACGCGCACCAGTCGCTCGGCATGCTGCTGACCCGGCGGATGGAGAGCATGGGGCTGTCGCCGCTGGGCTTCGTGGCGAGCGACTATGCGATCGCCTGCTATTCGATCCACCCCGTCACCGATCCCGCCAGCCTGTTCTCCGCGACGATATTGGAAGACGAGTTCGTCGACTGGGTCGAGCGGTCGGCGCTGCTCAAGCGCGCCTTCCGCGAGGTGGCGGTGATCGGCGGGCTCGTCGAGCGCCAGCACCCCGGCAAGAAGAAGTCGGGCCGCCAGGTCACCTTCTCGACCGACCTGATCTATGACGTGCTGCGCCGCTACGAGCCCGATCATCTGCTGCTCGACGCCGCCTGGGCCGATGCGCGGGCGAAGATGACCGACGTCGGGCGATTGGGCGCTCTGATCGAGCGCGCGGCGGAGCGCATCGTCCACGTGAAGCTCGACCGCGTCTCCCCGCTGGCGGTGCCCGTGCTGGTGCTGATCGGCCGCGAGACGGTGGCGCAGGGGCTGGCCGACGACGCGCTGCTGATCGAGGCCGACGAACTGGCGAAGGTGGCGATGGAGGAGTGAGGAGATCGCTTCCTTCCTCCCTCTCCCGCCTTCGCGGGAGAGGGTCGGGGTGAGGGTCTTCTTCTTTTTCCAACCAGCAAACAGACAGAAGAAGAAAGAAGACCCTCACCTAACCTCTCCCGCGAAGGCGGGAGAGGTTAGGTGAGGGACGAAAGGCTATCGCCGCGCGCAGCCCAGCGCCGCCGCGTCGATCGCCGTCGCCACGCCCTTGAGCAGATAGCCGTCGGAGCGGTCGCGGCCGTCCTTCGATACCCAGGCGATCCGCATCGAGGTGCTGGAACGCATCGCGGCGACGATCGCCGCGTCCTGGCGCGCATCAAATGCCCAGGCGTCGGCCGCAGCGGCGGTCAGCGCGAAATCGCGGTCGGCGAAGATCAAGCGCACCGGGCTGTTCGGCGCGCGCGCCAGGCGCAGGCGGAAATGGACCTGGCCGGAGATGCGCTGGCGCGGCCAGATGCCGACCGCGGCGAAGCTGCGCCATGCCCCGTCGCCACGCCTTTTGGGGGTCGCGATCGCATAGCAGCGCGGCGGATTTGCATCGCGAAAGGCACCCCAGTCCGAAAAAATTCCGAGCGGCGTCCGCCCAGGCGGGGCCGCCGAAATCAGCATCGGCACCGCGATCAGCCAGCAAATCCGGGCCTTCAATCCGTCAACCCCCCGACCTTCGGTTCGTGGCAAAAATGCCACATTTTCCGTTGTTTATCTGGCGTTCATGCAACCTCCGGCGGGTTGGTGCACTAGGCCACCCACGTCTCCAACAAGGCCCGGAGACGAGGTAGAAATGGAGTTATACTATGCGCAGCATCGTTGTCGCCGCCCTGTTTGCGGCCAGCGCAGCCACCCCCGCCCTTGCCCAGGATCGCGCGCCCTTCACTGGCCCCCGCGTCGAAGGTCTCGCCGGCTGGGATCGCGTCCAGAACAACGGTCATGACGACGGCGTCCACTATGGTCTGGGCGCCGGCTATGATTTCCAGGCCGGCGGCGCGCTGGTCGGTATCGAGGCCGAGGCCGCCGATTCGAGCGTCAAGCAATGCGCGGGTTCGCGCACCGTCGCCGATCCGCGCGTCTGCGCCAAGACGGGCCGCGATCTCTATGTCGGCGGCCGGCTCGGCACCGTGGTCGGCGGCCGCACCCTGCTCTACGCCAAGGGCGGCTACACCAACGCCCAGGCGAAGCTGACGAGCAATGACGGCACCACCCAGACCACGCTCGGCAAGACCAATCTCGACGGCTACCGGGTCGGTGCGGGTGCGGAATATGCGATCGGCCAGAACAGCTATGTGAAGACCGAATATCGCTATTCCAACTATGAGAACGGCTTTTCGCGCCATCAGGTCGTCGCGGGCTTCGGCTTCCGCTTCTGATCGGTTGCACCCGTTCCAGGCAGAGAGGGCTCGGCGGAAACGCCGGGCCCTTTTTCCATGGCAGGCCGGCGGACCTTCACCGAATTATCCCCGCTTAGTTGCAGCTGGGGACTAGCGGGGCTGCGAAGCCGCGCTATAGTCGCCTTCCTTTGAACATCGGGGATGCCGGGGCAGTCCATGAAGGCAACGATCGAACGCGCGACGCTTCTGAAGAGCCTGGGCCACGTCCAGTCGGTGGTGGAGCGGCGCAATACGATCCCGATCCTGTCCAACGTACTGATCGAGGCGACATCGGAGGGCACGCTCCGCCTGATGGCGACCGACCTCGACCTGCAGATCGTCGAGCAGGTCGCCGCCGCTGTCGACCAGCCGGGCGCGATCACCGTCTCCGCCCACACCCTGTTCGATATCGCCCGCAAGCTGCCCGAGGGCAGCCAGGTCCAGCTGGCGGCCGCCGACGGCAAGATGCAGGTCGTGGCGGGCCGCGCCCGCTTCAACCTGCAGACCCTGCCCAAGGACGATTTTCCGATGATCGCCGAGGGCGAGCTGCCGACCAAGTTCGAGCTCGCCGCCGAGATATTGAAGCAGCTGATCGACAAGACCCGCTTCGCCATCTCGACCGAAGAGACCCGCTACTATCTCAACGGCATCTTCTTCCATGTGCAGGACGACGTGCTGAAGGCCGCCGCCACCGACGGCCACCGCCTCGCCCGTGTCACCATCCCGCGCCCCGACGGCGCCGAGGGGATGCCCGACATCATCGTGCCGCGCAAATGCGTGGGCGAGCTGAGGAAGCTGCTCGACGAGGTCGACGGCTCGGTCGACATCTCGCTGTCGTCGACCAAGATCCGCTTCGGCCTGGGCACCGCGATCCTCACCTCCAAGCTGATCGACGGCACCTTCCCCGACTATAACCGGGTGATCCCGACCGCCAACGACAAGCTGCTCAGGATCGATCCGAAGAGCTTCATGGAGGGCGTCGACCGCGTCGCCACCATCGCTTCGGAAAAGACCCGCGCGGTGAAGATGGCGCTCGATCGCGACAAGATCACCCTGTCGGTTACGAGCCCCGAGAACGGCACCGCCGCCGAGGAGGTTCCCGGCGACTATGCCTCCAGCGGGTTCGAAATCGGCTTCAACGCGCGCTATCTGCTCGACATCCTCGGCCAGATCGACGGCGACATGGTCGAGGTCCACCTCGCCGACGCCGCCGCGCCGACGCTGATCCGGGAAAATGACAAGGCGCCCGCCTTGTATGTCCTGATGCCGATGCGGGTGTGATCGCGCATACGGGGATTTGAGATCGGGGGGTTCGATATGCCGGTGACTGCCGCTCCGGACCTCCAGGCCATCATCGACCGCATCGCCGAGGAGATGGCGGGCCAAGCTGATCGCGGCAAGGTGGCCGACTATATCCCCGGCCTCGCCCGGGTCGATCCGAAGCATTTCGGCATCTCCATCGCCACCCATGACGGGAAGATGTATTCGGCCGGCGACGCCGCTATGCCCTTTTCGATCCAGTCGGTGTCGAAGGTGTTCGCGCTCACCATCGCGCTCGGCAAGGTCGGCGATTCGCTGTGGCAGCGGGTCGGGCGCGAGCCTTCGGGCAATGCCTTCAACTCGATCGTCCAGCTCGAGGCCGAGCACGGCATCCCGCGCAACCCGTTCATCAACGCCGGCGCGATCGTCGTCGCCGACGTCATCCTCGCCGGCCACCAGCCGAAGGAGGCGATCGGCGAGATATTGCGCTTCGTCCGCCAGATCGCCGGCGACGACGGCATCATGATCGACGACGAGGTGGCGAAGGGCGAGGCCGAGACCGGCTTCCGCAACGCCGCGCTGGCCAATTACATGCGCAGCTTCGGCAATATCCACCATCCGGTGGAGCAGGTGCTGGGCGTCTATTTCCACCAGTGCGCGCTGACGATGACCTGCGAGCAGCTCGCCCGCGCCGGCCGCTACCTGATGCTGGAGGGCCAGCACCCCGATACCGGCTTCAACGTCATCTCGCCGATGCGCGCGCGCCGTATCAACGCGCTGATGATGCTGTGCGGCCATTATGACGGATCGGGCGAGTTCGCCTTCCGGGTCGGCATCCCCGGCAAGTCGGGGGTGGGCGGCGGCATCATGCTGATCGTCCCCGGCATCGCCTCGATCGCGGTCTGGTCGCCCGGACTCAACGATCGCGGCAATTCGACCCTGGGCTCGCTCGCGCTCGAGCGGCTGGCGGTGGCCACCGGCTGGTCGGTGTTCAACCAGCGCGAGCCGGGGTGACAGCATCGTCATAAGGCAAACGGAACATAGCATGTTCCGCAAGCGCGAATGCGCGCCCGAGCTTATGCGAGGAAAGCCAAGCCGAGCGGACGCTCGGCGCCCGGCGCCTGAGGGCCCAGCAAATCAAGCTCCGAAGCCGCCGTCGATCGTCTGCATCGATCCGGTGATCATCGCCGCCGAGGGGCTGGCCAGGAAGGCGGCATAATCGGCGATTTCGCTGGCATGGATATGGCGGCCTATCGCCATGAAACCGTGCATCGTCTCCGCCATCGGGCCCGCGGCGGGGTTCATGTCGGTGTCGACCGGCCCCGGCTGGATCGCATTGATGGTGATGCCGCGCGGCCCGAAGTCCCGCGCCAGTCCGCGCACCATGCCCTGGATCGCCGACTTGGTCATCGCATAGGCGCCGCCGCCGGCGAAGGGCATGCGATCGCCATTGGTCGATCCGATGATCAGGATGCGGCCATTGTCGGGCATCGTCCGCGCCGCCTCGACCGAGGCGTGATAGGGCGCGCGGACATTGACGTCGATCATATGGTCGATCGCGTCGGCGTCGCTTTCCAGCGGATCGCCCATCACCAGCGTGCCGGCGTTGACCAGCAGCAGGTCGATCGGCCCCTGCGCGGCGATCGCGGCGGTCAGCGCCCTGCGGTCGGCGCTGTCGACGCGGATCGCCTCGGCGCCGGTCTCGGCCGACAGCGCGGCGGCGGCGTCCGCCGATCCGGCGAAGGTGAAGACGACCCGGTCGCCCGCGCCCGCGAACTTGCGGACCAGCGCCGCGCCGATACCCCGGCTGCCGCCGAGGATGACCGTCTTGCGGTTCGATATCTGTGCCATGGGAAAGCTCCTTTGCATTTCTATAGTGATCGCTATATTAATGGCCGTGAGCCGATGCAAGAGGTTTTTATAATGGTCGCTACAAAAAAATCGCAGCCCCGGGGCCGGCCGCGCGGATTCGATCCGGATGCCGCCATCGAGACCGCGCAGCAGCTGTTCCAGGAAAAGGGCTATGACGGAGTCGGGGTCGCCGACATCGGCAAGGCGCTCGGCATCACCCCGCCGAGCTTCTACAACGCCTTCGGCAGCAAGGCCGCGCTGTTCGGCAAGGTGCTCGAACGCTATGCCGGGGGCTTCGGCCGGTTCGTCCCCGAAGCGCTGGCCGGGCAAGGCGGGGCCGCCGAGGCGGTGGACCGGATATTGCGCGACGCGGCGCGGCTCTATGCGAAACGTGACGGCGTCGCCGGTTGCCTGGTGCTCGATGGCGCACGCGGAAGCGGCGACGCGGAGGCGCAGGCGCTGACCGCGCGGATGATAGACGAGAGCCGGGCGATGATCGCCGCGCGCATCGCCGTGGAAGAGCCCGGGCGCGCCGACCTGCTCGCCACGGTCGTCACCACCGCCCTGAAGGGCATGAGCGCCGCCGCCCGCGATGGCGCGAGCGAGGCGGAATTGCGGGCTTTCGCCGATATGGCGGCGGCCGGTTTCAGGGCCATGCTGTCACGGCCATAGGAAAACCCTCTCCCCGGCGGGGGAGAGGGTCTGGAGGGGATGCCGGCCTCAGCCCTGCTTGTCGCGGGCCTCGCGCTGTTCCTTCCACTTGGCGCGCATTGCGTCGCGGGCGGCCTTGTGCTCCTCGGGGCTGATCGTGCCGTCGCGGTTGGCATCGACCCGGTCGAACATGGCGAGCGCGGGAGCCTGCGCCTCGGCGAGGCTGACCTTGCCGTCCTTGTTCGCATCCGCCCGCTCGAACATCCGGCCGCCAAAGCCGCCATGGCCCATCTTCATGCCGTGGCCGCCGCGATGCTGCCCGCCGAAGCGATGGCCGCGCTCGCCGTCACGCGGCGCCCGGGGCGCCATATATTCGTCCTTGGACAGCGCGCCGTTGCTGTCCTTGTCGAGCATCGCGAAATGCTCGGCACGGCGCTCTTGCCGCTTCTCGGCGAAGGCCGCGCGCTTCTTGGCGCGCGCCGCCTCAGCCTCGTCCTTGGTGACATAGCCGTCGCCATTGGCATCGAGCTTCTTGAAATGGTCGGCGATCTTCGCCTGCACCTCGGCGCGGGTCCTGGGCGGGCCATCGGAGCGCTCGCCGGGGGCGGCGAAGGCGGTGGCGGCGGCCAGCGTCGCGGCAAGCGCGGCTCCGGCGATCCAGCGGGTCTTGGTCATCTTGATATCCTTCGTGACGAATCGGTCTGAACGGTCGGCGGACCGGCAACAACAGGGAGAAATGCCGGTCCGCCTTGAGATGCGGTCTAGAAGCCGAATCTTGCCGCTATAGTTCGGCACTGAAAATATCATGTCGGCCTTGAAATATAAGGCGGGATTGCGGGCACGAAGCTGAACGGGCGTTCATCCGGCTTGCGTTCGGGCGATGGCTGATGTGGGATATCGGCCCAAAGGGGTGCGACATGCCGGGATTGATGCTTATAGCCATGGCCGCCGTATCGCTGGCCACCGCGCCGACCCCGCCGAGGATGGAGGCGTCCGGGGCCTGGCTGGGCAATGTGGGAGTGCCGGCGCGTATATTGAAGCGCGGCGAGCGAGTTCGCACCAGAGTGTCCATCGCCGTCTCGCCTGACGGCGCGCCGCGCGATTGCACGGTCACCCGGTCGAGCGGCCACGCCATGCTCGACGACAGGATATGCGCCGCCGTTATCGCCAACGGCCACTTTCAGCCCGCCCGCGACCACATGGGCAAGCCGGTTGCCGGCACGTTCGATTTCGCCTGGATGTGGGAGGCGTTCGATACGGCGATCGATGCAGCGACCAGCAAGGCAGCGCCGCCGAAGCGCGGCTCCGACGCCGGCCTGTGGGTGACCACGAGCGATCTGCCGAGGGGTGCCCTGAAGCGGGGCGAGGTCGTCGTCTCGGACATGCTCATCACCGTCTCCGCCACCGGCCGTGTGGCGGATTGCACGATCACCGACCCGAGCACCCATCCCGAGCTGGACCAGCATGCCTGCCGCCTAGTGAAAGCGCGCGGCCATTATCGCCCGGCCCGTGATGCGGCAGGACGCCCCACCGAAGGAATCGACTGGATGCGGTCGCGTTGGCAGGCACCGGTCGACTAGATCCTGATCGGTTGGGGCCTGAACCAGGCTCTATCACGGTCCAGGATGACCGATGGCAGGCCGCTACTGCCCCGCGCCCAATATCTGCTGGAAAAGCCCCATCTGCCGCTTCGCCGACTCGCGCTCCTGCTCGTCGAGGATGCCGTCGCGATCGCGGTCGACCGCGTCGAATCGCTCGCGGCCCACCGCCTGCACCTCGGCGAGCGACAGGAAACCGTCGCCATTGGCATCGGTGCGGCGATAGATGAGGTCGATCACGCCGCCGCGGCTCAGCGGCCCGTTCTCGTTGAGCGCGATGCGCGGCCGGCCATCGGGGGCGACGTCCATCACGAACGGCTCGACATCGCGCTTCGCGGTCAGCATCTGCCGCGCGAAACCCAGCGCGTCGGCGGCTTCGGGCCGGTCGAGCCGCCCGTCATGGTTGCGGTCGGCCCCCGCGAAATATTGGGCCAGCGCGCTGTCCAGCCCCTTGCGCGTCATCGGCAGTTCCTGCGCGATGGCGGGCGCCGCCAGCAGCAGCGCCGCGATCACCATCCTCGATATGCCATCAAACATCCCTAGCTTCTTGAATGGCGGGGCCTTGCGTGGCAAGGGCCGCGCCGATTGCGCAAAGGGTTTTGACGATGGCGAATGACGTGAAGCGGGTGGTGCTGGCCTTTTCGGGGGGGCTCGACACGAGCGTCATCCTCAAGTGGCTGCAGCAGACCTACCAGTGCGAGGTCGTCACCTTCACCGCCGATCTCGGCCAGGGCGAGGAACTGGAGCCCGCGCGCGCCAAGGCCAAGCTGATGGGCGTGCCCGATCACCACATCTTCATCGACGATCTCCGCGAGGAGTTCGTGAAGGACTATGTCTTCCCGATGATGCGCTCCAACGCGCTCTACGAAGGCCTCTACCTGCTCGGCACCTCGATCGCCCGCCCGCTGATCGCCAAGCGCCAGATCGAGATCGCCCGTCAGGTGGACGCCGACGCGGTCAGCCACGGCGCCACCGGCAAGGGCAATGATCAGGTCCGCTTCGAGCTGGGCTATTACGGCCTTGCCCCCGACATCCGCGTGATCGCCCCGTGGCGCGAATGGGACCTGACCAGCCGCACCCGGCTGATCGAGTTCGCCGAGGCGCACCAGATCCCGATCCCGCGCGACAAGCGCGGCGAATCGCCCTTCTCGACCGACGCGAACATGCTCCACACCTCGTCCGAGGGTAAGGTGCTCGAGGATCCGTGGGAGGAGGTGCCCGACTATGTTTATTCGCGCACCGTCAACCCCGAGGACGCCCCCGACGCGCCCGAGTTCATCACCGTGGATTTCGAGCGCGGCGACGGCGTCGCGATCAACGGCGAGGGGATGAGCCCGGCGACGCTGCTGGAGACGCTGAACGAATATGGCCGCAAGCATGGCATCGGCCGGCTCGATCTGGTCGAGAATCGCTTCGTCGGCATGAAGTCCCGCGGCATGTACGAGACGCCGGGCGGCACCATCTATCATCTCGCCCATCGCGGCATCGAGCAGATCACCCTCGATCGCGGCGCCGCGCATCTGAAGGACGAGCTGGCACCGCGCTATGCCGAGCTGATCTACAACGGCTTCTGGTTCAGCCCCGAGCGCGAGATGCTCCAGGCCGCGATCGACCACAGCCAGGAGAAGGTGACCGGCACCGTCCGGCTGAAGCTCTACAAGGGCGGGGTCTATGTGGTCGGCCGCAAGTCGCCCAATACGCTCTATTCGGAGAAGGTCGTCACCTTCGAGGACGACGCCGGCGCCTATGACCAACGCGACGCGGCGGGCTTCATCAAGCTCAACGCGCTCCGCCTGCGCCTGCTCGGCCGCCGCGACGGGCGGTAAAGCTTCACCCGTAGACCGTCATGCCAGCGCAGGCTGGCATCCATGTCTGTTTCCTTCTCAGATGCCATCTGGCCGATGAGAGACATGGACCCCAGCCTTCGCTGGGGTGACCGGCTTTTGAGTTTACCGATTGAGCCCGAGCCTATGGATTTGCGGGGCAGGAATTGGCTCCTTCGACAGCATCCGGTCAACGATCACCATCTCCTCCCCTGTGCCGGGTATGCCCGGCATCAACGCGCGCCGCCCGATGAATTGCACACGGAACGCCAGCGGATAGCCCTTGAATTGCGGCTCCTTCGCTATCGCGCCCGACATCAGATGGAGATGTGGGGTCGTCATCGAGATATCGATGCGTTTGTCCGGCTCCGTTTTGTTGCTCTCGATGAAGCGCGAAGCTTCGAACTCGATCAGCCAGAAACCCTGCATCTTCTCGGACGGCATGAACGGAAAGCAGCCGGTCAACAGGGTGTCAGCGGGCTGCGTCAATCGTCCGCCCAAGCATTTCCGGATACGCTCAACCTCGGTCTTGGGCATCCGATAGGCCAAGCGCCTGTCTTCGCTGATCTCGCGCCGCCGCAACCCCACCACATCGATCGCGCCGTCCTTGAACCGGCCCGCCTCGACGCGTCCCTTCGACAATTCCTCCAGGAGGACGTCGCCCTTGTCATAGGCCCAGGGCCCCAGCCGCAGCAGCCAGATGGTCGGCACCGCGCGGGTCGCCGGCTCCTCGGCGATGGCGCGGAGATGGGGGCGGTCGAGCGAGGGGACGCCGCGCGAGCCGCTGACATACCAGCTGCCCGGGGGCGGGTTCAGCGAGGGGATCGCAGTGGGGATCGGGCGGCTCGGCATCGCCAGCCCGTAATCGCGCACCGCCCGGTCGAACGGCAGCGCGCCCTCGTTCGGATAGGCGAAGACGACATCCCCGGGCCGGAAGCGGGGTGCGAGCCATTCGACCGTGCGATACCAGTCGCGCTTCACATGCTGGCGCGCGCGGATATCGAACTGCGCCTGTGCCACCACCAGCCAGGCAAGCGCGCCCGCCGGCAGCAGCCAGCCCCGGCGCCCATCGGTCCAGCCGACGCCCAGCCCCATCAGCAGCATCGCCGGCATGGCGAGCGCGGTCATGGTGCGGATGATGAAGACCGGGGCGACCGTCGCCGAGATCAGCACCGACACCGTCACCGGCAGCAGCGCCAGGATCAGCAGCGCCGCGAGCAGCCCACGCCGCCGCGCCCGCCACAGCACAGCACCCCCGCACAGCGCCAGGATCGCGGCGGCGGTGCGGAAATCGTCGCGCGGGCCGGTGAACATATAGGTGGCGCGGCGCAGGATGTCGGTGGAGCTATATTTGAGCCAGGTCGCGCGCACCCATTCGGGGGCCTGATCGAGCAGGATGAACAAGGCCGGCAGCCACAGCGCGATCGCCAGTGCATGGCCGCCGGCGAACCAGGCCCAGTCCCGCCCGGTCATCCGCCGCACGTCGAGCACGCAGAGCAGCGCCAGCCCCATCGCGCCGGCATAGAGCGGCCCGAGATTGTGGAGCCACAGCATCAGCGCCCCGCAGGCCAGCCAGCCGGCAAAGGCGCGGCCCGCCAGCGGCTCGCCCCGCCCGCGCCGTTCGGCGATGATCAGCAGCGCGAGCGTCGCCCCGGCATAGACGAGGATCATCAGCGCATAGGGCCGGACCTCCCGCGTCATCCAGATCAGCACCGGGGACACCGCGGCGATGGCGACTGTAGCAAGCGCTACAGGGGCCGCCCGCACCCCCGCGAGCCGCGCCAGCCGCACGGCGGCGAACCCCAGCAGCGGCAGCGTCGCCATGCCGGCGACCACCCCGAGCAGCCGGTGCGCGACCAGCCCGTCGCCCGCGATCAGCGTCCAGCCGCGCAGCAGCGAATAATAGAAGGGCGGATGCGTCTCGTAGCGGGGCACGACATGCCACAGGAAATCCCAGCCCTGCGCCGCCGCATAGGCGCTGTACGCCTCGTCCAGCCACATCGGCTCGGCCCAGATGTTCCAGACCCGCGCCCACAGCGCGAAGCCGGCGACCAGCGCGCAGGCAAGGGCATAGGCGGGGCGGCGGAGCGGGATTGGTATCACACGATCCGCTTAGAGCCTGTTCGGGCATGGTGGAAGCGGCGCTATGCGGGATCAGCGGGCGGCGGCAGATCGGACAGCAGGCCCAGCCGCCACATCCCGTATTTCTTGCCGTTGAGATGCCAGGCGACGCGGCCGTGGCGGGTTGCCGCCATGATGTCGCGCAGCGCGCGCTGGATGGGCACATCGTCATAGATCACGCTGCTGCCATATTCGTCGAACAGGCTCTGGGTGCCGCGATAGGCGAGTTCGCAGACATAGGAACAGTCGCGCGCGACGATCAGCCCCTCCTCGGCGGAAAGCTCGCGCCCCTCGCCCTCGGCCTTGCGGAACAGCGCCAGATTGCGCTCGAACAGCATTGCGCAACAGTCCAGCTCGACCCCTGATCGTGCCAGGGCGAGCTGGACACCATCGCGCTGGGCCGGTCGGGTCAGGTCCTTCGACGAACGACGCTCGCGGAGGATCGACACGAAATCGCGGTGCGCGCCCAGCGCCGCGCCCCAGGCGATCGCCCCCAATATCCAGATGCTCATCGCGTGCGAGCGGATGCGCGACAGCGGCGCGATGCGGTGCGCGGGGACGAAGGCGTCGGCGATCGTCACCTGCTTGGAACCGGTGCCCTTCAGGCCGATCACATGCCAGTCGTCCTCGATCGCGAAATCGGCGCGCGGCACCAGCACCATATCGGTGCCGCCGCGCATCGGCTGGGTGAGGATCAGCCAGTCGGCCTGATCGGCGCCGCTGGCGAATTTCCAGCGCCCGTCGCGGATCCGCAGGCCGCCCTCGACCGGCTCGACCGTGCCGCCGAGCAGCGCGTTGCCGCTCACCGCGCCGACATCGGGGCCCGGCGCCCAATATTCATCCTGCGCCGCCTGCGGGAAACCCTGGACCATGATCGCCTCGAAGCCGATCTGCGCCGCTGCCCAGCCGCTCGACGCGCAGCCCTGCGACAATTCGAACGAGACCCGGATCGCTGTCTCGACATCGAGGCCCCAGCCGCCCTTCGCGACCGGCGCGCACATCCGGTAGAAGCCCGCCGCGCGGAACTCCGCCAGCGTCTCCTCCGGCATCCGCCGCAGGGCTTCGGTCTCGCGGGCCCGCGCCGCCAGCCGGGGCGCCATCGCCCGCGCAGCGCGGACCGCCTCATCGAGGCCGGGCAGGGTATCGGAAGCGTCGTTCATGCCCCGATCCTATGGCCCGGCACGGCGGGCGCGAGAGCGAATCACCTGTCTTTTCGCGCAGGGGCTTAGCTTTTCGAGCGGCGGCACCGCCAAGGGTCGCAACGGGCCCGGAAGCTACGCCCGTTAACCCTCCTTTAGCGGCTTCCCGATCATAGCGTGGGGTGCGATCCGTATTCGAGGGACCCTGCATGCCGCGCGCCACCAACCATGTCGACGTTGCGATCATCGGGGCGGGCCCCGCCGGGCTCACCGCCGGCTACATGCTCGGCAAGGAGGGCTTCACCGTCACCCTGATCGAGAAGGACCCGCACCAGGTGGGCGGGATCAGCCGTACCGTGGAGCATCAGGGCTTCCGCTTCGATATCGGCGGCCACCGCTTCTTCTCCAAGTCGCGCGAGGTGGTCGATCTGTGGAACGAGCTGCTGCCCGATGATTTCATCGAGCGGCCACGGATGAGCCGGATCTTCTATCGCGGCAAATATTACAGCTACCCGCTGCGCGCCTTCGAGGCGCTGCGCAACCTGGGCCTGTGGCAATCGACCCTGTGCATGGCGAGCTTCTTCCGCTGGAAGCTGTTCCCCAAGCGCGAGGTGAAGAGCTTCCAGGACTGGGTGGTGAACCAGTTCGGCGCGCGCCTGTTCGGCATCTTCTTCAAGACCTATACCGAGAAGGTGTGGGGCATGCCGTGTGACGCGATGTCGGCCGACTGGGCGGCGCAGCGGATCAAGGGGCTGAGCCTGGGCAAGGCGGTGCTCGACGGGCTCAAGCGCTCGCTGGGCCTCAACCGGCGCCCGAACGACGGGATGGAAACCAAGACGCTGCTGGAGAGCTTCCGCTATCCGCGCAAGGGCCCCGGCATGATGTGGGACGCGGCGCGCGACCGCATCCTGGAGCATGGCAACAGCATCCTGATGGGCCAGAAGCTGCACCAGCTCGCCTGGGACGAGGCGGGCGGATTCTGGCGGGTCTCGGCGACCGATGCCGAGGGGCGCCAGACGATCATCCGCGCCGATCATGTCATCAGCTCCGCGCCGATGCGCGAGCTGGCGGCCCGCGTCCATCCGATGCCGGCGAGCATGCCCCGCGCGATGAAGCTCAACTATCGCGACTTCCTGACCGTCGCGCTGATGATCCGCTCGGAGGACCTGTTCCCCGACAACTGGATCTACATCCATGACGATCGGGTGCAGGTCGGCCGCATCCAGAATTTCCGCAGCTGGTCGCCGGAGATGGTGCCCGACGAGAGCCTGGCCTGCGTCGGCCTCGAATATTTCTGCTTCGAGGGCGATGGTCTCTGGTCCTCATCCGACGCCGATCTGGTCGAACTGGCGAAGCGGGAACTGGCGACGCTCGGCCTGTGCGATCCGGCAAAGGTGACCGGCGGCGCGGTGGTGCGCCAGGAAAAGGCCTATCCGGTCTATGACGACGATTATGCCGCCCATGTCGAGGCGGTGCGCGGCGAGCTGGAGTCGCGCTATCCGACCCTCCATTTCGTTGGCCGCAACGGCATGCACCGCTACAACAACCAGGACCATGCGATGATGACGGCGATGCTGACCGCGCGGAACATCGCCGCCGGCGCCCGCCGCCACGATGTCTGGGCGGTCAACGAGGACGCGGAATATCATGAGGCCGGGTCCGAAGGCGACGATGCCGGCGTCGCGGCGGCGCTGAAGTCCGAGCGGCTCGTGCCGACGCGAATCGCGGACAAGCGGGCGGCGTGATAACTCTCCCTCTCCCTTCAAGGGAGGGGCCGGGTTGGGTGACGGAGTGAAAGGGCTCGATGCCCCTTCACGGAGTTCAACGGGACGATCGAAGATGCTCGCTACGCTCGCGCCCACCCCCGGCCTCTCCCGCAGGCGGGACGGGAGATGATGTCCCGTCCCCGTCTTCTCCTCGGCGTCTCCCTGATCTGGGCGCTCGCCTCGGCCATCCTCCTCTGGATCGCCCGCCCGCACATCGCCGGGCTGGAGATGTGGGATCCCGACGATTATCTCCGCCTCCAGCAGGTCCGCGACTGGCTGGGTGGGCAAGGCTTCTTCGACGTCACCCAATATCGCATCGATCCGCCCGGCGGCGTGCCGATGCACTGGTCGCGGATCGTCGATCTGCCGCTGGCCGGGCTGATCCTGCTGCTCCAGCCGCTGTTCGGCCCCTGGGCGGCCGAGCGGATCGCCGTCTCGGCGGTGCCGCTGGTCACGCTCGCCGGTTCGCTGTCGGCGGTGGCGCTGATCACCGCCCGGCTCGCCGATCGCCGGGTGGCGCTGCTCGCGGCGATGCTGGCGGCGACCGCGCCGCTGCTGCTGTTCCATGTCCTGCCGCTGCGCATCGACCATCATGGCTGGCAGACGATGCTCGGCCTGCTCGCCATCGCCGCCTGCTTCGATCCGAGGCAGGGGCGCGGCGGGGTGATCGCCGGGATCGCCACCGCCCTCTGGCTGGCGATCTCGCTCGAAGCGCTGCCGATGGCCGCCGCGATCGCGCTGCTGCTCGCCGCGCGCTATCTGATCTGGGGTGAGGCGCGCCGCTTCGGCGCCTTCTGCGCGGCGCTCGGCCTCGCCACCCTGGCCCTCTTCGCGGCGCTGCACGATCGCGCCGGCTGGACCCAGCCCTGGTGCGACGCGGTGAGCCCGGGCTGGTTCGGACCGCTGCTGCTCAGCCCGCTGCTCGCCGCGCTGTCGGTGCGGGTGACGGCGCGATCGGGCCTGGCGCCGCGCCTCGCCGGCCTGCTCGTCGCCGGCGGCATCGGCATCGCCCTGCTCGCCGCCACCGCCCCCGCCTGCCTAGCCGGGCCGTTCGGCCAGCTCGATCCGGTGGTCCGCCACCACTGGTATCAAAAGGTGCGCGAGGGCCTGCCCTTCTGGCGGCAGGATCCGGGCGACGCGCTGGTGCTGATCCTCTTCCCGCTGGTCGGCATCGCCGGCACGCTGCTCGCCCGGCGGCACGCGGCGGATCGGGCGCCCGATGGGACGGCCGCGCGCAACTGGCTGGCGATGCTCGGATTGCTGCTCGCCGCCTATGCCGTTTCGCTGCTCGTCCAGCGCGCGGGCGGCTTCGCGCAGGGCTGCGCGCTGCCCGGTGCCGCCTGGCTGCTCGGCCGCGCGCGCGACAGGGTCGGCGCGTGGCGCTATCCCGCCTTTCGCGTGATCGGATCGATGGCGGCGATCGTCGCGCTTTCGCCGATCGGCGCGATGCTGGCCGGCGGGCTGCTATTGGCCGGCTTTCCCCGAAATGTAGCGGATGCTTCATCGGAGACGGCGGCGTGCATGGCGCCCTGCGCCAGCCTCGCCTCGCTCGCCCGGCTGCCGCGCGCGACCATCCTCACCGGCCTCGACCTTACCCCGCGCCTGCTGGTCGAGACCCCGCACAGCTATGCCGCGAGCGGCCACCATCGCGGGCGGGCGGCGATGCGCCGGGTGATCGACGCCTTCCTCGGCCCGCCCGGGACAGCCCATCGGCTGATGCGCGACAGGCATATGGCCTATCTGCTGATCGATCCCGCCGGCCATGAGGCGCTTCTCTATGCCCGCGCGGCCCCCGGCGGGCTGATGGCACGGCTGCTGAAGGGCGAGGCACCCGCCTGGCTGGAGCCGGTGCCGCTCGGCACCGACAGGTTGAGAATGTGGCGGCGGGTGGACTGAACGCGCGGCACCCCTTGCCCCCGCCCCCCGCCCGACATAAGGGCGAAAGGCGATGTTCCGCTCCACCCCGCCCGTAACGCCGCCGCCCGGCTGGTGGACACAGCCATGGTACATCGCCTTCCTGGCGCTGATCGCAATCGTGCCGCTGATCCAGCCGCAGGTGCCGCCGCTCGTCGACCTGATGGGGCATATGGGCCGCTACCGGGTCGAGCTGGCCGATCCCGGCTCGCCGCTGCTCACCGAATATTTCAGCTTCCGCTGGGCGCTGATGGGCAATCTCGGCGTCGATCTGCTGATCATCCCGATGTCGAAGATCTTCGGCCTCGAACTGGGGGTGAAGCTGATCGTGATGGCGGTGCCGCCGTTGACCCTGACCGGGCTGCTGCTGATCGCGCGCGAGGTGCATGGCCGGCTGCCCGCCACCGCCGGGCTGGTGGCGCCCTTCGCCTATTGCTGGCCCTTCCAATGGGGCTTCATCAACTATGTGCTGGGCATGGCGCTGGCGCTCAACGCCTTCGCGCTATGGCTGTACCTGGCCCGGATGGGCCGCATCCGGCTGCGCGCCGCGCTGTTCCTGCCGATCGGCGGCGTGATCTGGCTGTGCCACGGTTTCGCCTGGGGGGTGCTGGGCCTGCTCGCCTTCTCGGCCGAGATCGTGCGGATGCGCGACGTCGAAGGGCGCGGCTTCGGAGCATCGCTGTGGCGCGGCGTGCTGCACTGCCTGCCGCTCGCCCCGCCGATGCTGCTGATGATCCTGTGGCGATCGGGCGACGTGCAGGGCGAGACGCTCGACTGGTTCAACTGGAAGGCGAAATATGTCTATCTCGTCTCCTCGCTGCGCACCCACTGGATGGAGTTCGACATCATCCTGGTCGGCGTACTGATCCTGCTGGTGCTGTTCGGCATCGGCTCAATCGGCTGGCGCCAGATCGGCGTCAACATGCGCCGGACGCTGGGCGTCGCCTGCCTGGTGCTGATCATCGCCTATATATTGATGCCGCGCATCGTGATCGGATCGGCCTATGCCGACATGCGGCTGGCGCCCTATGTCATCGCGATCGGGGTGATCGGGCTGGTGCCGCGCACCACCAACCGGATCGCGCTCGGCACCATCGCCGCGATCGCGCTGCTCGTCTTCGGGGTGCGGGTCTGGCAATCGACCGACCGCTTCGCCGGCTTCGCCGATTTCCAGGAGGGCCAGCTCGCCGCGCTCGACCATGTCGATCGCCATGCCCGCGTGTTCGCGCTGGTCGAGCTGCCCTGCCTGAGCCGCTGGGAATCGCCGCGCCTGGAGCATCTCGGCGCGATGGCGATCGTTCGGCGCGAGGCCTTCGTCAACGGCCAGTGGACGATGCCGGGCGCACAGCTGCTCTCGATCGAATATGCCCCCGCCAAGGGCTATGCCGAGGACCCGACCCAGGTGATGCGCCCGCGCCGTTGCCGGGCGCCCCGCGCGCGCAGCATCGAAAGCTCGGTCGCGCTCTTCCCGCGCGCCGCGTTCGACTATCTCTGGCTGATCAACGCCTCGCGCGATCACTGGCCGATCAACGATCCCACCCTCAAGCTGATCTGGAACGGCGGCGAGCGCGGCGCGCTCTACAAGATCGAGAATGTCGACCCGATCCCATGAGCCGATCGCGCAGGTTCGGCGGAGACTGCGCGGGAACGACGGAAGTCCTGCCTAAACCCCCGGCTCGGCCACGATCGCGATCGACACGCCGAACGGCACCGGCAGGCTCGCCACCCAGTGGCGCTCGGCACCGAACAGCGCGGCCAGCGCGGCATTGACCGGCTTCGATGGCATCGCATCGTCGCCGCCTTCCTTGCCGGTGAGCTTGCCCAGCGCGCGCACCGCCGCGATCAGCGGGAACAGCACCGAGTTGAAATGGCTCATATAGCGCGGCTTCAGCCCCGCCTGCCCGAACACCGAGCGCAGCCGCGCCCCGGTATAGCGGCGCTGGTGATGATGGGCGACGTCGTGCGCGCTCCACATCCAAGGGGCGCCCGGCACGGTGACGAGGATGCGGCCGCCTGGCGCCAGCTTGCCGCGAAGATAGGTCAGCGCCTCGACGTCGCCGGGAATATGCTCGAGCACGTCGAGCAGCACGATCAGGTCATAGGCGCCGTCGTCGAGCGGCACGTCCGGCAGATAGCCGCCCTTCAGCTTCAGCCCGCTGCGCGCCTCGGCAAAGCCCCGCGCGCCGTCATCGGGCTCGATCGCGTCGACCGTGCCGTAGCGCTGGAGCAAGGCGAGGTTCGATCCGGTGCCGGCGCCGACCTCCAGGATGCGCAGCGGCCCGGGCTTCGGGCGATGCTTCTCGATCAGCGCGGCGATGATCCGGCGGCGGGCGACGAACCACCAGTGGGTCTGGTCGATCTCGGCCATCCGGTCATAGGTGGCGCGGTCCATCAGCCGGCGTCCCGCTGGTCGGCATCGTCGCAGCCCACCCGCTGGCGGATGATATAGATCGGCCGGTGTTTGGTCTCGACCAGGATACGGCCGACATATTCGCCGAGGATGCCAAGCGAGAGCAGCTGCACGCCGCCGAGGAACAGGATCGCCACCATCAGCGACGGATAGCCGGCGACGTCGGCGCCATAGATGATCGTGCGCAGGCCGATGAAGACCGCATAGACCAGCGCCACCACCGCGATGATCGCGCCAAGATAGGACCAGACGCGCAGGGGCGCGGTCGAGGCCGAGGTGATGCCGTCGATCGCGAGCTGCCACAGCTTCCAATAGTTGAACTTGGTGGTGCCGACCGCGCGCTCGGCCCGGTCATATTCGACAGCGGTCTGGCGGAAGCCCGACCAGGCGAACAGGCCCTTCATGAAGCGGTTGCGCTCGGGCATGCGCCTGATCACCTCGACAACCTTGCGGTCGAGCAGGCGGAAATCGCCGGCATGCTCGGGAATCTTGTCCATCGAGAGCCAGTTGTGCGCGCGATAATAAAGGTCCGCGGTCAGCCGCTTGGGCAGGCTGTCGGTCATGCGGTTGCGCCGCACGCCATAGACAACCTCATAGCCGTCGCGCCATTTGTCGATCATCGCGCCGATCACCTCGGGCGGGTCCTGCATGTCGACGTCGATCGGGATGACGACGGCGCCGCGCGCATTGTCGATTCCCGCCGAGAGCGCGGCCTCCTTGCCGAAATTGCGCGACAGCGACAGCGCGCCGATGCGGGGATCGGCATCGTGCGCGACCAGGATCGCCGCCATCGTCCGGTCAGTGCTGCCGTCGTCGATAAACAGGATTTCCCAGCCCACGACCGAGCCGTCGGGGTTACGCAGCCCGTCGAGCACCTGGCCGACCCGCGCCACGAACGGGGCGATCGCCTCCTCCTCGTCTTTGACGGGGGCGATGATCGAGACGAGCGGCATGCTCATTCGAACACCCATTGGCGGTTCAGCCAGAAGACCAGGAGCGGCGTCACGCATAACACCGGGGGATAGGGCGCCCAGATCGGAAGGTCCATATGCTGGACGAGCAGCCACACCCACAGGCTATTGAGCGCGAAGCTGATCAGCGAGACGATGGCGAAGCGGGCGATCCGCATCGCCTGCCGGTCGCGCCCGCCATGCCCCTTGAAGCTCCACTGGCCATGGATGACATAGCCGGTCGCCGCCGCGCCGACGAAGCCGCAGGTCCAGGCCAGGTTCGGGTCCATCCCCGTCAGCCGCACCAGCGCGTGATAGATGCCGATATTGACGATCGAGGCGAGCACGCCGGTGATCGCATAGCGGATCAGCTGGCCGAGCAGCGCCATCCGTTCGCGCGAGAGGAAAGGCGTGTCGGCCATAGGATGGCGGCGCTTTTCCACAAAAGCGTGAGGGGGACAAGCGGGGAGCGAAACCCCCTTCTTAGCCCTCTCCCGCCTTCGCGGGAGAGGGTTGGGTGAGGGTCTTGTTTCTACCCTTTATCCATGCATCCCCTTCGCCGTCAGATCAGTCCCCACGCCGCGCGCCTTCGCCGCGATATGACCGACGTCGAACGCACGCTCTGGCTGGCGCTGAGAGGGCGCCGATTTGGTGGCTTCAAATTTCGGCGGCAGTCGACGATCGGCCCATTCGTCGTCGATTTCCTGTGCAACGAAGCAAGGCTGATCGTCGAATTGGACGGCGGGCAGCATGACGAGCAAGCCGACGCGCGCCGGACAGCCTTTTCGAAACTCGAGGCTATCGCGTCATCCGCTTCTGGAACAACGAGGTGATCGAGAATTTCGAAGGCGTTTTGGCGACCCTGCTGAGCGCACTTCAAGCCGAAGCCCAGGAAAGAAGAAGACCCTCACCCAACCCTCTCCCATGAAGATGGGAGAGGGTTACCCCCCACCCCGGAAAGCGCTCCCCGGGGAAAGGGAACCCCGAAGGAGCGTCTCCCGAGGGGTGGAAATTGCCAGTCCGGTCCCCGCGTATCCGTTGCCGGATGGGTGCAGTAGGACACGCCCAATCTGAACGCAGCCCGAACGAAGCCGTGCGCGCGGTCGCGCATCGCGGTTGCGGGCGGCGCCGCGCCCGCCTATCGGCAACCGGATGGGGGACGCGGACAAGCAGGACTTCGAGGATCGGCTGATGGCCTGGATCGAGCGCCGCTGGCGACTCGTCTTCGTCCTGCTGTTCCTGGGCGTCTGCGTCTATTTCGTCGGCTATAAATGGGGCCAGATCCGCTGGCTCGCGCTCAGCGACACCGATGACAACATGCGGCTGGCCCAGGTCCAGGCCTGGCTCCACGGGCAGGGCTGGTTCGACCTGCGCCAACACAAGCTCGCGCCGCCGGACGGCCTGAACATCCACTGGTCGCGGATCGTCGACCTGCCGATCGCGGGGCTGCTGCTGATCTTCCGCCCGCTGGTGGGAGAGTTCACCGCGGTCCGGATCGCCTGCGCGGTCGCCCCGATGCTGGCGCTGGCGCCCGCGCTGTGGGCGGTGATCCTGACGGCGCGGCGGATCATCCACCCACGCGCCTATCCGATCGCCTTCGCGGTGCTGATGTGCGCGCAGACCAGCCTGTTCATGTGGATGCCGCTGCGGATCGACCATCATGGCTGGCAGCTGGCGATGCTGGCGCTGGTCGTCGCCGGCCTCGCCGATCGCGACGGGCGGCGCGGCGGCGCCACCGCCGGGCTGGCCACCGCCGTCTCGCTCGGCATCGGGCTGGAGCTGATCCCGCTGATGGCGCTGGCCGGCGCCTCGATCGCGCTGCGCTGGGTGTGGGACGGCGGGGAAACCGCCCGTATGCGCGCCTATGCGGTCACCCTGGCGGGCGGCTGCGCGATCGCCTTCGGCGGCTTCGCCTCGCACGACAACCGCGCGATAGTCTGCGACGTGCTGTCGCCGGTCTGGCTTTCGACGCTGCTGCTGACCGCCGCGCTGCTGACGGCGCTGAGCTTCCTGCCGGCCGGCGCGCGCGCCCTGCGCCTCGGCCTGCTCCTGCTGGCGGGCGCGATCATCGCCGGTTTCTTCGTGGCCAGCTTCCCGCAATGCCTGGGGCGGCCCGAGCAGATCTCGCCCGAGCTCGAAAAGCTGTGGTTCGTCAACATCCGCGAGGTGAAGCCGCTCTACACCAAGCCGTGGCGCGACGCGCTCCAGACCGGCTGGCTGCCGCTAATCGGCACGATCGGCGCAATGATCGCCGCGATCCGCGCGCGCGGCAGCGCGCGGGCGCCGGCCTGGATCTCGATCGCGCTGCTCAGCCTGGTCGCCACGCTCGGCCTGTTCTGGCAATCGCGCTTCGGGCCGCAGGCGCAGCTGATGGGCGTCTATGGCGCGGCGGCGATGGGGTGGCTGCTGCTGCCGAAGCTGCTCGATTCGGGATCGTCGCTGGTGCGGGTGGGTGGCACGCTCGCGGCCTTCTTCGCGCTGTCGGGGCAGATGGCCTCGTTCATCGCGATGATCCCCAAGCCGGCCAAGCAGGAGCGCAGGGACAAGGCCGACGCCACGCGCAACGGCGGCAGCCGGCCCGGACGCTGCTCGACCATCCCGGCGCTCGCGCAGCTCGACAAGTTGCCGGCCGCGACGATGCTGACCTTCATCGATCTGGGCCCGCGCCTGATCACGATGACCAAGCACAGCGCGGTCGCCGGCCCCTATCATCGCAACGGCGAGGCGATCCTCGACGTCCAGCACGCCTTCCGCGCGGCGTCGCCCGAAGTCGCCCATGCGGTGATGGAAAAACGCGGCGCGACGATGCTGCTGCTCTGCCCCGGCATGGCCGAATCGACCATCTATCGTGCCCGGGCGCCGCACGGATTCTACATGCAGCTGATCGACGGCAAGGTGCCGGCCTGGCTGACGCCGGTCGAACTGCCGGAGAACTCACCCTACCGGCTGTGGAGGCGGATCGGGTAGACGCCCGGCTCAGGCCACGCCGAAGGAGGCCCTGATCCCGTCTATCACGAACTGGGCGGCGAGCGCGGCGAGCAATACGCCCAGGATGCGGGTGATCATCGCCTCCAGCTTCGGCCCCAGCACCCGCATGATCGGGCCCGCCGCGAGCAGCGCCGCGCCGGTCAGCAGCAGCACCACCACCAGTGCGCCGAGCACCAGCAAGGTCTGTTCGATACCGTGGCTGCGCGACACCAGCAGCATCACCGTCGCGATCGATCCCGGCCCGGCGATCATCGGGATGGCCATCGGAAAGACCGAGATGTCCTCGATCGGGCGGCGTTCCTCGGCGGCCTTGCGGCTGATCTCGTCGGCGCGGCCCTCGCGCCGTTCGGTGCGCTTCTCGAACACCATCTCCAGCGCGATCAGGAACAGCATGATGCCGCCCGCGATACGGAACGCGTCGAGGCTGATGCCCAGCGTGTCGAGCAGCTTCTCCCCCACCAGCGCGAACAGGAACAGCAGCACCGTGGCGATGCCGGTCGAGCGGATCGCCATGGCGCGGCGCTGCCGATCGGGCGCGTCGCGGGTCAGGCTGGCGAAGATCGGCGCGCAGCCCGGAGGATCGATCACCACGAACAGGGTGACGAAGGCCGAGAGGAACAGTGCGATCAAATCGCGTCTTTCGCCAGGGGCACGCCCGCACGGCGGTGCGCGGCGACCAGCGTATTGCGGAGCAGCACCGCGATCGTCATCGGCCCGACCCCGCCCGGGACCGGCGTGATGGCGCCCGCGACCCCGGCCGCCTCGGCATAGGCGACGTCGCCGACCAGCTTCGTCTTGCCCGGCTCCGCGCCCGGCACCCGGTTGATGCCCACGTCTATCACCGTAGCGCCGGGCTTGATCCAGTCGCCCTTCACCATCTCCGGCCGGCCGACCGCCGCGACGACGATGTCCGCGCGCCGCACGACGTCGGCCAGATCCTTCGTCCGGCTGTGCGCGATGGTGACGGTGCAGCTTTCGGCGAGCAGCAGCTGCGCCATCGGCTTGCCGACAATGTTCGACCGGCCGATCACCACCGCGTTCAGCCCGGAAAGATCGCCGAGCCTGTCCTTGAGCAGCATCAGGCAGCCCAGTGGCGTGCAGGGCACATAGCCATGCTGGCCGACCGCGAGCCGGCCGGCGTTGACGACATGGAAGCCATCGACATCCTTGTCGGGATCGATCGTCGAGATCACCTCATTCTCGTCGAGATGGCCGGGCAGCGGCAGCTGGACCAGGATGCCGTCGACCGTGTCGTCGGCGTTGAGCCGGCGGACCAGCGCCAGCAGTTCGTCCTGGGTGGCGGTATCGGGCAGGCGATGCTCGAAGCTTTCCATCCCGGCCTCGACCGTCGCCTTGTGCTTCGAGCGGACATAGACCTGGCTTGCCGGATCCTCACCGACCAGCACCACGGCGAGCCCCGGCGCGCGGCCGGCGGCAGCCCGGAAGCCGGGTACGATCGCCGCCACCTTGCCGCGAAGCCCAGCCGCATATGCCTTGCCGTCGATGATGTCCGCGCTCATTGCTGTTCCCTGATGATGGATTGGAGGGCGGCGGCAAGTTTCGCCGGATCGCCCGCTATGTGGAGCCTCTTTAGCCGCGCGGTCGCCCCGCTGGCCAGCGTCACGTCTCGCTTCGCCACGCCCAGCGCCCTTGCGACCAGCCGGACCAGCGCCTCGTTCGCGGCGCCGTCGCTCGGCGCGGCGGCCAGCCGGATCGCCAGCCGCTCGCGCCCGTCGTCGGCGGTAACGATCCCCTCGATCGAATCACGCCCCGCCTTCGGCGTCGCGCGCACCGCGAGATGCAGGCCGCCCGGCGCCTCGGCCCAGGCGCTCAGACGCCCGCCAGCATCACCTGCTGGGCGGCATGGTTGAGCACCATCTGCAGGATGATGATCAGCAGCAGCGCCACCAGCGGCGACAGGTCAAGCGCGCCGAAATCGGGCATGATCCGGCGGATCGGCCGGTAGATCGGCTCGGTGATCTTGTCGAGCGCGTAGAGCACCTGGCGGACGAAGTCGTTATAGGTGTTGATCACGTTGAACGCGACCAGCCACGACATGATCGCCTGGAT
The DNA here is from genome assembly GCF_002355275.1 of Rhizorhabdus dicambivorans. Taxonomy (NCBI): domain Bacteria; kingdom Pseudomonadati; phylum Pseudomonadota; class Alphaproteobacteria; order Sphingomonadales; family Rhizorhabdaceae; genus Rhizorhabdus; species Rhizorhabdus dicambivorans. The sequence goes on along the minus strand of NZ_CP023449.1, from coordinate 414,578 downwards.
GATGATGATCCAGCGCAGCACGCCCAGCAGCAGGTCAGCAATCTGCAGGAGAAGCAGGAGCATTCAGGGTCCTTCGAATAGATGGCGCCGATGTAATGACCCGATGGCCAGGGGGCAACCGCGAGACCGTAACAGACGCCGCAAACATCCTGTTTTCGTCATTCCAGCTTTCGCTGGGATGACGCGGAAGCTCTGCTATAGGCGCGGCAACGGGCTTGGGGCGGCGCAGCGGATGGACATCGGACAGCTTGTCACGGCGATCGGGCCCTGGGCGATCGCGCTGGGCGCGGGCTTCGAAGGCGAGACCGCCGCGGTGGCGGGCGGGGTGATGGCCAATCACGGGTTGTTCCCGGCCTGGGCCGCCTTCCTGGCCACCGCCTTCGGCGCCTTCTTCGCCGATCAGCTCTTCTTCCAGATCGGCCGCCGCTTCCGCGACCGGCCTTTCGTGGTCCACGCCCGGCAGAAGCCGGTCTTCGCCAGGGCGGTGGGCTTCATCGAGCGCTGGCCGACCGGCTTCATCTTCGCCTATCGCTTCCTCTACGGTTTCCGGGTGGTCAGCCCGATCGCGATCGGGCTTTCGCACATCCCGCTCCGGCGCTTCGCCGCGCTCAACGGGCTCGCCTGCCTGCTATGGTCGGCGGTCTTCACCACGCTCGGCTATCTGTTCGGCCCTGCCGTAGACCGCGCGCTGAAGGCGATGGCGCCCTACAAGACCGAGATATTGATCGCGCTGCCGGTGCCGGGCACCTGCCTGCTGATCTGGTGGCTGTGGCGCAAACACCGCCAGCGCCGGCGCGAACGGCTCAACCCGCCCTTCCACGCGCCGGAAATCCAGTAGATATCCAGTAGACATGACGTCGCCCCGGCGGAGGCCGGGGCCGTGGGCGGTTCCTGCCGCGACGGTCAGGCAGGCGCCTCTTGCGGCCCCGGCCTCCGCCGGGGCGACGGAATAACTCAGGCCGCCGCCTTGCGCTGCTCGGTGACGATATCCCAGGTGGCGATGAACAGCGCCGCCACCACCGGCCCGACGATGAAGCCGTGGAAGCCGAACACCTGCAGCCCGCCCAGCGTGGAGATCAGCACGACATAATCGGGCAGCCGGGTATCGCGGCCGACCAGGATCGGGCGCAGCACATTGTCGATCATGCCGATCACCAGCACCCCGGCCGCGATCAGGATCAGCCCCTTCGCCAGCGCGCCGGTGGCGAGCAGATAGAGCGCGACCGGCACCCAGACGATGCCGCAGCCGATCGCCGGGACCAGCGAGAAGACGCCCATGATCGTGCCCCACAGCAGGGCGCCCTCGATGCCCAGCGCCCAGAAGGTGACGCCGCCGATGAAGCCCTGGACGATCGCGACCACCAGGCTGCCCTTGATCGTCGCGCGGGTGACGAGGGTGAAATTGCGGAACACGGCGCGGCGCCGGTCGGAATCGAGCGGGATCGACTGGATCACCCGCTTGGTCAGCGCCTCGCCGTCGCGGATCAGGAAGAAGGTGAGGTAGAGCATCACGCCCAGCATCAGCACCAGGTTGAGCGCCCCCTGCCCCACCGCCAGCGCCCGGCCCGCGATCGAGCTTAAGCTGCCCGACAGCGCCTCGCTGATCCGGTGGCGCGCGCCTTCGAAATCGGTCCAGCCATTGGCCTGGAGCCAGCCCTGCGCCCAGTCCGGCAGCGCGGAGGTGGCCTGGGCGAACATCTTCGCGATATCGATCTGGCCCGACTGGACCGCGTTATAGACGGTCAGGAACTCCTGGATCAGCGCGGTGCCGAGGAAGGCGGCCGGCAGGATCACGATCAGGATGACCACCATCAGGGTGAGCAGCGCGGCAAGGCTCGGCCGCCCCGGCATCCTGTCGCGGATGCGGCGGTAGACCGGATCGAACATCAGCGCGAGCACGACCCCCCACAGGATCGCCCCGAAGAACGGCGCCACCACGAGCGCGAAGCCGATGGTGACGATCAGGACGAGGGCAAGGAAGCTGCCGTCCTCGATCCGGAAGCGGCCGGGTTCGTCGGGTGCTGCCATGGTGCCTCCTGGGTTACGATGCGATGGTTCGCGCAACGGCCCGGGAAATGCCACTGCTTTTTGATCGTCGCTGCCGCCGCGGGCGGCTCAGGCGAATTCAAACCCCGAGATCATCGTGTCCATCACCATCTCGCCATAGACACGCCGCCCCGGCCCTTTGGAGGCGCCCGCCGCGACCATCAGCGGCAGCAGATGCTCCTCGCGCGGATGGGCGAAGCGGGCGGCGGGGGCATTGACCCAGCCGGCAAGCCGTTCGCCACGGCCTTCGGGCTCGGCGATCGCGTCGGCCAGCCAGTCGTCGAAGGCGATCGAGGGTTCGCTCGCCTGCGGCCGGCGATAGGCGGGCAGGTTGTGGAAGCTCATCCCCGCACCCAGGATCAGCACGCCCTCGTCGCGCAGCGGACGCAGCGCGCGGCCTGCCGACCAGGCCAGCATCGGATCGAGCCCCTGGTCGAGCGACATTTCGACCACCGGGACATCGGCATCGGGGAAGGCGACCTTGAGTGGCACGAACACGCCATGGTCGATGCCGCGATCAGGATCGGTGCCGGTGGCATAGCCGGCGGCGCGCAGCAGCCCGGCGGCGCGTTCGGCCAGCGCCGGATCGCCGGGCGCGGGCCAGCTCAGCTGATAGGTGTGCGGCGGGAAGCCATAATAGTCGAAGATCAGTTCGGGCCGGGGATGGGCGCCGAACAGGAAGCCCTCGCTCTCCCAATGGCCCGAGACGATCAGGATCGCGCGGGGCGGCTCCGGCAGCCGGCCGGGCAATTCCTTCAGGAAGGTCTCCATGCCGGTCCAGGTACCGGCCGGATCGTCCATGAAGAAGCAGGGGCCGCCGCCATGCGGGATGTAGAGGCTGGGCTGGCGCTGGGTCATGCTCCCCAGATCGGCACGGGATCGTTGCATTTCAAGAATGGTCGCCATCGACAGCGGCGCCCCGGCGATGCCATCATCGGCCCGACGAGAGGAGACGATTGCCAATGTTCAGCCATGTCATGGTCGGTACCGGGGACCTGGAAGCGTCGAAGCGCTTCTACGATTCAGTGCTCGGCACGCTGGGGGTGAAGCCCGGGCGGGTCGATACCGAAAGGAACCGGATCTTCTGGATGTCGCCCAACGGGATGTTCGGCGTCACCAGGCCGATCGATGGCGAGCCGCCCTGCCACGCCAATGGCGGCACGATCGGCTTCGCCGCCGCATCGCCCGAACAGGCCGACCAGTGGCACGCGGCCGGCGTCGCCAATGGCGGCACCAGCTGCGAGGACCCGCCCGGCGTGCGCGACATGGGCGCGTTCCGGCTCTACCTGGCCTATCTGCGCGATCCCGACGGCAACAAGCTCTGCGCGATGCACCGCCTGTCCTGAGGGGAGCGGCGCTCCCGCCTTCGTCGCGCGGCACGGCCGGCCCCGGCGAAGGCGGACGGCTCAACCGCCCAGCGCGTCGCCGATCAGCTTCTTCGCGGGGGCGCCGTTCCAGTCCATCATGCCGTAGACGCGCCACAGCTCCTTGCCCTTGGCGTCATAGAAGACGGTGGTCGGCAGCGTCTCGGTGCCGAGCGCGGCCATCAGCACATTCTGCTGGTCGCTATATTGGGTAAGCGCCTTGAAGCCCTTTTCCCGGAAGAAGGGGGCGACCACCTTGGCGCCCTCCAGATCCTGGCTGACGGTGATCAGGCGGAAACGGTCGTCCTCGCCCGCCAGCGTGTCGAGATGCGGCATCTCGGCGATGCAGGGCGCGCACCATGTCGCCCACAGATTGACCATCAGCGGCTTGCCCCGGAACTGGGTAAGCGTCGCCGGCCCGCCCTTGCCGTCGAGGAAGGGCATGGCGGGCATATCCTTGCCGCGCTGCGAAATATCGACCCGGCCGACCGATTCGGCGGGCACGCCGCCTTGCGGGGCGTCCTTCGGTTTACTATCGCAGGCGGCCAGCGCCAGAGCGAGGAGACAGGCGATCAACGGCCGCACGAACAACTCCAACAAGATGTGGGGAGGGCGCTTCGCAGAAGGGCCCGCCGCGGTGATGCGCGAGATTAACGCCTCCATCCCCTTCGACAAGCGGCTTTGGCAACAGGACATCGCCGGATCGAAGGCGCATGTCGCGATGCTGGCGAAGCAGAAGATCGTCACCGAGGCCGATGCCGCCGCGATTTCGGAGGGGCTGGACAAGGTCGCCGCCGAATATGCCGAACAAGGCGTGCCGGTCGACCTGGCGCTCGAGGACATCCACATGGCGACCGAGGGGCGGCTGGCCGAGCTGATCGGCGCGCCGGCCGGACGCCTCCACACCGCCCGCTCGCGCAACGACCAGGTGGCGACCGATTTCAAGCTGTGGGTGCGCGATGCGATCGATTCGGTCGAGGCCGGGCTGGTCGCCCTTCAGGTGGCGCTGGTCACCCGCGCCGAGGAACATGCCGCCAGCGTGATGCCAGGCTTCACCCATCTCCAGGTCGCCCAGCCTGTCACCTTAGGCCATCATCTGATGGCCTATCATGAGATGGTGGCGCGCGACCGCAGCCGCTTCGCCGACGCGCGGGCTCGACTCAACCGCTGCCCGCTGGGTTCGGCGGCGCTCGCCGGCACCGGCTTCCCGATCGACCGGGAGATGACGGCGGCGGCGCTGGGCTTCGACGGGCCGACCCGCAACAGCCTCGATTCGGTGTCCGACCGCGATTTCGCGCTCGACTATCTGATGGCGGCGACCCAGGCGAGCCTGCACCTGTCGCGGCTCGCCGAGGAGTTTATTGTATGGGCGAGCCAGCCATACAATTTCGTCAAGCTGCCCGACAGCTATTCGACCGGCTCGTCGATCATGCCGCAGAAGCGCAACCCCGACGCGGCCGAGCTGGTGCGCGGCCATAGCGGCCGGATCGCCGGCTGCATGACCGCGCTGGTGATGACGATGAAGGGCCTGCCGCTCGCCTATTCGAAGGACATGCAGGACGACAAGCCGCCGGTGTTCGAGGCGCACGACCTGCTGGCGCTGTCGATCGCGGCGATGACCGGCATGGTGGAGACCTGCGAGTTCGTCACGCCGCGCCTGCGCCAGGCCGCCGAACAGGGCTTCTCGACCGCGACCGACCTGGCCGACTGGCTGGTGCGCGTCGCCGACATCCCGTTCCGCGAGGCGCACCACATCACCGGCACGGCGGTGAAACTGGCCGAAGCCGAGGGGCTGGCGCTTGACCGGCTGCCGATCGAGGCGCTGAAGGCGATCGACGAACGGATCGACGAGCGGGTCTACGGCGCGCTTTCGGTCGACGCGTCGGTGGCGAGCCGCGCCAGCCATGGCGGCACCGCGCCCGATCAGGTCCGCGCCCGCATCGCCGAGGCCAAGGCGGCATTGGGGATGGAGCCATGACGATACGCACGCTGCTCGCCGCCACCCTGCTGCTGGCGCTCGCCGCCTGCGGCAAGCGCGACATGCTGCGGCCGGCCGACGGCCACAGCATGCCGCCCAAGCCCGCCACCGCAGCGACGCAGCCGGACGTCCCAGCGCTGCTCACCCCGCCGGTCGAGACCCGCCCAGGCCGCAGCGACGACGTGCTGCGCCGTTCGGAGGAGCGCCCCGACGACCGCTTCAACCTGCCGCCGCCGGGTTGAGGATGAACCGTCATCCTGACGAAAGTCAGGTTCCAGACGCGCAACGATGCGCTTCCTGCCCCGGCGTTGCGGTAATGGATGCTGAATCAAGTTCAGCATGACGAAAGAAAAGTCGGGTTTGCTTGGGAAGCCCGGCATCCTAAAGCGCAGCGAAACGATCGCGCAGGGAAAGACATGGACCATTTCAACCTGAAGGACGGCGTCCTCCACGCCGAGGATGTCCCGCTGCCGGTGATTGCCGACGCCGTGGGCACGCCGGTCTATGTCTATTCGACCGCGACGATCGAACGCCATGTGGCGGTGTTCAAGGCGGCGCTGGCCGAGGTCGAATCGGGCACGGACGGCCCGCTGATCGCCTTCGCGGTGAAGGCCAATCCGAACCGGGCAGTGCTGGCGACGCTGGCGAAGGCCGGGCTCGGCGCCGATGTCGTCTCGGCCGGCGAACTGCTGCGTGCACGCGCCGCCGGCGTTCCCGCGGACAAGATCGTCTTCTCCGGCGTCGGCAAGACCGAGGAGGAGATGCGGCTCGCCCTGTCCGAAGGCATCTTCCAGTTCAACATCGAATCCGAGCCCGAGGCCGAAATGCTCTCGGACGTCGCTACGGCGATGGGCCTCAGGGCGCCGGTCGCCTTCCGGATCAACCCGAACGTGATCGCCGGCACCCACGCCAAGATCTCGACCGGCGGCTCGGAAGACAAATTCGGCGTCGCCTATGACCGGGCGATCGCCGCCTATGCCCGCGCCGCCGCGCTGCCGGGCCTCGATGTCCGCGGCGTCGCGGTCCATATCGGCAGCCAGCTCACCGATCTCGGCCCCTCGCGCGCCGCCTTCGAGAAGATCGGCGCGCTGATCGCGGATTTGCGCGCGGCCGGCCACGCCATCGTCACCGCCGATCTCGGCGGCGGCCTCGGCGTGCCCTATGATCCGGCCAAGCCGATCCCGCCGCTTCCGCAAGCCTATGGCGAGATGGTCCGCGACGTGACGCGGGGCTGGAACGTCCGCCTCCTCTTCGAGCCGGGCCGGGTGATCGTCGGCAATGCCGGCGTGCTGCTGAGCCGGGTGATCCGGGTCAAGCCGGGGGTGGGCGATCCCTTCGTGATCGTCGACGCCGCGATGAACGACCTGATGCGCCCCAGCCTCTATGACGCATGGCACGATATCCGTAGCGTTTCGCCGAACGGTGCCGATATGACGGCCAACATCGTCGGCCCCATCTGTGAAAGCGGCGATACCTTCGCCAAAAAGCGGGCGATGGACGCCGTCGCGCCCGGAGACCTCGTCACCTTCATGACGGCGGGGGCCTATGGCGCGACGATGGCCAACACCTATAATTCGCGCGCGCTGACGCCTGAGGTGCTGGTGACGGGGGACCAGTGGGCGGTGGTGCGGGAGAGGCAGCCGATCGAGGCGTTGATCGCGGCGGACAAGCTGCCGCCCTGGATCTGATCGAACGAGGAAAACAGCATGAAGCCCGTCCGCAAGGCCATCTTCCCCGTCGCGGGGTTCGGCACCCGCTTCCTGCCCGCGACCAAGGCCGTTCCCAAGGAAATGCTGCCGGTGGTCGACCGGCCGCTGATCCAGTACGCCGTCGACGAGGCGCGCGCGGCGGGGATCGAACAGATGATCTTCGTCACCGGCCGCAACAAATATGCGATCGAGGACTATTTCGACTCGGCCTATGAGATCGAGACCGATCTGGCCGCCAAGAACAAGACCGAGTTCCTCGAACGGCTGGAGGCGACCCGCCTCGCCCCCGGCAAGGCCGCCTTCGTCCGCCAGCAGCAGATGCTGGGCCTGGGCCATGCCGTCGCCTGCGCCCGCGCGCTGGTCGGTGACGAGCCCTTCGCGGTGCTGCTGCCCGACGAGCTGCTGTGGAACGCCGCCAATCCCTGCCTGAAGCAGATGGTCGGCACCTATGAGCGGAAGGGCGGCAATGTCGTCGCGGTGCTGGAAGTACCCGAGGACCAGACCCACAAATATGGCATCGTCGACCCGGGCACGAGCGAGGGTGCGGTGACCGAGATCCGCAGGATGATTGAGAAGCCCACCGCCGGCACCGCGCCCTCGCGGCTCGCCATCGTCGGCCGCTACATCCTCCAGCCCGAGATTTTCGACCTGCTCGACCGGAACGAGCGCGGCGCCGGCGGCGAGATCCAACTGACCGACGCGATGGCCAAGCTGATCGGCGTCCAGCCCTTCCACGCCCAGACCTTCGACGGCGAACGCCATGATTGCGGCGACAATGCCGGCTTCATCCAGGCGAACATCGCGCTCGCGCTCGAACGGCCCGAGATCGCCGATTCGGTGCGGGCGTTCATCCGGACGCTGGTCTGACCATTCCCGCGGGCGGGTCTACGCGAATTCCTCGGTGGCGACCGACCGCTGCATCGCCGGAGTATAGCGCGCCCCCGCCACGGTCCGCTGGTTGATCAGCGCGTCGAGCGCGTCCATCCGTTCCGGCGACAGGCTGAGGCCGCCCGCCGCCATATTCTCCTCCAGATGCCCGATGCTGGTGGTGCCGGGAATCGTCACCAGGGCGGGATCGCGCTGGAGCAGCCAGGCCAGCGCCAGCTGGGCGGGCGTGCAACCGATCTCGTCCGCCATGGCGCGATATTCGGCAAACCAGGCGAGATTGTGGGTCAGCTGGGGATCGATGAAGCGTGGCATGACACGGCGCATGTCATCCTGCGACAATGCGGGACGATCGGCCAGCGCGCCCGCCAGGAAGCCGCGCCCGACCGGCGAGAAGGCGACGAAGGTCACGCCCAGATCACGGCAGGCGGCGAGGCCGGCGATTTCCGGGTTGCGCGTCCACAGCGAATATTCGGTCTGCAGCGCCGCGATCGGGTGGGTGGCGTGCGCGCGGCGAAGCTGATCGGCCGAAACCTCCGACAGGCCGATCGCGCCAATCTTGCCGGCCTCCACCGCGCGGGCGAGCGCCCCCACCGATTCCTCGATCGGCACCAGCGGATCGGGCCGATGGAGATAATAGAGATCGATATGCTCGACGCCGAGCCGGCCGAGGCTGAGATCGAGTACCTCGTCGATGGCCTCGGGCCGGCCATCGACGAAGCGATCGGGCTGCGGATCGCGGCGGGACCGGCCGAAACCGCATTTCGAGGCGAGGACGAACTCGCCGCGCCGCGCCTTGAGCACCCGGCCGATCAGCTCCTCATTGTGCCCTGATCCGTAGATCGCGGCGGTGTCGAGGAAATCATAGCCGATATCGAGCGCGCGATGGAGCAACCGCGCGGCATCGGCCTCATCGGTCGGATCGCCATAGCCATGGCTCAGGCACATGCAGCCCAGCCCGATGGGGTTGATGGTGAACTGCCCCAATGTGCGTTTCGCGGTCATGACGTCTCCTTGGTTCCGCCCCTCCTCTGCCATGCGAAGCCGCTTGGCAAAAGCCGGCGCGAGCGCGAGAAGGGCGGATCATGCACAGCCTGCCGATCTTCCTCGATCTTCGCGGCAAGCCGGTCGTCCTGATCGGCGATGGCGAGGCGGCGGCGGCCAAGCGGCGGCTGATCGAACGCGCCGGCGGCCTTGTCGTCGATGAGGGCGACCCCGCCGCCCGGATCGGCTTCGTCGCGCTCGACGACGACCATGCGGCGGAAGCGGCGGTCACCCGCCTCCGCGCGCGCGGGCTGATCGTCAACGCCGCCGACCGGCCGGCCCTGTGCGACTTCACCCTGCCCGCGATCGTCGACCGTGATCCGGTGTTGGTCGCGATCGGCACGGGGGGGCGATCGGCCGGGCTCGGCAAGGCGCTGCGCCAGCGGCTGGAGGCGCTGCTCCCCGCCGATCTGGGCCGCCTCGCGGAGGCGCTGTTCGCGGCGCGCGCGCGGATCAGGGCGCGCTGGGCCGATGCCGATGGGCGCCGCCGGGCGATCGATCGCGGCCTTTCCGAAAATGGCCCGCTCGATCCGCTGCGCGGCGGCGCTGCAGGCCGGTGCGAGGACTGGCTGACGGGCGAGGGCGCGGACATGCCCGACCGGCTCGTCGCGATCCGGCTGCGCTCGGCCGATCCCGACGATCTCAGCCTGGGCGAGGCGCGGCTGCTGGGCCAGGCCGACCGTGTCTTCCACCGCCCCGACGTGCCGCCCGCGATCCTCGCCCGCGCCCGCGCCGACGCCGCGCGGGAACCCTGCGCCGCGCCGCCCGTCTCTCCCGGCGGCGGACTTTCCATCGACCTGGGATACGCATGACCGAAACGAGCTGGACCATCGGCGCGCATGGCGAGAGCAAATTCTGCTGGGTCCATCTCGACGGCCATGACGAGAAGGCGATGCGCTGGCTCGATACCGGAAGCGAGGGGAGCGGCCATGGCCTGCCGCCGACCGCGCGCTTCAACCTGACCACCGCCGAGACCCGGCCGCGCTGCCAGCCGCTCGACGGTGGGGTGATCATCAATCTGCGCGGCCCGCGCGCCCATGCCGAGGAAGAAGGCGACGAACTGGTCTCGATCCGCATCTGGGCCGAGCGCGGGCGGATCGTATCGGTCACCTATCGCCGGCTGGCAGGGCTCGAGCAGCTCCGCGTGCGCATGGACAAGGGCGAATTCCTCGATCCCGGCGACCTGATCGCCGCCCTCGCGGTGCAGATCAGCCACCAGCTCGATCCGGTGATCGCCGAACTGGGCGACCAGGTCGACGATTGCGAACTGTCGCTGTCCTCCGAACATTTTCACCTGCGCCGCGAGATCGCCCACGCCCGGTCGAAGGCGATCAGCTATCGCCGCTTCATCGTGCCGCAGCGCCAGGCGCTCGAGGCGATGGCGCTGCTCGAACAGGACTGGATCGAGGATGAGGACCGCATCCACCTGCGCGAGGCCGCCGACCGCTTCGCGCGCATGGCCGAGGAGCTGGAGGCGGTGCGCGAGCGATCGGCGCTGCTCCACGAACAGATCACCGACCTGCGCGCCGAGAAGATCGACCGCCGCTCGCTGGTCATCGCCATCGTCGCGATGATCTTCCTGCCACTCACCTTCGTCACCGGCCTGTTCGGGATGAACGTCGACGGCATCCCCTATGCCCATCATCCGCTGTCCTTCTGGGCGGTGACGGGGTTCAGCCTGCTGGTGGGCGCGAGCGTTGCGATCTGGTTCGCCGTGGCGAACTGGTTCCGGAACTGACAGGGGGCCAGCCCCAGCATGGCCCAGGGATGACGAATGGGCGGGGCCGTCCACCCCCCATCCGCGAATGAAAAAGGCTCAGCCCTGCGCCTTGCGGTTGCCGATTCCCCAGCCGATGCCCCGGCCCTGCAGCGAGGGCGCCGGCGGCCGCGCACCGAACAGCGCCGTGCCGACCCGCACATGGGTCGCGCCCAGCATGACGGCGGTTTCGAAATCCGAGGACATGCCGATGCTGAGCCCTGCCAGCCCGTGCCGGCCGGCGAGCTTGGCCAGCAGCGCGAAATAGGGGGCGGGCTCGACGCCCTCGGGCGGCACCGCCATCAGCCCCACCACCGGCAGGCCGGCATCACGCGCCTGTTTCAGGATCGTTGGCAGGTCGTCGATCGCGCAGCCGCCCTTCTGCTCCTCCTCGCCGATATTGACCTGGACGAAGCAGTCAGGGCGCCGGCCCGCGCTGTCCATCGCCTTGGCCAGCGCCTCGATCAGCGAAGGCCGGTCGACCGAATGGATCGCATCGAACAGCGCGACGGCCTCCTTCGCCTTGTTCGACTGGAGCTGGCCGACAAGATGCAGCCGAATCGCTCGGCCTTCACGCAGCGCAGGCCATTTGCCCTCGGCCTCCTGTACCCGGTTCTCGCCGAAGCTGGCCTGCCCCGCCTCGATCAGCGGCAGGATCGCTTCGGCCGGCTTGGTCTTGGAGATGGCGATCAGCTCCACCGCATCGCCCTTGCGGCCGGCGAGCGATGCGGCATGGGCGATGCGGGCCCGGATGTCGGCAAGACGGGCGGCGGCGGCCCCGATGGCGGCGGTGTCGATATCGGACATGGGCTTCGCTATAGGAGCGGTGATGCACGCCCGCCACCCCGAGCTTCCGCGCCTGTGGCTGATGACCGACGAGCGCCAGGGTGACGGATTGTTCGCCGCGATCCGCCGCCTGCCGCCGGGATCGGGAATCATCTTCCGCCACAAGGGCACCGCCGGAAAGCAACGGCGCGTGCTGTTCGAACGGGTGAAGCGCCTCGCCCGGCGGCGCGGCCTCGTCGTCCTGCTGGCGGCCGGCCCGGCCAAGGCACGGCGCTGGGGCGCCGATGGCGCGCATCACCGCCGCCCGGGCCCGCCCCGCTACGGTACCGCCGCCGCGCACGACCTGCACGAGATCAGGGCGGCCGAGCGTTCGGGGGCGATGGCGATCCTGCTCTCCCCGCTCCACCCCACCCGCTCGCATCCGCATGCCCCCGCGCTGGGACGGATGCGCTTCGCCGCGCTCGTGCGGTCAACCGGCCTGCCGGTGATCGCGCTGGGCGGGATCGATGCCAAGCGGGGCGCGATGGCGATGCGGGCCGGCGCCTGGGGCTGGGCCGCGATCGATGCGTGGGGCGGCTGAACCATCGCAAGAGCCGCCTGAGATTCCAGCTTTTGCTGGAATGACGATCTCGAGAAGGCTGGCCGGGATTTGGCTCAGGCCCAAGCGAAAATGGTGGATTTCGAGAACCGGAGCGCAGCGTACTTCAGTACGTGAGCACCGGAAGCGGAGAAAGACGCCATTTGCAGCCGGGCATGGGCCGAAGCCCGGCCAGCCGTCAGAAGCGGAAGGCGGTGCCGATATAGATCGCCTGGCTGTCCAGCTTCTGGTCGTTGCTCAGGTCAAAACGCTCACGCTGGGTCTTGTAGCGCAGGCCACCCGACAGCTCGAGGTTGCGGGTGAGCGAGAAGGAGCCGCCCAGATCGACCGAGAGCGCCTGGTCGGGGCCGCCGATCGCCAGCTTGTTGGTGGCGCGCTCGGCGCCGAACAGCAGGCGGGTGCTCCACTTCGAACCCGAATAGCTCAGGCCGATATCGGCCAGCTCGCGGCCTTCGGGAACGGTGCCGCCGTCGATGCGGGCGAAATCGCCCGACAGCGCGAAATGCTTCCAGCCGAGCGAGGCGCCCAGGCTGTACGCGGAGGGAGCGAGACCCGCGTTGATCGCGGAGGTGCTGGCCTGGGCCACGGCGGCGACGGCCGGGGCGGCGGGCGCACGGTTGCTGGACCGGGCACGGATCGCCACGGTCACCGCGCGCTTCGAAGTACCGCCCGAGGGCGTGAAGCGGAAGGCCGGCTCGGCAAAGCCGCCGCCGACCCGATCGAACAGCGCGGCCTGGCGCGCATCCGACGCGACCGGCGCGAAGAAACCGATGCCACGGGCCTTCTTGCGATCGATCTTGACCTTGGGAGCGGGAGCCGGCTTCGCGGAGACTGCGGGCTGGACAAACGCCGTCGCGACCGCGAATGCGGTGCCGAACAGCACTGCCTGAACCCCCTTGCGCGTCATTCTGCGATACTCATTGCTCTTCTTATATAGTGGCCACTAGCACCGCCGCTGAGTCGAAGCCAGCGGCCGAATCGCGAAAAACCGTGCCTGTTGCAGATTCTCCACAGAGTCGGACCTCCGCGTTAAACGCGCGGCGCCGGCTTCGGCTGCATCACCGCGCTTGCTAGGGGATCGCATCCGTCTATAACGGCCCAACTCGCGTATTTTGAGCCCCGAGGACTTACCTGAAATGACCAGCCGGACCCTTCGCACCGTGGCCGTGATCGCCCTTGCCGCCTCGCTGGCCGCCTGTGGCGGCGGGCGCAACAAGGCACAGCTCGCCTCGGACGTCGCGGCCGCCAAGCTGACGACGATCGGCGTCAACTCCTATCTGTGGAAGGCATCGCTCGAGACGCTGAGCTTCATGCCGCTGCTCCAGACCGATTCGAACGGCGGCGTGATCGTCACCGACTGGTATGTGAATCCCAACCAGCCGGCCGAGCGGATGAAGATGACCGTCACCATCCTCGATGCCGATCTGCGCGCCGACGCGGTCCGCGTCGCGCCACAGCGCCAGGTGCTGGCGAACGGCCAGTGGGTCGACGCCGCCGTCCAGGCCGCGACCGCGCAGAAGCTGGAGGACATCATCCTCACCAAGGCGCGGGACCTGCGCCGGGCCACCGTCGCCGGCGGCTAACCTCCAACCAAGCAGAGCATCGTGAGCGCGCGTTTCAACCATCTCAAGGCCGACGCGCACTGGCAGCGCGTGTGGGAAGAGCAAGGCACCTTCCAGGCACGCGACGACAGTGCCAAGCCCAAGTCTTACGTCCTGGAAATGTTCCCCTATCCGTCGGGGCGCATCCATATGGGCCATGTCCGCAACTATACGATGGGCGACGTGCTCGCCCGTTACCGGCGGATGAAGGGCTATGAGGTGCTTCACCCGATGGGCTGGGACGCCTTCGGCATGCCCGCCGAGAATGCCGCGATGGAGAAGAAGGTCCATCCGGGCGACTGGACCCGCGCCAACATCGCGGCGATGCGCTCCCAGCTCAAGCGGATCGGCTTCGCGCTCGACTGGAGCCGCGAGCTCGCCACCTGCGAGCCCGATTATTACGGCCAGGAACAGGCGCTGTTCCTCGATCTCTTCGCCGCGGGCCTGGTCTATCGCAAGGAATCGGCGGTCAACTGGGATCCGGTCGACATGACCGTGCTCGCCAATGAGCAGGTGATCGACGGGCGCGGCTGGCGTTCGGGCGCGCTGGTCGAGCGGCGCAAGCTCAGCCAGTGGTTCCTCAAGATCACCGATTTCGCCGACGATCTGCTCGACGGCCTGAAGACGCTCGACCAGTGGCCCGAAAAGGTCCGGACGATGCAGGAGAACTGGATCGGCAAGTCGCAGGGCATGCGCTTCACCTTCCGGCTCGACCGGAAGGCCGGCGACATCGACAGCTTCGACGTTTTCACCACCCGGCCCGACACGCTGTTCGGCGCCAGCTTCGCGGCGGTCGCCGCCGATCATCCGATCGCGCAGGCGCTGGCGAAGGACGATGTCGCGCTGCAGGACTTCATCGCCGAGTGCAAGCGCACCGGCACGGCGGCGGCCGAGATCGAGACCGCCGAGAAGAAGGGCTATGACACCGGCCTTTCGGTGACCCATCCGCTCGATCCCGACTGGAAGCTGCCGCTGTTCGTCGCGAACTTCGTGCTGATGGATTATGGCACCGGCGCGATCTTCGCCTGCCCGGCGCACGACCAGCGCGATCTGGACTTCGCGCGCAAATATGCGCTGCCGGTCCGCCGCGTGGTGGCGGCGACGCCGGAAGAGGCCGACACGCCGATCCAGAACGAGGCCTATGTCGGCCCCGGCAGGATCGTCAATTCGGGCTTCCTCGACGGGCTTTCGGTCGAGGAGGCCAAGGCCGCCGTCATCGCCCGCGCCGAGCAGGAAGGCTGGGGCACCGGCACCACCGTCTGGCGGCTGCGCGATTGGGGCGTCTCGCGCCAGCGTTATTGGGGCACGCCGATCCCGATCATCCATTGCGAGGGCTGCGGCGCCGTGCCGGTGCCCAAGGACCAGCTGCCGGTGGTGCTGCCCGAGGACGTGTCGTTCGACATCCCCGGCAATCCGCTCGACCGCCATGCGACGTGGAAGCATGTCGATTGCCCGTCCTGCGGCAAGCCCGCGCGGCGCGAGACCGACACGCTCGACACCTTCGTCGATTCCTCCTGGTATTTCATCCGCTTCGCCAGCCAGCCTTCGGACCAGCCGTTCGACCGGGCAGTGGCGGAAAGCTGGATGCCGGTGGGGCAATATATCGGCGGCGTCGAACATGCGATCCTCCACCTGCTCTACGCCCGCTTCTGGACCCGCGCGCTGGAGCGGATCGGCAAGATCTCGGTCAAGGAGCCGTTCACCGGCCTGTTCACCCAGGGCATGGTGACCCACGAGACCTACAAGGACCCGGCCGGCAACTGGCTGAGCCCCGAGGACGTCTCGAACGGCGTCGTCACCGCGACCGGCGAGCCGGCGACGGTTGGCCGCATCGAGAAGATGTCCAAATCCAAGAAGAACGTCGTCGATCCGGCGCCGATCGTCGAGCAGTACGGGGCGGACGCGGTGCGCTGGTTCATGCTCAGCGACAGCCCGCCCGAGCGCGACCTGGAATGGACCGAGAGCGGCATCGAGGGTTGCTGGCGCTTCGTCAACCGGCTGTGGCGGATCACCGACGCGGCCGAAGGCGCCGCCGAGGGCGAAGACCGGGATCTCGACCGCAAGCTCCACAAGGCGATCGCCGGCATCGCCGCCGACATCGAGGCGCTGGGCTTCAACCGCGCGGTGGCCAAGATCCACGAGCTGACCAACGCGATCGAGAAGGCGCAGCCATCGGCGAGCCGCACCGCCGCCGCCCGCGCGCTGGTCCGCCTGGTCGCGCCGATGGTGCCGCATCTCGCCGAGGAAGCCTGGGCGCGGCTGGGCGAAAGCGGCCTCGTTGCCGACGCGGCCTGGCCCGATCATGATCCGGCGCTGCTGATCGACGATGAGGTGACGATCGCGGTGCAGGTCAACGGCAAGCTGCGCGACACGCTGACCGCCCCCAAAGGCGCGCCCAAGGACACGCTGGAGCGGATGGCGCTCGAATCCGAGAAGATCGCCAAGCTGCTGGAGGGCGCCGCGCCGAAGAAGGTGATCGTCGTGCCCGACCGGCTGGTGAACATCGTCGCATGAGCCGGTTCGGACAGCTCGCCTCCCTGCTCCGTTCGTCCCGAGCGAAGTCGAGGGACGTCTCCGCGCCCCAGCGTGTCTCGACTGCGCTCGACACGAACGGGCTATGGCTGGCCTTCGCCCTCTTCCTGACCCTCCCCGGCTGCGCGTTGCGCCCGCTCTACGGCAGCGGCGGCGACGGATCGGTCGCGGTGGCGCTCCGCTCGGTCGAGGTCGCGCCGATCGGCGGGCAGCGCGGCTGGCTGGTGCGCAATGCGCTCAACGACCGGCTCCACCGCCAGGGCGAGACCAGCGCGCGCTATCGGCTGGAGGTCGAGCTCGACGACGACATCACCGGCCTCGGCATCCGCCAGGACAACGCGATCAGCCGCGAACGCCGTACCCTGCGCGCGCGCTATCGCCTGCTCGACGCCGCGACCGGTGGCGTGCTGCTCGACCAGACCGCCGCCGCCGATGCCGGAATCGATGTGACCGGCTCCGAATATGCCACCGTCGCCGCCGAGCAGACCGCGCTCGAGCGGCTGTCCGACACGCTCGCCGACCAGATCGTCGCCCGCATCGCCACCTATGCGGGGCGCAGCAGGAACCCGTGAAGGCCGATGCCGGCCAGATCGCCCGGGCGCTCGACAAGCCCGATCCCGCGATCCGGCTGATCCTGCTCTACGGCCCCGACGAATCGGGATCGCGCGCGCTGGCGGCGCGGATCGACAAGGCGATGGGTGCCGATGCCGAGCGGATCGACCTGACCTCGGCGCAGCTCAAGGAAGACCCGGCCCGGCTAGCGGACGAGGCCGCCTCGATCTCGCTGTTCGGCGGCGCGCGCCATATCCGCGTCGATCCGGCCGGGGACGAGATCATCGACGCCGCCCAGGCGCTTCTGGAGGCGCCCTCGGCCGGCAATCCGGTGGTGGTGGTGGCGGGCAATCTGCGCAAGGACGCCAAGCTGGTGAAGCTGGCGCTGGCCTCTGGCGCCGCCCTCGCCTTCGCTTCCTATCTGCCCGAGGGCCGCGCCGCCGACCAGGTGGCGGCCGAGCTGGCCCGCGAGCTGGGGCTGCGGCTCGATCCGCGCGCGGCACAGGCGCTGGTCGCCGCTACCAATGCCGATCGGGCGCTGATGGCCCGCGAGCTGGAGAAGCTGGCGCTGTTCCTCGACGCCTCACCCGAGGAGCCGAAGCCCGCCGACATGGCCGCTCTGGGCGCGATCGGCGCCGCCAATGACGAGAGCGACCTCGGCGCGATCGTCGACGCGGTGATGGGCGGGCGGCCCGATCAGGCCGCCGCTGAACTGGCGCTGATCGGCCCGACCGAGGCGATCGGCGTGGTCCGGGCCCTGCTCCGCCGCATCGCCCAGGTCGCGCCGCTGCGCGCCGAGGTGGCCGCCGGGCAGAGCGTCGATTCGGTCATGGCCGGCGCGGGCAAGGCGATTTTCTGGAAGGATCAGAAGGTGGTAGCGGGGCTTCTTCACCGCTGGACACCCGACCGGCTGGCCACCGCCACCACCCGCCTAGCTGCTCTCGAACGTGCCTATAAGCGCTCAGGAGCGCCCGGCATGTTGTTGATCGGCGAGGAACTTCTGACGATCGCGCGAGCGGCGGCGGCTCCGCGCCGCTGAGACGGCGTCTCAGCTTGTTCAGGCGTCACACGAACCAGCCCGTCATGCCAGCGAAGGCTGGCATCCATGTCTGCTTTCTTCTCAGATGTCCTCTGAGGCGTGGAGAGACATGGACTCCAGCCTTCGCTGGAGTGACGAAAAATCAATAGCTTAGATTGGACTCCAAAGACGCTCGAGCTAACATCCGATCCTCAGATCGGCTCGCCGCTCAGCCGCTGGCAGACCAGATCGAGCTGATCGAGGGTCGTGTAGGCAACCGAGATCGTCCCACCCTTGTCGCCATGCGCGATCGTCACCTTGAGCCCGAGGATATCGCCGATCTGCCGTTCGAGCGCCTCGATGTCGGCGCTGGGGACTCCGGGCGCCGCGTTGGTCCTGGGCGCCGCCGCCTTGCCGGGTGCCTTGCTGCCCTTGGCCAGCTTCTCGGTCTCGCGCACCGAAAGCTCGCGGCTGATCACCTGGAGCGCCAAAGCGTGGGGATCGGGCGCCGTGATCAGCGCGCGGGCGTGGCCCATCGACAGCCGGCCGTCGGCGACCATCGCCTGCACCTCGTCGGGCAGGTCGAGCAGCCGGAGCATGTTGGCGACATGGCTGCGCGATTTGGCAACGAGCTTGCCCAGCTCCTCCTGCGTATGCCCAAATTCCTTGATAAGCCTTTGATAGGACACGGCTTCCTCGACCGCGTTGAGATCCTGTCTCTGGATGTTCTCAACGATTGCGAACTCCAGCGTGTCGGCGTCCGACAGCTCGCGGACGATGACCGGCACCTCATGCAGGCGCGCCCGCTGCGCCGCGCGCCAGCGCCGTTCGCCGGCGACGATCTGATAGGCGCTGTTGTGCGGATTGGGCCGCACCACGATCGGCTGGATCAGCCCGCGCTGCCCGATCGATGCGGCGAGCTCGTCGAGCGCGGCATCGTCGAAATGGCGGCGCGGCTGGTGCGGATTGGCATAGATATGTCCGACCGACATCATCCGGACACCGGCGGCGCGCGGCGCGCCCGGATCGATCGGCTGTTCGGCGACGGTTTCGCCCAGCAGCGCGGACAGGCCCCGGCCGAGGCCGCGGCGAGGGGTATCGGCGCTCATGCCGCCTGCGCCTTTCGGGTCAGCCGGGCGATGCATTCACGGGCCAGGCCGATATAGGCCTCGGAGCCCGGGCAGCGATGATCGTAGATCAGGGCGGGGACGCCATGGCTCGGCGCCTCGGACAGGCGCACATTGCGCGGGATCACCGTTTCGAACACCACATCCCCCAATACGTCGCGGACATCGGCGGCAACCTGCTCGGACAGCCGGTTGCGCCGGTCATACATGGTCAGCGCGACCCCGAGGATCGCCAGCTGCGGGTTAAAGCGCGCGCGCACCCGCTCGATCGTCTGCAGCAGCTGGGTCAGCCCTTCCAGCGCGAAGAACTCGCATTGCAGCGGCACCAGCAGCATGTTCGCCGCGACCAGCGCGTTGACCGTCAGCAGGCCGAGCGACGGCGGACAGTCGATCAGGCAGACGTCCCAGCGATCCTCCTGCTGCTCCAGCGCATGGTGGAGGCGATGGGTGCGCTTCTCGACATCGATCAGCTCGATCTCGGCACCGGTCAGATCCTGGGTCGCCGGAATCAGGTCAAGCCGGGGAACCTGGGTCGCGATCACCGCTTCCTCGACGGTGCAGTCGTGCCGAAGCAGTTCATAGCTGGAGCGGCCGCGCGCCGCCTGGCCGACGCCGAGGCCGGTCGAGGCATTGCCCTGCGGGTCGAAATCGACGAGCAGCACCCGCCAGCCGGTAGCGGCCAGCGCGGTGGCGAGGTTGATCGCGGTGGTCGTCTTGCCCACCCCGCCCTTCTGGTTCGCGATCGCAATTCGGATCATGGGCGGATCATCGCTGCTTGGGCCCCCTGCCCCTGGGTTGAACCTTGGTGGCGACAATGATCGCCGAATCGGGATCGGTCAGGCTCGGCTCGATCCGGAAATCACCCTGCCATGAAGCGCGGGCCGCATCCAGTTCGGAAGCTGCACTTCGCCCCTTGGGAAGCAGCCAGACGGTGCCGGGATGCGAGAAGCGGTGTGCGAGCGGCAGCAGCCGGTCCATCGGCGCGAAGGCGCGCGCGCTGATCACATCCTGCGCGGCGCTATCGAGCATTTCGAGTCGGCAGCCGGCCACCGTCACGCGATCGGCCAGGCCGAGGGCGTCCGCCATCCCGGACAGGAAATCGATCCGCTTGCGCCGGGATTCGACCAGGGTGATGTGCAGGCCCGGCCGCATTGCCGCGACCACCATTCCCGGAAAGCCGGCGCCCGAACCGAGGTCGATCCAGCTTGCCGCCTCGTCCGGCGCCATCGGCAGCAGCTGCGCCGAATCGACGATATGGCGCGCCCAGATATGTTCGGCGGTCGACGCGGCGATAAGGTTCTGGCGGCCCATCTCATCGAGGACGATCGCGACCAGCCGCTCAAGCTGCTCGACTGTTTCACGTGGAACAAGCGCCTCGACCCAGGCGCGCGCCTCCGCCTCGGTCATGCCGCGAGCCGCCGGGCGTGGACCATGATCGCTGCGAGCGCAGCCGGCGTCACCCCCCGCACCCGCCCCGCCGCCGCGAGGTCGGCGGGACGCGCGGCGTTAAGCCGCTCGACCATCTCGTTGGACAGGCCGGCGATCGCGCCATAGTCGGCGATCGCACCGAGCCCGACCCGTTCGTCACTGCGCAGCCGGGCTATCTCCAGATCCTGCCGGACCAGATAGGGCGCATAGCGGCAGTCCTGGATAACCTCGGCGCGGATCGAGGCCGGCACCGACCCTGCCGCCGGTTCGAGCGCCAGCAGCTGCTCGTCGCCGACCTCGGCATAACGAAGCCACTCCCCGAGCGAGCGACGGGCATGATCGGCCGTGACGTTCGCGCCGGCCGCGATCAGCTCCGACGCGGTGACGAGACGGCCGTCGATCGCGGAGCGCAAGCTGGCTCGCGCCGCCTCCTGTTCCACGTGGAATGCTCGCCGCGCGGCCGACACAGCGCCATGATCGTCTGCCCATCCAGTAAGGCGGGCACCCGCATTGTCGGCACGCAGCCGCAGCCGATATTCGGCGCGGGCGGTGAGCATTCGATAGGGCTCCGACACCCCCTGCAGGGTGAGGTCGTCGATCATCACCCCGATATAGGAGGTGGCGCGGTCGAAATGGATCGGATCGCGCCCCGCCGCGAACGCCGCCGCATTCATGCCGGCGGCAAGCCCCTGCGCGGCCGCCTCTTCATAGCCGGTCGTGCCGTTGATCTGCCCGGCGCAATAAAGCCCCGGCATTGCCCGCAGCCCCAGCCCCGCGGTCAGCGCGCGCGGATCGATATGATCATATTCGACGGCATAGCCGGGCTGGACGATCGCCACCTTTTCGAGACCCGGAACCGTGCGCAGCATCTCTAGCTGGACATCCTCGGGCAGCGAGGTCGAGACGCCATTGGGATAGACGAGATGATCATCCAGCCCCTCGGGTTCGAGGAAAATCTGGTGGCCGTCACGGTCGCCGAAGCGATGGACCTTATCCTCGATCGAGGGACAATAGCGCGGGCCGACCCCGGTGATCGCCCCGGAAAAGAGCGGCGAGCGATCGAGGCCGGCGCGGATCACGTCATGGGTTCGCTGGTTGGTGCGGGTGATCGCACAGGCGAGCTGAGGCACGCTCCGCCCCGCGCTCATCGCCGAGAAGGTCCAGCCCTCCCCGTCCGAGGGCTGCCGGTCTAGGCCAGCCCAGTCGATCGTGCGCCCGTCGAGGCGCGGTGGGGTCCCTGTCTTGAGTCGGGCTATTGGCAGATCGAGCGCCCGAAGCTGCTCCGCCAGACCGATGGCCGGCGCCTCGCCGACCCGCCCGCCTTCGCGGCAGTCCATCCCGAAATGGAGCTTCGCATTGAGGAAGGTACCGGTCGCCAGCACGACGGCTTTCGCCCTCAGGGTTCGGCCGTCGGCGAGGACCAGCCCCTCTGTTCCACGTGAAACATCGCCGAGCAGCAGGTTCTCGGCGGCGCCTTCGATGATGTCGAGATTGGACTGCTGATCGAGTAGATCGTGGATCGCCGCCTTGAACAGGCGGCGGTCGGCCTGCACCCGGGGGCCCTGGACGGCGGCACCCTTGCTGCTGTTGAGC
This sequence comes from Rhizorhabdus dicambivorans, assembly GCF_002355275.1. NCBI lineage: Bacteria > Pseudomonadati > Pseudomonadota > Alphaproteobacteria > Sphingomonadales > Rhizorhabdaceae > Rhizorhabdus > Rhizorhabdus dicambivorans. The sequence goes on along the minus strand of NZ_CP023449.1, from coordinate 392,561 downwards.
ATGCGATAGTGGATCGCGGCGCGATCGGCAGCGCGGGCGATGATCCCATCGCAGGCGTCGACCTCGCGAACCAGATGGCCCTTGCCAAGTCCTCCGATCGCCGGGTTGCACGACATCGCCCCGATCATGTCGCGCCGCATCGAGACCAGTGCGGTGCGCGCGCCCATTCGCGCCGCCGCCGCCGCCGCTTCACAGCCGGCATGGCCGCCACCGACCACGATCACATCAAAGCTGTCCGCCATGCCTCCGCCGCTATCCGAGCGGACGCCGCGAGTCAAAAATGTTCCACGTGAAACACGGCTATTTGCCGATACAGAAGCGCCCGAACAGACCGTCGAGCATGTCCTCCGTCCCCGCCCGGCCAGTGAGAGCGTCGATCGCGACACGGGCAAGGCGCAGCGCCTCGGCGATAAGGATCGGGTCGCGCTCGGTCCGGCCAAGCTCGAGCGCATCTCCCAACCGATCGAGGGCAATTCGCTGGCGAGCCGACAGCGCGGCTTCGCCTTCCGCCGGCAGCAGCACGCGGGCGCATTCGACGAGCAGGGCGATCAGCTCGTCGAGCCCCTCCCCGGTCCGGGCAGACAGCAGGAGATCATAGGCCGCCGGATCGCGCCCGAGCCGATCGGCCTGGGCCCCGACCCGGATCGCGCCCGCCGGCGCTTCGGCGGGGTCGCCGAGCCAGAGCAGCAGGTCCGCCGCCATCATCGCCTGGGTGGCGCGATCGATGCCGATCGCCTCGACGGCGTCGCCGCTGCCTTCGTGCAGCCCAGCCGTGTCGATCAGCAGGAAGGGGATGCCGCCGACCGATACCGGCGCCTCGATCAGGTCGCGGGTGGTGCCGGCGATGGGGGTGACGATTGCCGCCTCGCGCCCCGCGAGCGCGTTGAGCAGGGTCGACTTACCGGCATTGGGCGGGCCGGCCAGCACGACGCGGATACCATCGCGCAGCCGCTCGACCGGCACGCGGCCGCGCCAGCGCGCCACCTCGCCGGCCAGCGCCGCCAGCTCGGCGGCAAAGCCCGGATCGAGCGGGGCGACATCATCCTCGTCGGAAAAATCGATCTCGGCCTCCAGCCGGGCGGACATCGCGAGCACCCTGCCCTGCCAATCCTCCAATGCGCGGCTGAGCGCCCCGCCCGCCAGCATCATCGCATTGCGGCGCTGGCTCTCGGTCTCGGCGGCGAGCAGGTCGGCAAGCGCCTCGGCTTCGTTGAGGTCGATCCGCCCGTTCTCGAAGGCCCGGCGGGTGAACTCGCCCGGTTCGGCGGGCCGCAGCCCCGGCAGGCGCGCCAGCGACCCAAGCACCGACGCCGTCACTGCCCTGCCGCCATGAAGGTGAAGCTCGGCCATGTCCTCGCCGGTCGCGCTGGCGGGCCCCGGAAGCCACAGCAGCAGCGCGCGGTCGAGCGCATGTCCATCGGTGGGATCGGTCAATGTCCGCAACACCGCGCGGCGCGCTTCAGGCCGGGCGCGGCCGGTCAGCCGGTCCAGCGTCTCGCCCGCCGCCGGCCCGCTGATCCGGACGACCGCGACCCCGGCCGGCGGGGCACCGCTCGACAGGGCGAAGATCGTCGCGGGATTATTTGCTGGTGGAGCCGCCGGCACGGCCGATCTGGTCGAACATCGTGCGCCACATGTTCATGCCGGCCTCGCCCATCGGCATCCAGTTGCGCATCATCGTCTCGAGCGCGTCGGGCGTGACGCCTTCCTCGATCGTCTTCTTCATCTTATCGATATAGGCGTCGTGCACCGCCGTCATATCTGGCAGGCCCATGAAGCGGCGCGCTTCCTCTGGGGTGCAATCGACATCGACGCTGATCTTCATGCACGCCTCCGGCCCGGTTGAAAGCTTCGCTCCCATGGCTAGAGTCTGGCGCACGACATGTCCATGACCATGACGAAAAGCCTGCTGTCCTCGCCCATCGGCCCGATCCTGATCGCGGCCGACGACGCGATGCTGCACGCCGTATCGATCCTGTCGGGCGCGGTGCCCGACGGGTTGGGGGCGCCCCCGCCGGGATCGCCGGCTGCCGAGGCCGCGGCCCAGCTTGCCGCCTATTTCGACGGGACGCTCGAACGATTCTCGCTGCCGCTCGCCCCCGCCGCCTCGCCGCGCGGCCAGGCGCTGCGCGACGCGATGGCGGCGATCCCGATCGGCGAGACGCTGAGCTACGGCGCGCTCGCCCGCATCGCCGGCTCCGCGCCCCGCGCGATCGGCCAGGCCTGCGCGCGCAATCCGTTTCCGATCGTCATTCCCTGCCATCGGGTGGTAGGCAGCGGCGGCACGATCGGCCATTATTCGGGCGGACGCGGAATCATCACCAAGACATGGCTGCTCGACCATGAACGACGCCCAGAGAAACAAGGAGGCCTGCTGTGAAAAGCTATACGGAAATCAACACCTTCGGCGGTGGCGCGGAGGAATTCCTGGCCTATACCTCGCAGCCCACCACCCCGCCCAAGGCGGCGATCATCGTCATCCAGGAGATTTTCGGGGTCAATGAGGGCATCCGCATCAAGTGCGACCAATGGGCCGCCAAAGGCTATCTGGCGATCGCGCCCGATCTGTTCTGGCGCATCCGGCCCGGCATCGAACTCGACCCCGATGTGCCCGAGCAGATGCAGGAAGCCTTCGGCCATTATAACGCCTTCGACCAGGAACAGGGCATCCGCGACATCGAGGCGACGATCCGCGAAGCCCGCAAGATGGTGGGCGGCGGCAAGGTCGGCGCGGTCGGCTACTGCCTGGGCGGCCGGCTCGCATACATGACCGCCGCGCGGACCGACATCAACGCGAGCGTCGGCTATTATGCCGTCGGGCTCGACGGGCTGCTCGGCGAGAGCCACGCCATCGCCCATCCGCTCGCGCTCCATATCGCCGGCAATGACGGCTTCGTGCCCAAGGACATCCAGGCGAAGATGCATGAAGGGCTGGACGGCCACCCCAAGGTGACGCTGTGGGATTATCCGGGCGTCGATCATGGCTTCGCGGCGACGATGGGCAACCGCCGGGTGGAGGACGCAGCCATGCTCGCCGACGGCCGCACCGAAGCCTTCTTCGCCCAGAATCTGTCATAAGCCACTGTATATCAACATCTTTTTTTGGGTGGCAAACTTCGCGGGCCGAAGAAGGCCATCGGAGAGACCCGATGAAGGACTACCGGCTTGTCGTCCGCCAGTTCGGCGGCCCCGAGTTGATCGAGAGCGAGCCGCTGGTGGGCGGGCCGGTGGCGGCGGGCCAGGTGCGGGTCCGCCACCGTGCGATCGGGGTCAATTTCATCGACACCTACCATCGCAGCGGCCTCTATCCCTTTCCGCTTCCCGCAGCACTCGGGGTCGAGGCGGCGGGCATCGTCGAAGCGGCGGGCGAAGGCGTCGGCGGTTTCCTGCCCGGTGACCGGGTCGGCTATGTCAGCGCGACGCCCCGCAGCTATGCAAGCTGGGCCGATCTCCCCGCCGACCGGCTGATCCGGCTGCCCGATACGATCGACGACCGGACCGCGGCGGCGGTGCTGCTCAAGGGGCTGACCGTCCAGACCATGATCGCCGGCTGTGCCCGGATCGAGCCGGAGCAGAGCGCGCTGGTCCTCGCCGCCGCGGGCGGGGTCGGGCGGATGCTGGTGCAATGGCTATCGGCGATCGGCGTCCGGGTGATCGCCCATGCCGGATCGGCGGAAAAGGCCGCCATCGCCAGGGGGCTCGGCGCCAGCGAGGCGCTGCACGGCCCGTTCGAGACGCTGGCGGAGGCGGTGCGCGCGGCGAACGGCGGCGCGGGGGTCGACGTCGTATTCGACGGGGTCGGCGCGGCGAGCTGGAACGCATCGCTCGATTCGCTGCGGCCGCGCGGCCTGATGATCAGCTTCGGCAATGCATCGGGCCCGGTTCCGCCTTTCATCCCGCTTGACCTGACCAAGCGTGGCTCGCTGTTCCTGACACGCCCCAAAGTCCATGATTATATTGACAGCCGGGCGGAGCTGGACGCCGCCGCGGCGGCCTTGTTCGCGATGATCGCCGACGGCAAGCTCGATGTCGCGATCGGCCTCACCCTGCCGCTGTCCGATGCCGCCGAGGCCCATCGTGCGCTGGAGGGACGGCAAACCACGGGGTCGATCGTCCTGATCCCCTGATGCCCCGGTCACCTGGTGGCGGGCGTGAGCGGTTCGCGATCCGGTGGCGCCTCGGATAGGCCCAAGACCCGATGGGCTCTGAAAGTGGCTCTGCCCAAGAAAAAAGCCCGCCGAAGCGGGCCTTTTCCGATTGAGCCGTAGCGACGAAGGCCTCAGGCGGCCTGAAGCGACGCCGGTGCAAGAGTGCGGCGGCGCGTGCGCAGCATCCCGCCGACCAGGCCGAAACCGAGGATCAGCAGGCCCCAGGTCGACGGTTCGGGCGCCACCACGACCGAGGATCCGCTGCCGATGCTCGACAGATCGCCCTGGAAATAATTGTTGTGGATCTCGCCATTGGCGTTCTGGCGGACATTGTTGCCGATCACGGTGCCGTCGATATTGCCGCTGTTGCCGCCGGTGATGTCGGCGAACACGCCGAGGATCGAGCCCGAGAACTGACGGCCGATGTCGACCGTGGTCGCTTCGTAGAAGTTGAACAACACCCGCTCGTCATTGGCGAAGGTGTTGAAGTTGCGGTTGAAATCGATGTCGGTGCCGGCGACGTTGATCACCAGCGTGGCATCGCTCGGCAGGGTGACGAGCAGTTGCTGGTTCTGGTTGCCCTCGAACATCGCTTCCGACCAGTTGAGCACCTTGAGCCCCGAGCCGGTGACGTTGATCGTCTGGTTGTTGCTGTCACCGCCGACCGTGACGCCGCCGGTGTTGGCCAGCGCGGCGAGATTGGAGCTCAGGCTGGTCAGCGACGCCTTGATGTCGTTCTTCTGGCTGATCAGCGTGTTGGTGAAGCTGGGGCCCAGATCGGTGAAGGTGGTGTTGTTGGCAAAGGCGGTGCTGGTGCCGCCATAGTTGACGGCATTGTTGCCGTTATTGTTGAAATTGCCGCTGATATTGCCGCCGACGCTGATGCCGCCGCCCGCGTTGACGCTGCCCGCCATCGCGGCATTGCCGCCGACGGTGAGCGCCGGGGTGCCATATTGGGTGGACGGGATGCCGTTGTTGAGGATGCCGAAATTGCCGCCGGCGGTGAAATCGCCACCGACGAAGACGCGGCCGTCGACATGGTTGTACGACTGGAAATTGTTGAACGAGACGACGTTCCATTCCTTGAGCGCGGCGATCCCGGTCGACACGGACTGGCCGACCAGCGCGGCGGAGGCCGGCACGGCGGCCGCGAGGGCGATCAACCCGGCGGCAACAAGCGGAAAGGGACGGAACAGACGCATCGCATTACCCCACTGACACCGGCTCCAACGGCTCCCCTACGGGCCCAGCTCCGGTATGATTGCGGTACTCCTTAACAAAGCCGGGACGATTTATCCAGTAAAGTTTGAACAAATCCTTTCGATAGGCCTTATCGCCCTACACGATGACTGTAAGAATTTCCGACACCCACGCGTTGCGGATCACTCCGCCAAGTCATCATCAAGTATAGATTCGGAAACGCCAATATAGATTGTTAAAAGACTGTAACATGACCGCCGTCCGCCAGCGCGGAATTTCCGCGCCGGATCGAATCCCACGACCGTCGAAAAGCCCGATCCGGGGCCGAATCACCCCGGTCAGGCGGCGGATCGTCCGATCAGACGATCAGGGGCAGGAGCTGATGCCCACCTTCCCAGATCATCTTGAGGGCGACATAGAGGATCACCACCAGGCCGACATAGGCGATCCAGCGATAGCGCTCGATATAGCGCGCGATGAAATTGGCGGCGACGCCCATCAGCGCGACCGACAGCAGCAGGCCGATGACGAGGATGCCCGGATGGTCGCGCGCCGCGCCAGCGACCGCCAGGACATTGTCCAGGCTCATCGACACGTCAGCCACCGCGACCGCCCAGGCGGCGCCCAGGAAGGTCTTGCTCTGGGGGATGCCGTCATGCTCGGTCGGGTCGTCGCCGGGCACCATGCCGGCATGGCGGATCTCGCGGAACATCTTCCACGACACCCACAGCAGCAGCAGCCCGCCCGCGAAGACCAGCCCGATGATGCTCATCAGCAGGCTGACGCTGACCGCGAAGACGATCCGCAGCACCAGCGCGGCGACGATGCCGATCAGGATCACCTTGCGCCGCTGGTCCGGCGGCAGGCCGGCGGCGAGCGCGCCGACGACGATCGCATTGTCCCCGGCGAGCATGATGTCGATCATCAGCACCTGGGCGAAGGCCGCCATCGCGGCCGGGCTGCCGATGTTCGAGAAATCGGCGACGATGTGATTCCAGAGGTCGAGCATCCACCCTCCCTACCGAAACCCCGGCGCCTGTCGAGCCTGTTACCGTGGCGCGGGGTTAATCGGGCCGCCGATCGCACCGGATCAGCGCGGGATATCGACCCTTTCGCCATCCTCCTTGACGAAGCCGTCGGGCAGGCGATCGAGCAGCGACAGAACCTGTTCCGACGGCCGGCAGAGTCTGGTGCCCCTGGGCGTCACGACGATCGGGCGGTTGACCAGGATCGGATGCTCCACCATCGCTTCGAGCAGCGCCGCATCGGCCACGCCCTCGCCCAGCAGCCCCAGTTCGGCGGCGGACGTCCCCTTTTCGCGCAGCAGGGCGCGGGCGCCGATACCCATCTTCGCCAGCAGGTCTTCGAGCAGCGGGCGGGTCCAGCCGGCCTGGCGATAGTCGACGATATCAGGAGCGTAGCCGGCCGCCTCGATCATCGCCAGCGCGTTCCGGGAGGTGCCGCAGTCGGGATTATGGTAGATGATGATGGGAAAAGATCCGGTCATGTCGCGTGATCCCCGTAGAGCCATTCGAACAGGAAAAGGCCGGCCAGCGCACCGGCCAGCTGCCCGGCCAGGAACAGCGGCACCGATGCGGGCGCGATGCCGGCGAAGCTGTCGGTCAGCGCGCGGGCGATGGTGACCGCCGGATTGGCGAAGCTGGTCGAGGCGGTGAACCAGTAGGCGGCGGTGATGTAGAGACCGACCGCGACCGGGGTGAAGCCCGGCCTGGTCCGGCCGGTGCTGATGATCGTGCCGATCAGGCCGAGGGTCGCCACCGCCTCCGCCAGCCCCTGCGGCCAGCCGTCGCGCAGATGGGCCGACCGCTGCAGCACCGGTTCGGCGAACATCAGATGCGCGATCCACACCCCGGCGACCGCCCCCACGCCCTGCGCCGCCACATAGGCCGCTGCCGGCCCTGCCCCGATATCGCGCTTCAGCAGCATCACGATGGTCACGGCCGGGTTGAAATGCGCGCCCGACACCGGGCCGAACATGTGGATCAGTACGATCAGGCCGGCCCCGGTCGCGATCGAATTGCCGATCAGCGCTATCGCCGCATTCCCGCCGGCCAGCCGCTCGGCCATGATCCCCGAGCCGACCACGACGGCAAGCAGCAGCGCCGTGCCGATCGCCTCGGCGGCCAGCCGCCGGGTCATCGACGGGGCGGCGTGCATATATCCCCTTGCGCCAGCCCCGCCAGGTCCCCGCACAGCTCGGGCCGTCCGCCGCAGCAATCGTCGATGAGGAAGGTGAGCAGCGCCCGCATGCCCGCATAATCCGCCGTATAGATGATCGAGCGCCCTTCCCGCCGCGCGCAGACCAGCCCCGCCCGGTTGAGCAGCGTCAGATGGGTCGACAGGGTGTTGGGCCTGATGCCGACCTCCCGCGCGATCTCCCCCGCCGCCAGCCCGTCCGGCCCGGCGCGGACCAGCAGTCGGAACACCGCCAGCCGATGTCCCTGCGCCAGCGCGGACAGCGCCTCGACCGCCAAAGGTAACAGCATGTTCGCTCCCCGATTCGATAGTTCGGCAAATATCGAAATATTCGGAGACCGCAAGACGCGATTGCTACGCCCGCTGATCGCCCGGACAGGACCGGGCGGAGGATTCGCCTATCTCTTCACCAGTTCGACATAGAGCCAGCCGCGCAGCGGGGCGAGCAGGCCGACCTTCATGATCAGCTTCTCATAGAAGGTCGCCAGCAGGAACAGCGGGCCGACCCGGTAGAACATGGCCGGATATTGGCCGTGCCGCTCGAACCGCTCGATCGTGAAGCCGTGCGCCGCCGCATGGTGCGCGATCTGGCCGCGATCGTTGGTCCGGTAGGCGGTCGGGAAGACGTCGATCTCCTCCCGGCCCTCGAAGCGGCGGACGATCGCGGCGTGGAAGCGGTTCGGCGTCATCCGCGACACCAGCGAGACATAGTCCCAGCGGTTGGCGGTGAGGAATATCCAGCGGCCGCCGGGCTTCAGCAGCCGCGCCGTCTCAGCATATACGGCGTGCGGATCGACGACATGCTCCATCACCGAACGCGAATAGACCAGGTCGGCGCTGGCGTCGGGCAGCGGCAGCTTCGCCAGATCGGCCTCGATCAGCTCCATGCCGGGCTGGGGCTCGAGATGGACGAGGTCGGCGCCGATCAGGGTGGCGCCGCTCTCGCGCAGTTCCTGGAGATTGGGGGCGGTGTGGCCGCAGCCGGCATCGAGGATCGTCATCCCCGGCCCGGCCAGTTCGAGCAGCCGGCGTTTCAGGCGGCGATAGGGATGCTCCACATCCCGCCAGAAACGGTCGTAGGTCCAGTCGGTGAGGCCCCCCAAGCCCAGCCTCCTCCGCCGCGCTTACTGATTCATCGAATCGAAGAAGTCCTCGTTGGTCTTCGAGTCCTTCATCTTGTCGAGCAGGAACTCCATAGCGTCGATCGTGCCCATCTGCATCAGGATACGACGCAGCACCCACATCTTGCTGAGCTTGCCCTTGTCGACCAGCAGCTCTTCCTTGCGGGTGCCGGACTTGCCGACGTCCATCGCCGGGAAGATGCGCTTGTCCGCCACCTTGCGGTCGAGCACGATCTCCGAATTGCCGGTGCCCTTGAACTCCTCGAAGATCACCTCGTCCATGCGGCTGCCGGTGTCGATCAGGGCGGTGGCGATGATCGAAAGCGAGCCGCCCTCCTCGATGTTGCGCGCGGCGCCGAAGAAGCGCTTCGGCCGCTGCAGCGCATTGGCGTCGACACCGCCGGTCAGCACCTTGCCCGACGAGGGGACAACGGTGTTGTAGGCACGGCCGAGACGGGTGATGGAGTCGAGCAGGATGACGACATCCTTCTTGTGCTCGACGAGGCGCTTGGCCTTCTCGATCACCATCTCGGCGACCTGGACGTGGCGCTGGGCCGGCTCGTCGAAGGTCGAACTGATGACCTCGCCCTTCACCGAGCGCTGCATGTCGGTGACTTCCTCGGGCCGCTCGTCGATCAGCAGTACGATCAGGAACACCTCGGGATGGTTGTCGGTGATGGCGCGCGCCATGTTCTGGAGCAGCACCGTCTTGCCGACGCGCGGCGGCGCGACGATCAGCGCGCGCTGGCCCTTGCCCTGCGGCGCGATGATGTCGATCACCCGCGAGGACTTGTCCTTGATCGTCGGATCATGGTTGTCGAGGGTCAGCTTCTCTTCGGGATAGAGCGGCGTGAGATTGTCGAAATTGACGCGGTGGCGGACGACGTCGGGATCGTCGAAGTTGATCGAGATCAGCCGGGTCAACGCGAAATAGCGCTCGCCATCCTTGGGTGCCCGGATCTCGCCCTCGACCGTGTCGCCGGTGCGCAGGCCGAATTTGCGGACCTGGTTCGGCGAGACATAGATGTCGTCGGGCCCGGCCAGATAATTGGCTTCCGGGCTGCGCAGGAAGCCGAAGCCGTCGGGCAGCACCTCGATCGTGCCCTCGCCCATGATCTGCTCGCCATTCTCGGCCTCGACCTTGAGGATGCCGAACATCAGGTCCTGCTTGCGCATCGTCGACGCGCCCTCGACGCCCAGCTCCTCGGCCATGGAGACGAGGTCGGCGGGGCTCTTCTTCTTGAGGTCCTTGAGGTGCATCTGGAGAAATCCTGGGCGTATTCTGGGAGGGATCGGGCGGCGGGAAAGCGCGCTGCTTCGACAGTGTGAAGGTGGAAAGGGTCCCTGCTCGAACGGCGGGCCTGTTCTACGCGCGAGGTAAGCGCGCGGCGGGATCAAGTCAAGCGGCGTGCGATCAGAAGGGGCGGACGATCACCAGGATGACGACGATCGCGGTGGCGATGGCGGGGGCCTCGTTCATGAAGCGCAACGCGGTATCGGACGCGGGCCGATAGCCCGAAGCCATGCGCCTGCCATAGCCGATCATCCAGCCATGATAGCCCGACAGCAGGAAGACCGTGGCGAACTTCGCCTGGAACCAGTGGACCCCCCAAAGATCCTGATCGAAGGCAAGCGCGAGCCCGAACAGCCAGACCAGGATCATCGCCGGCGTGATGATGATCGCGCGCAGCCGCCGCTCGCGCTCCACCCAGGCACGGTCCTCGGCCGAGCCCGGCGCGCTCGCGCTGTGGTAGATGAAGAAGCGCGGCAGCATGAACAGCCCCGCCATCCAGAAGATCACGAAGATGAGGTGGGCCGCCTTCACCCAGGGATAGGCATTGCCGAGAAATCCCATGAACATGCGGTTCGCCCCTAGCCCCTTAGCCGGCCGAGCAACTGCTCGACATGCGCGATCGGCGTGTCGAGCTGGATGCCATGGCCCAGGTTGAACACATGCGGGCGCTCCGCGAAAGCCCCCCTGATCGCATCGATCGCCTCGTCGAGCCGCGCTCCGCCCGTGATCAGCGCGAGCGGATCGAGATTGCCTTGCACCGGCAGCCCCTCCGGCAGGCTGGCATCGGCCCAGACCGGATCGACCGTCTCGTCCAGCCCGACCGCGTCCACCCCCGTCTCCCGCGCATAGGCGGGCAGCTTGCCGCCCGCGCCCTTGGGGAAACCGATGATCGGCGTGCCCGGATGGCGGGCGTGGAGCCGTTTCGCCAGCTCGGCGGTGGGCGCCACCACCCAGCGCTCGAACTCGCGAGGGGCGAGGCTGCCCGACCAGCTGTCGAACAGCTGCACCGCGTCGACCCCGGCCTCGACCTGCCTCGACAGATAATCGGCGGTCGCGTCGACCAGCGCATCGATGATCGCCTGGAAGGCGGCCGGATCGCGATAGGCCATGCGCCGCGTCTCGGCCTGTTCCTTGCTGCCCTGCCCGGCGACCATGTAGGTCGCGACCGTCCACGGGCTTCCCGCGAAGCCCAGGAAGGTGGTCGTCGCCGGAAGCTGCTCGCGGACCTTGCGGATCGTGCCGTAGATCGGTTCGAGCAGCTCGGGCGCCGGCGTCAGGCTGTCGAGCGTGCGATCGACCAGCGTCGGCGACAGCCGCGGCCCCTCGCCCGCCTCGAAGCGCAGGTCCTGGCCCAGCGCATGGGGGATGACGAGGATGTCGGAGAACAGGATCGCCCCGTCGAAGCCGAAGCGGCGGATCGGCTGCATCGTGATCTCGCAGGCGGCGTCGCTGTCATAGGCCAGTTCGAGGAAGCCGCCCTTGCTGGCCCGGAGCGCGCGATATTCGGGCAGGTAGCGCCCCGCCTGGCGCATCAGCCAGACCGGCGGGGGATCGCGGCGCTCGCCCCGGAGCACGGCAAGCAGGGGGCGCGTCTCGGCGGACAGGGCTGCCATTATCTTCCTTATCTAGATTCTTTAAAAAGGAACTGAAGAGGTTGTAGGGGGGTTGGGAGCCGGGGTTTATTCACAGTTGGCGCGATTGCCAACAGCTTGACTCATGCAAAACGGCGCCGCCGCCACGAGTCTTTTGCTCCATTCCCATTATCCACAGGCTGTGGACGGATATCGTCCCCTGTGGATGAGTCATGGAACGGTACGGCCGTCAGCGGGGATGAAAGCGCGGCTTGAAACCATGCCCACCGTTCCGCTAGCCCCGTCCCTATGTTTTTCCACAGGTCCTTCCCCAAATGTTTCGAATGACGGCTGAGGTCGCATCATGATCCGCCTCCACCTTCATCTGCTGTCGGATTCGACCGGCGAGACGCTGGAGAATATCGCCAAGGCCGGGCTCGCCCAGTTCGAAGGCGTGGAGACGATCAAGCATTTCTGGCCGATGGTCCGCAGCCAGGGCCATCTCGACCGGATATTGCTGGAAATCGCGCAGCGGCCGGGCCTGGTGATCTTCACCCTGGTCAACAACGAGATCCGCACCCGGCTGGAATCGCGCTGCCACGCGCTGGGCCTGCCCAGCGTTTCGGCGCTCGATCCGGTGATCGACGCGCTGTCGCAGCTGCTGGGCCAGCAGGCCCTTGCCCGGCCCGGGCGGCAGCATATGTTGGACGCCGCCTATTATGCCCGGGTCGAGGCGATCCAGTACACGATCGCGCATGACGACGGCATCGCCTCGGAGGACTGGGAAGAAGCCGACATCATCCTGACCGGCGTGTCGCGCTCGTCCAAGACGCCGACCTCGATCTACCTCGCCAATCGCGGTTACAAGGTTGCGAACGTGCCGCTGGTCGTCGAATCGCCGCCGCCCGCGTCCTTCTATACGCTGGTCCATCCGCTGATCGTCGGGCTGACGACCAGCCCCGACCGGCTGATCCAGATCCGTCGCAACCGGCTGCTCTCGCTCAACCAGTCGCCCGAGACCGCCTATGTCGACCAGGAGAAGGTGGTTGCCGAACTGACCTTCGCGCGGCGCATCTTCTCCGACCATGGCTGGCCGGTGATCGACGTCACCCGCCGCTCGATCGAGGAGACCGCCGCGGCGATCATCAACCTCGTCAACGAGCGCGCGGCGAAAAACGAGGGTGAGGGGCTGTGAGGTTGATCCTCGCCTCGCAATCCGCATCCCGCCGGGCGATGCTCGCCGCCGCCGGAGTGCCGCATGAGGCGATGGCCGCCGCCGTCGACGAGGAGTCGATGAAGGCCGGGCTGCGCGCCGAAGGGGTCTCGCCCCGCAACCTCGCCGACGCGCTGGCCGAGCTCAAGGCGACCAAGCTGTCGCATCGCCACCCGACCGATCTCGTCCTCGGCTGCGATTCCACGGTCGCCTTCGAGGACGGCACGATGATCGACAAGGCAGCGAGCCGCGAGGAACAGCGCGATCTGCTCAGGCGGCTGAGCGGCACCCGCCACAAGCTGCACAGCGCGGCGGTGATCTGCGAGGGCGGGGTGCCGGTGTGGCGCCATGTCGATAGCGCGACCCTGCATGTCCGGGCCCTCAGCGACGCCTTCATCGATGGCTATATGGAGGCCGAATGGCCGGCGATCGGCCATTGCGTCGGCGGTTACCGGATCGAGGGGCTGGGCGCGCAGCTCTTCGCGCGGATCGAGGGCAGCCAGTTCACCATATTAGGGCTGCCGCTCCTCCCCCTGCTCGACTATCTCCGGACGCGGGGAGTGATCGAGTCATGAGCGACGTGCCATTTGCCGAGGTGATCGGCGATCCGATCAGCCATTCCAAATCGCCGATGATCCACAATTTCTGGCTCGAACGTGCTGGAATCCAGGCGGAATATCGCGCTTCTCATGTGAAGCCTGAAGATCTTTGGACGTTTTTCGAGGATCGCCGCCGAAACCCTTTGTGGCGCGGCTGCAATGTCACGATTCCGCACAAGCAGGCGGTGATGAAACTGCTCGACCGGATCGATCCTGCCGCCGAGCGGATCGGCGCGGTCAACACGGTGGTTCCCGAGGATGGCAAGCTCGTCGGCTATAATACGGATTATATTGGCTTTCTCGAACCGCTTCAGCCGTTGCTGGCGCAGAACCACCTGTTCCGCATGGCGCGGATCATCGGCTCGGGCGGGGCGGCCAAGGCGGTGGCCCTGGCGCTGCACGACCATGGTTTCACCTGCGTGATCATCGCCCGCGACATCGAGAAGGCGAAGGCACTGCGCGAGAGCTTCGAGCCCGACGACCGGCTGGTCGCCCCGCTCGACATCTTCGCCGAGCCGACCGACTTCCCGTTCGACGACCGCGAGGGGATACTCGACCTCGTCGTCAATACCACGTCGCTGGGCATGAAGGGCCAGCCGCCGCTGCTGCTCGACTTCAGCCATGTCCCGCCCAATTCGGTGATCTACGACATCGTCTATGCGCCGCTGGAGACGCCGCTGCTCGCCGAGGGCCGGGCGCGGGGGCTGCGCGCGATCGACGGGCTGCACATGCTGGTCGGCCAGGCGGCGGCGGCGTTCGAGCGCTTCTTCGGCCGCCCGGCCCCGCGCGATGCCGACGATCGGCTGCGGGCGATGCTGATCGCATGATCATGGGTCCCGCATGATCGTCCTCGGCCTCACCGGATCGATCGGCATGGGCAAGTCGACGGTGGCGAAGATGTTCGTCCGCTCGGGCGTGCCGCTGTTCGACGCCGATGCCGAGGTCCACCGGCTGCAGGGCCGGAACGGACGGCTGGTGGCGGCGATCGAGCAGGCCTTCCCCGGCACCGCCAGCCCCCACGGCATCGATCGCGCGGTGCTCTCCAAATATGTGCTCGGCGACCGCGAGGCGCTGCGCCGGCTCGAACGCATCGTCCATCCCGCCGTGGCCGAGTCGCGCCGTATCTTCCTGCGCCGGCACCGCTCCCGGCCGCTGGTCGTGCTCGATATCCCGCTGCTGTTCGAGAAGAAGGGCTGGCGCCAGGTCGACGCCATCGCCGTGGTCTCAGCCCCGGCCTGGAAACAGGCCCGCCGCGTACTGGCAAGGCCGGGCATGAACCCCTTGAAACTCAAGCATATCCGATCGCTGCAGCTGCCCGATCACAAGAAGCGGGCGCGTGCCGATTTCGTGATAGACAATGGCGGCACGATCGATCGGACGCGGCGCTCGATCCGTCATCTCGTCACTTGCCTCTCGGCGCATGGAGTCCGATATTGTCGGCATGCGCGAGATCGTCTTTGATACCGAAACGACCGGCCTCAACCCCGCAACGGGCGACCGGCTGGTCGAAATAGGCTGTATCGAACTGATCAACCGGGTCGAGACCGGGCGCACCTATCATTGCTATTTCAACCCGCAGCGTTCGATGCCGATCGAGGCGGAGAATGTCCACGGCCTGTCCGAACGCTTCCTGAGCGACAAGCCCCTGTTCGCCGACAAGGTGGAGGAGCTGCTGGAGTTCATCGGCGATTCGCCGCTCGTCGCGCACAATGCCGGCTTCGACTTCGGCTTCCTCAACGCAGAGCTGGGGCTGTGCAGCCGCGAGGCAATCTGCCTGACGCGGATGATCGACACCGTCGCGATCGCCCGCAAGGTCCACCCCGGTGCCAAGCACACGCTGGACGCGCTGTGCACCCGCTACGGGATCGATCGCAGCCATCGCGTCAAGCATGGCGCGCTGCTCGACGCGCAGCTGCTGGCGCAACTCTATGTCGAACTGACCGGCGGCCGCCAGATCGGCCTGTCGATCGGAGAGGTGATCGTCGAGGAGACGATCATCGTCGCCACCACGCGCGCGGCTGTCGCCGCCCGCACCATCAGGGCGATCCGCCCCCATCATGCCAGCGAGGAGGAACTGGAGAGACACAAGGCGTTTATCGAGAAGCTGGATTCGCCGCTCTGGCTGGAAGGTGCCGCTGCCTGATCGATCCGTTAAGATGCGGATGACATCGGGCGGTCGGATACCCCATCATCGGCTGCATATGGTTGGAGAATTGCTATGGAAATTCGTGTTTCGGGACATCAGGTCAACACGGGCGACGCCCTTCGCACCCATGTCGAGGACCGGCTCCACGCGATCGCCGACAAATATTTCTCGCGAAGTCTCTCCGCCCATGTGACCTTCGGCCGGGGCCAGCACGGCAACGGCTTCTCCTGCGACATCGTGGCCCACGTCATGCACGGCGTGATCCTGAAGGGATCGGGCCATGCGATGGAGGCGCATCCGAGCTTCGACCAGGCCGCCGATCGGGTCGAGACCCAGCTGCGCCGCTACATGAACCGGC
Source organism: Rhizorhabdus dicambivorans (assembly GCF_002355275.1). Taxonomy (NCBI): domain Bacteria; kingdom Pseudomonadati; phylum Pseudomonadota; class Alphaproteobacteria; order Sphingomonadales; family Rhizorhabdaceae; genus Rhizorhabdus; species Rhizorhabdus dicambivorans. The sequence continues at coordinate 376,694 of NZ_CP023449.1, read as the reverse complement.
TGAAATCGCGCAACGGCGCCAGTGTCATGCCTTCGCTCGAGGCGATTGATGACAATGCCGGCTATACGGTGTTCGAAGCGCCGCGCGAGGAAGAGGAGGAAAGCGGCGACAGCCCGGTGATCATCGCGGAGACCCGCGTCGATGTTCCCGATGCCTCCGTTTCGGATGCGGTGATGATGCTGGATTTGCGAAATACCACCGCGCTTCTTTTCCGAAATTCTGGTACCGGCGCCTTCAATATGGTGTATCGGCGCAGTGACGGCACGATCGGCTGGGTGGAGCCGAGCCGGGCAGCCGGATAAGGACAGCGAACCCCGTCGAATGACTGACAGCAAATCGATGGACGACCTGAGCGACCTGTTGTCGCCTCAGGCGATACAGGCCGCGTTGGTCGTCCCGAACAAAAAGGCGCTGTTCCAGCAGCTTGCCGGTCATGCCACGAAGCTGGTGGATGCCGATGCGCGGATGATCGTCGATCGCCTCGTCGAACGCGAGCGGCTGGGCTCTACCGGCTTCGGCGGCGGCATCGCCATCCCGCATGGGAAGATCGAGGGGCTCGATCGAGTCGTGGGCCTGTTCGCCCGACTCGGCACCCCGATCGACTTCGCCGCGATCGACGATCTGCCGGTCGATCTGGTGTTCCTGCTGCTGTCGCCGGTCGATGCCGGCGTCGAGCATCTGAAGGCGCTCGCCCGGGTCAGCCGCCGGCTGCGCGACAAGGCCTTCGTCGCCAAGTTGCGGGGTGCCGGATCGGACGACGCGCTCTATGCGCTGTTTGCCACCGGCGAGGCCCGCGACGCCGCCTGAGGCCCACCGATGACCGGCGAGACCGGCGCCGAAGCGCATTATCGCGCACTCGAGTCGCTCTATGCGGCGGCGCCGATCAACCGGCTGTTCACATCCCGGCTGGAGATTCCGCGCGAAGGGGAGTCGCGCATCCACTTCGAGATCGAGCCGAGCCATTATCACGCCGCCGGCGCGGCCCATGGCACCACCTATTTCAAGATGCTCGACGATGCCGCCTTCTATGCGGCGAACAGCCTGGTCAATGATTTCTTCCTGCTGACCACCGCCTTCAACCTGCTGCTGACCCGCCCGCTGAAGGCCGGGCCGATCACCGCCGAGGGCCGCTGGGTCAACGGCCGCCGCCGGGTGCTGGTCGCCGATGCGCGGCTGATCGATGCCGAGGGGGAGGAGGTGGCGCGCGGCACCGGCACCTTCATGCGATCGCGCATCCGCCTGGCCTCGCTGCCCGGTTACGCCCGCTCGTGACGGTTTCAGCGAAGCTGAAACGGCGGGCCGGCACCGTACCCGAAAGATGACCGAGCCGCGGCCCGCCACCGGGCTGCTCGTCTCGGCGCTGATCCGCCGGATTGAGGCCGAGGGCGGCTCTGCGATGGTGCTCGCCAGGGGTGACGCGATCGCGGGCGCGCTGCTGCTGCTGCTGGCGGACCGCGGCGTGCTGTCTGGAATCGCGGAACGCATGTGGCGCTTCGACGGCGGCTATGGGCTGGACTTTGTAGGGCCCACCGATCCGGACAAACCGGGGGTCGCCGCCGACTATATCGCCCGCCGCCGCAAGTCCGACCCCGACCTGTGGGCGGTCGAGATCGATCATCCGGAAGCGGAGCGGATCGCGGGCGAGGTGCTGCTGTGATGAAGGTCCTCCCTATCGCGTAGCGATGGGGAGGGGGACCATGCGCAGCATGGTGGAAGGGCGGCGCCCTGGCGCCGTCTTCGACGGCTTACTCTTTCACCACCCTCCCCGGCTTTGCCAGGGAGGATCTTGATCGGTCCCTTTCCTTCGTTCCCGCCTTGTTCTATCCTCCCGCCATGGCCAGCGCCCCCGAGTCCCTCGCCCCGATGATCGCCGCCGATGTCGCGCGCGGCGTGGCGCGGCTGTTCCTCCAGGCGGAGATGACGCCGCTGCCGGAGGTTCCGCTCGGCAATGGCCGCCGCGCCGACATCATGGCGATCGATGCCAGGGGCTGCATCACCATCGTCGAGATCAAGGTGTCGCGCGCCGATCTGCTCGGCGATGCGAAATGGCCCTTCTATCTCGACTATTGCGACCGCTTCTTCTGGGCGGTGCCCGGCGGGTTCGACCTCAGCCCGTTCGAGACCGAGGCGTTCCAGCCCGGCTGCTGCGGCCTGATCGTCGCCGACCGCTACGACGCCGCGATCCTGCGCGAGCCGCTCCACCGCCCGCTGCCGGGCGCGCGGCGCAAGGCGGAGACGCTGCGCTTCGCAAGACGCGCGGCCCGGCGGCTGTGGGGGGAGCTCGATCCGTTTCCGGAGAGCTGTGTGTGACGCTGTCGGCGGCCGAGATCGAAAACAGATTGCCGCTGTGGACTGCGTTGTCGGAACTGTTTCTGGATACGGAAGTGGATTACCGGCGCCTTGCCGACGCCGTCCGCATGTCGGGATTCGCTTTGCACGACGTTGAAATCATCCTGCGCAGCGAAGTGTTTCCGGCTTTCGTCGGCGCGATGCATCCGGTCGCTGGCGAATGGATACCCTGGGATGAGGCGGAAGTTCGCGAGATCGTGACCCGATCGATGGCAGGAAACCGGCCATGGTTCGGATCGATGCTGAGGAAGTTCTTCTTCTGGGGGATGATAGAGTCCCAGTGGCAGAAGGTTGCTCTCCTGGTCCGCGACAATCCCTGAATCGTCATGCCCGCCCCTCGACTGCCTGCAAGGCAGGCGCTCGGGATAAACTTTCGCCGAAGGCGAAAGGCTGGCGTCCATGTCTGTCTTCGCTCACGACGGCATCCGGTCTTTGAGAGACATGGACCCCAGCCTGCGCTGGGGTGACGATGAAAGAACAGGGCTTCCTTCTCTCATCGAACGCCGTCCGTGCCGCCTCGATGCTCTCCAGATTCGCCTCGGCCCATAGTCACACCCCGCCAAATGCCTCGCTCAGTGTCTCGCCCGGCGCGGTCAGCCGATAGTCGACATGGGGCGGGATCGCCGGGTGGATGGTGCGGTGGACCGGCCCGTCGCGTTCCATCTGGCGCGCCCCCGGCCCGTGCCGGAGCGGTGGCCGGTCAGAGGCCGGGGCCCGACATCTTGGGCTTGGGCTTGGCGACGGTCTTGTTCTCGTCGATCAGCTTGAGCACCGCCGCGCCGCGCGGATCCTCGGCGGCATAGTCGCGCGCCGACTTGCCGGCGATGCGATCGGCGATCTTCGCGTCGGCGCCGTTGGCCAGCAGGATGCGGACCAGCGGCACGTTGCGCTGCTGCACCGCGATGATCAGCGGCGTTTCCCCGCTGCTGTTGCCGAGATTGACCTGCGCGCCGCGCGACAGCAGCAGTTCCGCCCCTTCGGGAAAGCCGAGCAGCGCCGTGAAATGCAGCGCGGTGTTGCCCTTGCCGTCCTTGACATTGGGGTTGGCGCCCCGGCTCAGCATGAAGTTCGACCAGGTCAGGTCGCGCCGCTTGATGGTGATGATCAGCGCGGTCTCGCCGGTGGTGTAGTCGCGCGTGTTGATCAGGGTCGCGCCGTTCCCCTGCAGCGCCTTGGTCGCCTTGTCGCCGTCCGACTGGCGGACTGCGTTGAGGAAATTATAGCTGTCGGAAAATTGCGCGGCGGCGGGGGTGGCGGCGAGCGCCAGCGCCACGGCGGCGAAGCTCGGCAGGATAAGGCGGCGGATCATCTTGTGGGTCATGTCCCTGTTACGAAACGCTCAACCGGTGGGCGAGCCGTCACCTCACCGATCAGGCTCTTGCTTGTGGGCCAATAGCAAAGCATGGCTGGCGGCACCATGAACAATCCCACCCTTCGACCGCTGGTCGCCGCCCTGCTGGCGATGGCCGCGCTGCCGCTGTCGGGCTGCGGCGGCCCGCCCGAGACTCCCCCCCTGGCCGATGCCCGGATCGGCGGCCCCCTCACGCTGGTCGACCAGGACGGCAAGGCGGTGAAGGACAGCGATTTCGCCGGCAAATACCGGCTGATCTATTTCGGCTACACCTTCTGCCCCGATGTCTGCCCGGTCGACGTGCAGACGATCATGAAGGGCTATCGCCTGCTCCGGCAGCGCAACCCCGATCTAGCCGCGCGGGTGCAGCCGATCTTCATCACCGTCGATCCCGAACGCGACACCCCCGCCGCGCTCAAGGCCTATACCAACGCCTTCCCCGGCCTCGTCGCGCTGACCGGGACGCCGGCCCAGATCGCCGCCACCGCCAAGGCCTTCGCGGTCTATTACCAGAAGATCCCCGCCAAGCAGGACAAGAAGGACCCGCGCCCGCCCGAGCAGTTCGCGGCCGAAGAGAAGAACAACTATCTGATGGACCATAGCCGCACGGCGATGCTCTTCGGCCCCGGGGGCGAGCCGCTCGCTCTCGTCGCCCAGGACAAGGGCGCCGAGGCGGTGGCCGGCGACATCGAGCGCTGGGCGCGTTGATCGGTTAGCCCTCAAGCGCCGGGCGGCGGACATGTGTCCGCCTTGGCTTGCCTCGCATAAGCTCGGGCGTGCGTTCGCGCTTGCGGAGTCCATCGGGGCTCCGAATTACATCCGGGACGACGGTGTCCCGAAAACGGACTATGATGGGATATGACCGATCAGCCCCGCTTCTGGGAAACCAAGCGGCTCGACGAGATGAGCCGGGCCGAATGGGAGTCGCTGTGCGACGGCTGCGGCAAATGCTGCCTCCACAAGCTGGAGGATGAGGAGACCGGCGAACTGATGGCGACCAACGTCGCCTGCCGGCTGCTCGACCGGCGCACCGGGCTCTGCAAGGATTACAAGCATCGGCGCACCTTCGTCCCCGAATGCGTGCGGCTGACGCCCCGGGTCCTGCGCGAGATCGACTGGCTGCCCTCGACCTGTGCCTATCGCCTGCTCGACGAGGGGCAGCCGCTGCCGGACTGGCATCCGCTGGTCAGCGGCGATCCGGAATCGGTCCACAAGGCGGGTGTCTCGGTGCGCGGCTGGACGGTTTCGGAGGACGAGGCGGGCGATCTCGAACATCACCTCGTCGACCGGGAATTGTAAGATGGCGGTGCTAGCGTCTGTCGACAAGAGGATGCGATGATCTTCCGCCGCAAGCCCAACCCGGCCCCGGCCCCCGCCGCGCCCGATATGCATTTCGCGGCAGGCGGGCGGATCCGGCCGTTGCAGGTAAGGCGCATGGCGCAGGCGCGCAGCATGCGGCTGAGCGTCGATCCGCGCGACGGCGGGGTGCGGTTGATCCTGCCCGCGCGCGCCTCGCTCAAGGCCGCGCTGAAATGGGTGGAGACCAAGCGCGACTGGATCGAACAGGCGCTCGACGCCCTGCCCCATGCCCGCCCGATCGTGCCGGGCATGGCGGTCGAGGTGGCGGGCGAGCGGCTGACCATCGAGCTTGCCGCCACCGGGCGCATCGTCCGCCGGACCGGCGACCGGCTGGTGGTGCCCGAACCCGCCGACCTGTTGAGCGCGCGGGTGATCCGCTGGCTCAAGGCGCAGGCGCTGCGGCGGCTGGAGGCGGAGACGCTGCGCTATGCCGAGCGGGCCGGCGTGACGATCGGCCGGGTGTCGATCGGCGATCCGCGCGCGCGCTGGGGAAGCTGCTCGGCCAATGGCGACATACGCTATAGCTGGCGGCTGATCCTGGCCCCACCGACGGTGCTGGAGGCGACCGTCGCGCATGAGGTGGCGCACCGGCTGCACATGGACCACAGCGCCGATTTCCACGCCGCGGTCGAGCGGCTGCTGGGCCGCGATCCGGCGGCCGAGCGCGCCTGGCTGCGCGTCCATGGACGCGAGCTTTACTGGCTCGGCCGCGAGGCCTGAACCGGCGGACCGGATCGGGCATGCGACCCGCCACCTCCATTCCCGCCTAAACAATGCCGTCACCGCGCCGTTAACCCTGTTGGGGAACGGTACCGGTCGGCCAGCAAGAGACCATGCCGCTCCCGGGGAAACAGTGGAGCGTGACATGGGCCATAGTCTCAGATCGCAGCAGTTCCTGACCGAATCGCGCCTTAGCGATGCGATGCGGGGGGATATCGACGCCTGCTTCCAGCTTGGCGTCTCCTATTCGGCGGGGGCGGACGGCTGCCCGCTCGATCTCGTCGCCGCGCACAAATGGTTCAACATCGCGGCGCTGGGCGGCAACGCCCGCGCGATGGAGTGCCGCGCGGAAATCTCGGAAGAGATGACCGCCCGCGAGATCATCGAGGCGCAGCGCCAGGCCAGGGCGATGCTGGGCTTCGGCAACCGGCTGGCTGCGTAGTTTGATTGGCCCTCAAGCGCCGGGCGCAGCGCATCCGCGCTGCTTGGCTTTCCTCGCATAAGCTCGGACGGCCTTTGGCCTTGCGGAGCCCTGCGGGCTCCGACGATGATCTTATCGTAGAAATAAGAGAGGCTCGAAGAGGCAAGCGCGAAAAGCGCGTCCGAGCTTATTGCGAGGAAAGCCAAGCGAGCCGGATGGCTCGCGCCCGGCGCCTGAGGGCGCAAGCAAAAGACCTCAAACCTTTCTAAACGGCGTATATTCGCCCAATCCCTCGATATTCGCGGCGATGGCGCGGCGTTCCTGCTCCAGATAGTCGGCCACCGCGCGGCGGAAGCCCGGATGGGGGATGAAGTGCGCCGACCAGGTCGCCACCGGCTCATAGCCGCGCGCCAGCTTGTGCTCGCCCTGCGCGCCCGCCTCGACCCGCGCCAGGCCGCGTTCGATCGCGATATCGATCGCCTGATAATAGCAGAGCTCGAAATGGAGGAAGGGGACTTCCTCGGTACAGCCCCAATAGCGGCCATAGAGCGTGTCCGCCCCAATCAGGTTGAGCGCGCCGGCGATCGGTGTCCCCTCCCGCAGCGCCAGGACCAGCACCACCTTGTCCGCCATCCGCTGCCCCAGCAGCGAGAAGAAGGCGCGGGTCAGATAGGGCCGGCCCCATTTGCGCGATCCGGTGTCCTGGTAGAAATGCCAGAAGGCGTCCCAGTGCCGCTCCTCGATCGCGGTGCCGGTCAGCCGGACGATCTCCAGCCCCGCGACCGCCGCCGCGCGCTCCTTGCGGATCGCCTTGCGCTTGCGCGAGGCGAGAGCGCCCAGGAAATCGTCGAAGCTCGCATAGCCGCGATTGGCCCAGTGGAACTGGCGATCGGTGCGGATCAGCCAGTCGGCCGCCTCGAACAGCGGAATCTGCTCCGGCTCGACGAAGGTGGCGTGCGCCGAGGACAGGTCGTTCTCGACCGTCAGCGCCTCGGCCGCGGCGATCAGCGCCGGCGCCAGTGCCGGGTCGCGCAGCAGCAGCCGGGGGCCCGGCACCGGGCTGAACGGCACCGCGATCTGGAGCTTGGGATAATATTGGCCGCCCGCGCGATGCCAGGCGTCGGCCCAGCCATGGTCGAACACATATTCGCCCTGGCTGTGGCTCTTGGCATAGGCCGGCAGGATCGCGGCCGGGCGCCCGTCCGCCCCGTCGATCGCGATCGGCACCGGCTGCCAGCCGGTCCGCGCGGTGGCGCTGCCCGATTCCTCCAGCGCGGAAAGGAAGTCCCAGGAGACGAAGGGATTGGCATCACCCGCGCAGGCGTCCCAATCCTCTTTGCTGAAACTGGCAACCCCCTCCGCCGTCCGGGCGGTCACCATCCGGGCGCCTCGAAGATGATCTGGTCGGCGCAGTCGGCGGCGATCGCCTGTTGCTCGGCCGAGGTCACGGTCCAGGCCAGGATGGGAATGCCGCGCCTGCGCTGGCGCTGGGCGAAGCGATCGGGCAGGTCGTTGATGTCGATCGCCAGGAATTCGGGCTGGGCGCGCCAGAGCGTCTTGACCCGCTCATTGCCCGCTTCCTTCGCATAGGCGCTGTTATCGGACAGCATCAACCCGCGTGCGATGCGGCTGCCGTGCGAGGCGAACCAGCGCGGCACTTCGGGATGGAGCGACATCACCGCCGCCTCGCCGCGATAGCTTTCGATCGCATGGCGCACCGCGACGCACAGCTGCGAGACATGCCCCTCGATCGTCCTGAGCTCGACCAGCACCGGCGCGCGGCCGGCGACGATGCCGAGCAGTTCCTTGAGCGGGGGAATGGTCTCCTCGCTGCCTCGCAACCTGATCTCGGCCAGCAGCTTGCTGGTGAGGTGGCGGACCTGCCCCTGCTGGTCGGTCAGCCGCTCGATCGTCGGGTCGGCGATCGCATAGGCATGGCCGTCGAGGCTGAACTGGACGTCGATCTTGACGCCATAGCCCATCGACACCGCCGCCTCGATCGCGGCGCGGCTGTTCTCGACATGACGGGCGCCGTGAAGGCCCTTGTTCGCGAAAGGGGTACGGGTCAGGAACCCGACGCGCCGGGCGTCGGGTACCGGGAAGCGCCAGCGGTCAAAGAGGCCGAACAGCGACAATGGCGTCGATCTCCACGGCGGCGCCCAGCGGCAGCACCGGCACCCCCACCGCGCTGCGGGCGTGGCGCCCGGCATCGCCGAACACCGCCTGCATCAGCTCCGACGCGCCGTTGGCGACCTTGGGCTGGTCGGTGAAGTCGGGGGTCGACGAGATGAAGGCGCCGAGCTTGACGATCCGCTCGACCCGATCGAGATCGCCGCCCAGCGCCGCCTTCATCTGCGCGATCAGCATCACGCCGCAGCGCTTCGCGGCTTCGGCTCCGGCCGCGACGTCGACATCCTGGCCCAGCCGGCCGGTGATCAGCGAACCGTCCTCGCGGAACGGCAGCTGGCCCGAGATATGGAGCAGCCCATTGGCCTCGACCGCGGGAACATAGGCCGCGACCGGGGCGGCCGGGGCCGGCAGGGTGATTCCAAGTTCGGCGAGACGCGCTTCGATGCTCATGAAGTCTCTTTCCTGTAGTGCCGGGGCAGCGTCAAGCAGCCCCGGCGAATCGGGCGACGATCCAGGGCAGTGCCTCTGCCCAGTCGTCGATGCGGACATGGGCATGTTCGGCCGGCGCGCGATGCCGCGCCACCCTGGGTTCCGCGACCATATGGACCCGCCACACATCGGGCGCGTGGCGGGCGACCGAGGCATGGTGATGCTCCAGATCGTCCACGAACACGGTGACGCTGGGCTGGTATCGCGCGACGAGGTCGGCGACCGGCTGACCCTTGCCGCCCTGGTTGCACTGGACCGCGTGGCGGATGCCGACCGCGTCGAGCTGGGCGACGCGCGACCCGTGGAACTGGTCGGTCAGGTTGGTGAGCACGACGATGTCGGCCAGCTCGGCGATCGTCGCCAGCGCCTGGCGTGCATGGGGAACCAGCGTCTGGCGATGCATCTCGGTGGTGAAGAAGGCATCGAGCAGCGGCCAGATATGCTCGGCCTCGACGATGCTGCTGTCGGCACGGCGGGTCAACGCATTGACGAACTCGGGCTTGTCCATCGCGAAGTCGATGTCGTGGGCCTCGTCCAGCCAGGCGCCGAACGGCCCCACCATGTGGAGCAGCACCTCGTCGCAATCGGTGATCAGCAGCGGGCGGCTCATGCGGCCCCTCTGTCCGGCTGAAGCACGTCCCGGGCGCGGACCAGTTCGGTGGGGGCCAGGCCGATCGCCTCGGCGCAGGCGATCAGGTCGGGCTCATGGCCGGCAAGGAAATCGAGCAGCGCGGCAAGGACCGAAGCGTCGCCCGCCCCGGCGCGCAGCGCCTCGGGCGTCAGCCCGGTGAGGTCGAGCAGGCGCTGCGCCCGCGCCGGATCGGCAAGCGTCCACGCCAGGGCGGTGAGCCCCGTGACGATGCTGGATTCTTGCTGAACGCCCCGTAGATTCGCGGGGTTGGATTCGCCGGGGGGCATGACTTACGCTCGAAGCTCGTTTAGGTGGTGTAGCCGTGGCGAAAAAAGTCCTGATTGTCGAGGATAATGAGCTGAACCTCCGGCTCTTCCGCGACCTGTTGGAAGCGCATGGCGCCGAGGTGCGCACCATCCGCGACGCGCGCGAGGCGCTCGACGCGATACGGGCCTTCATCCCCCAGCTCGTGATCATGGACATCCAGCTGCCGCACATCAGCGGGGTCGAGCTGATCCGGATGATGAAGGGCGATCCGCTGCTCGATGCGATCCCGGTGATGGCGGTGACCGCCTATGCCGGCAAGGGCGACGAGGGCCGGGTGCGCCAGGCCGGGGCCGACGCCTATGTGTCGAAGCCGATCTCGGTCGCGCGATTCGTATCGGCGGTCGAGGGGCTGGCCGGGCCGCTGGGCGGCGGGTTTAAAAGAGCAGGCTGAAAGATCCTCCCTGCGCGTAGCGCGGGGAGGGGGACCGTTCGCGTAGCGAATGGTGGAGGGGTGTTCAACCTCCCGGCACCGCCAGACCCCATCGGGAAACCCCTCCACCACGGCTGCGCCGCGGTCCCCCTCCCCATGCTGCGCATAGGGAGGATCTTTCGCACTCAAACGCAAACGCCCGCCGTTTGACGGGCGGGCGCTGGGCCTTCAGGCAAGCGGGCGGACCTTGTGGCCCGCGCCAACTTACTTGATCTTGGCTTCCTTGAAGTCGACATGCTTGCGCACGACCGGGTCGTACTTGCGGAAGCTCAGCTTCTCGGTCTGGGTGCGCGGATTCTTCTTGGTGACGTAGAAGAAGCCGGTGTCAGCGGTGCTCACGAGCTTGATCTTGACGGTGGTCGGCTTGGCCATGACCCGAAACCCTTATCGATATCAAAAAATAAAGCGGCGTCGGCGCGCCGCTGTTCGGATGCGGCCCTTAATGGCGGAAGCGGCCCCGAGTCAAGTCGGGTCGCCACGGAGTTGATCGAAAACATCGATCTGTAAGACCGAGACAAATCAGGCGACCCCGGCGCCACCTTTTGCCACATTGGTCGTTGGAGAGCCGAATCGACAAGGGAGAATCCTCGATGGCGAAGAAACCAAAGCCCGCGCTGGCCACACCCACAGACCTGTCCAGCAACAGCGCGATGAGCGTCGCCGACGCGCTGAACGGCATATTGGCCGACAGCTTCGCGCTCTATTTCAAGACCAAGAACTTCCACTGGCACGTCTCGGGCCCGCACTTCCGCGACTATCACCTGCTGCTTGACGACCAGGCCGCGCAGATCCTGGCGACGACGGATGTGATCGCCGAGCGGGTGCGCAAGACCGGCAACACCACGCTCCGCTCGGTCGGTGATATCGCGCGCCGTCAGACGATTCGCGACAATGATGCCGAGTTCGTCAGCGCCCAGGACATGCTGAAGGAGCTGCGCGACGACAATCTCGCGCTCGTCGCCAAGCTGCGCGAAGCCAAGGAGATCGTCGACAACGCCAAGGACAATGCCACGAGCGGCGTCCTGGACGACTGGACCGACGAGGCCGAGCAGCGTGCCTGGTTCCTGTTCGAGACCGCGCGCAACGGGTGAGTCCGTTCTCCCTCCCTAGCCGGGAGGGGGCAATGATGTTGACGGTGGCGATCGCCTCCCCTACCCGACCCCCGTCATCCGGGGAGTAGCCGGCCGTCCTCCGGGGTGGGAATCGCGTCAACATGCTTGGGTGAGAGCCCATGGCGCGATCAGGGTTCCAAAGAATCCTGGCAAGACCGATGACACCGCGACCTCGCCTGCCGGGCGGGGGGCGTGGTGTCGTCCGTCGAACCGTCCGCCCGGCCTGGAATCACTGATGGACATCATCCTCGCCTCGACCCTGCTGGTCGCCCTTGCCGAGATCGGCGACAAGACGATGCTGCTGGCGATCGTCCTCGCCTGCCGTTTCCGCGCGCCCACCCCCATCATCCTGGGCATATTCGCCGCGACCATCGTCAACCACGCGCTGGCGGCGCTCGCCGGATCGACGGTGGCGGGGCTGCTCGACAGCTTCGGCTTCCGGCTTGCGGTCGCGCTCGGTTTTCTCGCCATGGCCGCGTGGACCCTGGTGCCCGACAAGCTCGACGAGGAGGAGGATGGTGCGAAGCCCGCGCGCTACGGCGTCTTCCTGACCACGGCCATCGCCTTCTTCATGGCGGAGATGGGCGACAAGACCCAGATCGCCACGATCGCGCTCGGCGCGCGCTATCATGATGTCGGGTTGGTGGCGCTCGGCACCACGCTGGGCATGATGATCGCCAATGTGCCGGCGGTGTTCCTCGGCGACCGGATCACCCGTATCGTGCCGCTCCGCTGGATGCGGATCGCCGCCGCCACGATCTTCGCGATCCTCGGCATACTGGCGATTCGGGAATTGGTGGGGTAAGGCGCCCGCGCAATGACCGACCAGATCATCATCGCCGTGCCGAAGGGGCGCATCCTGAAGGAAGTGCTGCCGCTGTTCGCCGCCATCGGCATCGAGCCCGAGGCCGCGTTCCGCGACGAGGACAGCCGGCTGCTGCGCTTCGCCACCAACCGCCCCGATATCGGGCTGATCCGGGTGCGTGCCTTCGACGTCGCCACCTTCGTCGCCCATGGCGCGGCGCAGCTCGGTATCGTCGGGTCGGACGTGCTGATGGAGTTCGACTATTCGGAGCTCTACGCGCCCGTCGATCTCCACATCGGCCATTGCCGCATCTCGGTCGCCGAGCCGGTGGCGATGGCCGAGGGCGATGATCCGCGCGAGTGGAGCCATGTCCGCGTCGCCACCAAATATCCCAATATCACCCGCCGCCATTTCGAGGCGCGGGGCGTCCAGGCCGAGTGCGTCAAGCTCAACGGCGCGATGGAGATCGCCCCGGTGCTGGGCCTGTCGAGCCGGATCGTCGATCTCGTCTCGACCGGCAGCACCCTGAAGGCCAACGGGCTGGCCGAGGTGGAGACGATCGCCGAGATATCGTCGCGGCTGATCGTCAACCGCGCCGCCTTCAAGACCCGCGCCACCGATATCGGCCCGCTGGTCGAGGGCTTCCGCCGCGCGGTTGAGGCGAAGGGGGCGGGGCGCGATGCCGCTTAGGCTCGACAGCCGCGACCCCGGATTCGGCGCTGCCTTCACCGCGCTGGTCGATGGACGGCGCGATGCCGATGCGGATGTATCGCGCGACGTCGCCGCGATCGTCGCCGAGGTCCGCGCGCGGGGTGACGCCGCGCTCGCCGACTATACGCGCCGCTTCGACCGGCACGACCTGGACGCGTCAGGCTGGCGCATCCCGCAGGCCGAATGTGAGGATGCGCTCGCCGCGCTCGATGCCGATCTGCGCGCCGCGCTCGAACTCGCCGCCGGGCGGATCGAGGCCTATCATGCAGGGCAGCGCCCCGCCGACAGCGCCCGCACCGATGATGCCGGCGTCCGCATGGGCGCGCGCTGGGGCGCGGTCGAGGCTGCCGGCCTCTATGTGCCGGGCGGACGGGCGGCCTATCCCTCCTCGGTGCTGATGAACGCGATTCCCGCCAAGGTCGCCGGGGTCGACCGGCTGGTGATGGTGACGCCGACGCCCGACGGCGTGGTCAATCCGCTGGTGCTCGCCGCCGCCGCGCTGGCCGGCGTGGACGAGGTGTGGCGGATCGGCGGCGCGCAGGCGATCGCCGCGCTCGCTTATGGCACCGATCGCATCGGCAAGGTCGACGTGATCGTCGGCCCCGGCAATGCGTGGGTCGCCGAGGCCAAGCGCCAGCTCTACGGCGTGGTCGGGATCGACATGGTGGCGGGACCGTCCGAGATCGTCGTCGTCGCCGATGGGGACAATGATCCGGCCTGGATCGCCGCCGACCTGCTCAGCCAGGCCGAGCATGATCCCACCAGCCAGTCGATCCTGTTCACCGACGATGCCGGCTTCGCGGACAAGGTGGCCGCCGAGGTCGAGGCGCAGCTTTCGCGCCTCCAGACCGAGGCGACCGCCCGGACGAGCTGGGAGGCGAACGGGGCGATCGTCACCGTCGCCAGCCTCGACGAGGTGCCGGCCCTGTCCGATCGGCTCGCGCCCGAGCATCTCGAACTCGCGGTCGCCGATCCGCAGGCGCTGTTCGACAGGGTGCGCCATGCCGGCTCGGTGTTCCTCGGCCGCCACGCGCCAGAGGCGGTGGGCGATTATGTCGCCGGGCCGAACCATGTGCTGCCGACCGGGCGCCGGGCGCGCTTCGCCTCCGGCCTGTCGGTGCTCGATTTCATGAAGCGCACCAGCTTCATCGCCCTCGATGCGCAGGCGATCGCCGCGATCGGCCCCGCCGCCGTCGCGCTGGCCCGCGCCGAGGGACTGCCCGCCCATGCTGCCTCGGTCGCGGCGAGACTGGATTGACGATGACCAAGAAGAACGAACGATCGCGCTCCCGCAGCGCCGCCCGCCTTGCCGCTGCCCAGGCACTCTACCAGCAGGAGATGGAGGGCACGCCGCTGGCCAGCCTGCTCGACGAGTTCCACCAGCATCGGCTGGGCGCGACGATCGAGGATGTCGAATATGCCGCCGCCGAGGTCGATTTCTTCGACGATCTGGTGAGGGGCGTCGACGCCCGCCGCGCCGAGATCGACGCCGCGATCACCGCCAAGCTGGCCAGCGGCTGGACCCTGGAGCGTCTCGACAAGCCGATGCGGCAGATATTGCGCGTCGGCACCTATGAGCTGATCGCCCGGCCCGACGTGCCCACCGCGACCGTGATCAGCGAATATGTCGATGTCGCCGACGCCTTCTACGACAAGCGCGAGAAGGGCTTCGTCAACGGGCTGCTCGACGCCGTGGCCCGCGCCATACGCGGGTGATTCCCGACCCGCCGGTCCTTCACGATCCCTGGTTCTGGCTGCTCGGCCTGCTGGCCGTTACCCTGATCGGACTCGCCAAGGGGGGATTTTCCGGGATCGGCATGCTCGGCATGCCGCTGATGGCGCTGGCGGTTTCGCCCGTGCAGGCGGCGGCGATCCTGCTGCCGTTGCTGGTCGTGCAGGACGCGGTCGGCATCTGGGCCTTCCGGCGCAGCTGGGACCGGCACGTCATGCGCGTCATGTTGTCCGGCGCGGTGTTCGGCGTGCTGCTCGGCTATCTGTTCGCGGCCAGCCTGCGCGAGGACTGGATGCTGCTCGCGCTGGGGGCGATCACCGTCATCTTCGCGTCGCACCAGCTGTGGATCGCGCGTGGCGGGCGGACGGTGCCCTCGCGCAAGCTGCCCGACGCGGTGGGGCTGGTCTGCGGCGTGGGAGCGGGGCTGACCAGCCAGATCGCCCATGCCGGCGCGCCGCCCTTCCAGATCTGGGTCTATCCGCAGCGCCTGCCGCGCGACGTGCTGGTCGGCACCAGCGCGATCTTCTTCGGCGCGGTCAATTGCCTGAAGGTACCGGCCTATATCGGGCTCGGCCAGTTCACCGCCGCCAACCTCACGGTGTCGGCGGCGTTGATGCCGGTCGCCATCCTCTCCACCTTCGCGGGGGTCCGCCTGGTCCGCCGCGTCTCACCCGACCGCTTCTATGCCCTGATCTACTGGCTGACCCTGATGGTGGGCCTGAAGCTGCTGTGGGATGCGGTGGGATTGTTGATCCTCTGATCTATTCTTGTCATGCCAGCCCTGCGCCTGCCTTGCAGGCAGTCGAAGGGCGGGGTGACGGGAAGAAATGAGTGAGGAACGCCACCTGATCGATCGGCTCCGCAGCCTTGCCCGCCATCCGGCGGCGCGCGGGCTGGCCGACGATGCGGCGGTGCTGCCGGCGCCGCTGGGGCGCGATCTGGTCCTGACCCACGACATGCTTGTCGAAGGCGTCCATTA
This sequence comes from Rhizorhabdus dicambivorans, assembly GCF_002355275.1. Lineage (NCBI taxonomy): Bacteria > Pseudomonadati > Pseudomonadota > Alphaproteobacteria > Sphingomonadales > Rhizorhabdaceae > Rhizorhabdus > Rhizorhabdus dicambivorans. Next base: position 361,148 of record NZ_CP023449.1, on the reverse strand, counting down.
TCTCCCCGGCGATCCGCCCGGCGACGTCGCCTGGAAGCTGCTCGCGGTCAACCTGTCCGATCTCGCCGCCAAGGGGGCCGAACCGATCGGCGTGTTGATGGGCTTCGGGCTGACCGGCGACGGCGATTGGGACGCCGCCTTCGTCGCGGGGCTGGCCCGCGCGCTCGACCATTTCGCGGTGCCGCTGCTGGGCGGAGACACCGTCGCCCAGCCCCGGGGCGACGGCCGCGTGCTGGGCCTTACCGCGATCGGCCAGGTCGCGCCCGGCGGCGCGCCGGATCGGCGCGCGGCGCGGGCGGGCGACCTGGTGTTCCTGACCGGCCCGGTCGGCGACGCCGGGCTGGGCCTGCGCATCGCGCGCGGGGCGCTGGAAGGGCCGCGCCGGCTGCTCAAGGCCTATCGCCTGCCGATGCCGCGCCTCGCAGAGGGCCGCGCGCTGGCCCCGCTCGCCCATGCCATGGCCGACGTCTCGGACGGGCTGCTGATCGACGCGGCCCGGATTGCCGCCGCCTCCGGGCTGGCGGTGGCGATCGACCTCGATGCCGTCCCGCTGTCGGACGAGGCCCGCGGCTTCGGCGCGGACCGGGCCGCCCGGCTTGCCGCCGCCACCGCCGGCGATGACTATCAGCTGATCGCCGCCGTCCCGCCCGCGCTGCGCGAGGCGGCCTCGGCCCATGCCGTCGAGATTGGCCGGTTCGAGGCCGGCACTGGGCTGCGGCTCCACGATGCGGGTGGGCCCGTGCCCCTGCCGGCCGCACTCGGCTTCGAGCACGGGGTGGCCTGATCGGCGGCTCAAAGCGCCGGAAAAACGGGCTCTTGCGGCCCGCCCACATCCCGGACATACATTGTCCCGCGTGTCGGGGGACAAAAAGGGCGGAAAAGCTCGATCTCGGCGCTGTTGCGGTGGTTTTGGGGGGCGCGGTTCGGGGGAGCCGCCAGCTCATGTCACGGCCTCATCTCCGGGGCCAGGTCCGCACGGATCGCTCCGGGAAGCGAAGGGAGTTAGGATGCTCATCACACAGGTAGCGATAGGCTGCGGCCTGCTCGCGATATTATACGGCCTGTTTACCAGCCGTCAGGTTCTGGCCGCGTCGGCCGGCAACGAGAAGATGCAGGACATCGCCGCCGCGATCCAGGAAGGCGCCAGCGCCTATCTCGGCCGGCAATATCGCACCATCGCGATCGTCGGCGTGATCGTCGCCGCGCTGGTCTTCTATTTCCTCGGCCTCACCTCGGCGGTGGGCTTCATCATCGGCGCGTTGCTGTCGGGCGTCGCGGGCTATGTCGGCATGAACATCTCGGTTCGCGCCAATGTCCGGACCGCGGAGGCCGCGCGCACCAGCCTGCAGAGCGGCCTGACCGTCGCCTTCCGCGCGGGTGCCGTGACCGGCGTTCTCGTCGCCGGCCTGGCGCTGCTCGCGATCGCGGTCTTCTACTGGTATCTGACCGGTCCGCGCGGCCACGCGCCCAATGACCGGCTCGTGATCGACGCGCTGGTCGCGCTGGCCTTCGGCGCCTCGCTGATCTCGATCTTCGCGCGTCTCGGCGGCGGCATCTTCACCAAGGCCGCCGATGTCGGCGCCGATCTGGTGGGCAAGGTCGAGGCCGGCATTCCCGAGGACGATCCCCGCAACCCGGCGACGATCGCCGACAATGTCGGCGACAATGTCGGCGACTGCGCGGGCATGGCCGCCGACCTGTTCGAGACCTATGTCGTCACCGTCGGCGCCACCATGGTGCTGACCGCCCTGCTCGTCGTGGGCGACGCAGCCTGGATCGGCAAGCTGATGTCGCTGCCGCTGCTGATCGGCGGCGTCTGCATAGTCACCTCGATCATCGGCACCTATATGGTCCGCCTGGGTTCCAACCAGTCGATCATGGGCGCGCTGTACAAGGGCTTCTGGACCACGGCGATCCTGTCGATCCCGGCGATCTATCTGGCCACGCAGCAGGTGCTCGGCGATCTCACCGCGCCGATCGCGGTCGGGGCGACGAGCTTCCCGGCGATGCACCTCTTCTATTCGGCCCTTGTCGGCCTGGCCGTCACCGGCCTGCTCGTCTGGATCACCGAATATTATACCGGCACCAACTATCGCCCGGTCCGCTCGATCGCCAAGTCGTCAGAGACCGGCCATGGCACCAACGTCATCCAGGGTCTGGCGATCAGCCTGGAATCGACCGCGCTGCCGACGATCGTGATCTGCATCGGCATCATCGTGTCCTATCAGCTCGCCGGGCTGATCGGCATCGCCTTCGCGGCCACCGCGATGCTGGCGCTGGCCGGCATGGTCGTCGCGCTCGATGCCTATGGTCCGGTGACGGACAATGCCGGCGGCATCGCCGAGATGGCGGGCCTCGACGACAGCGTCCGCGTCAAGACCGACGCGCTCGATGCCGTGGGCAACACCACCAAGGCGGTGACCAAGGGCTATGCCATCGGATCGGCCGGCCTCGCCGCGCTGGTCCTGTTCGGCGCCTATACCACCGATCTGGGCATCTACTTCCCGGACCTCGCGGTCGATTTCTCGCTGAGCAATCCGTACGTCATCGTCGGCCTGCTGCTCGGCGCGCTGCTGCCCTATATCTTCGGGGCGTTCGGCATGACCGCAGTCGGCCGCGCGGCGGGCTCGGTGGTCGAGGAGGTGCGTGCGCAGTTCCGCGAGAATCCGGGCATCATGGAAGGCACCAGCCGTCCCAACTATGCCCGCACCGTGGACCTCGTCACCAAGGCGGCGATCAAGGAGATGATCGTCCCCTCGCTGCTGCCGGTGCTGGCGCCGATCGTCGTCTATTTCGTCATCGCGGCAGTGGCAGGGCAGGCCAACGGCTTCGCCGCGCTCGGCGCGCTGCTGCTGGGCGTGATCGTGTCGGGCCTGTTCGTCGCCATCTCGATGACCTCGGGCGGCGGCGCATGGGACAATGCGAAGAAATATATCGAGGACGGCAATCATGGCGGCAAGGGATCGGAAGCCCATAAGGCGGCCGTGACCGGCGACACCGTCGGCGATCCCTACAAGGACACTGCCGGCCCCGCCGTGAACCCGATGATCAAGATCACCAATATCGTCGCGCTGCTGCTGCTCGCGGCGCTGGCCCACGCGATGTGACCTGACCCGTCCGCATCGTGCGAAAGGAGCCCGTCCGGAGCGATCCGGCGGGCTTTTTCTGTCCGTATCAACCCGGCCGTTGTGATGAACGGTTCTGCCCCCTAGGCTGGCTTCGCTGCATAGCAGCGAAGCCAGCCTAGGGGGCAGAACCATGACCGATGTGACAGGTGAGAGGTTCGGGGTCTTCGTGAGCTACTCGCACGATGATTCGCGCTGGGCGCGCTGGTTGAGCCGGCGGCTGGAGACCTTTCGCACGCCGCGCTCGCTGGTCGGTAGCGACGGACTGTTCGGGCCTATCTCGGCATCGATCGGCCGGGTGTTTCGCGATGACGAGGAACTGGGTGCTGCCCATCATCTGGGGGAAAGGATCGAGGGAGCGCTCCGGCAGTCCTCTTCGCTGCTCGTTCTTTGCTCTCCTGCCGCTGTGGCATCTCGATGGGTTGATCGGGAGATACGACAGTTCCGGGAGTTCCATCCCGACCGGCCGATCTTCGCAGTGATCGTGGAGCGTGGCACCGATGACTCACTGTTGCTGCCGGTTTCGCTGTCCGAGAATTCGGGATCGCTCATGGGCGAGGAGCCACTTGCGGTCGATTTCACCACGCTCGATCGCAGCATGGCGTTTCTCAAGCTGGTCTCGGGCATCCTCGGCACCGATTTCGATCGGCTCTATCAGCGCGAACGTCGCCGATCGAGTCAACGGCTGGCCCTGCTGGCGGGTATCGCTAGCACCGTCGCCGTCATTCTAGGCGTGCTTGCCGTCGTTGCCTTTTCCCAAGCGCGGCTGGCGCAGCGTAATGCCAACAGAGCGGCGCTGAACGAGAAAGTCGCGGCCCGCAACGAGCAGATCGCCGCTGGCGAACGCGACAAGGCGGTCAAGCTGCTCAGGCGATCGGTCACCGCCGAGCGGCTTGCCCAGGATAATGCCGGCCGCGCCCAACACAGCGCGGACGCCGCCCGCCAAAGCGAGGCCCGCGCGCTGAAGAGCGCCGAAGAGGCGCGCCGCGAGCAAGCGGCGGCGGTGCGCGCCCGTGAAGCCGCGCTCGACGCGCTTAATAGAACCGCTACCCGGCTGGCCGACGACCGCTATCGCGAAAATCCGGCGCTGGCGGCGATGCAGCGCGACGTGCTGGGCGATCTAATGCCGGTCTATACTCGCCTACTGGGCGAGCCCGGTCGCGACGCCAGCGCCGTGGCAAGTTACGGCAGGGCGCTGGACGGGCTTGCCGGCCTGCAGGCGGACTGGGTGTCGATCGAGCAAGCCAATACTGATTATAGCCGTCTGATGCTGGCTCTCTCGTCGCAGGATCTTGCAGCCGACCCGATGATCGCGGCGTTGCGCGACCGGATCGTTATGCGGCACACCGCCTTACTTATCTCTTATGGCGATGGCCAGCGCGCGCGCGCGCAGCTGTCGACGATGAGCGCCGCGGCGCGCCAGACCGCCGAAGCCCGTTGCCTGACTTTCCGCGGCCAGACGTTGCTCGATGGCTCACCGCTCGACGTACGCGAGCAGCGAGACGATGCACGTGACGCGGTGCTTCTGGCCACAGGCGATGATTTCGACACTGGCGCCTGGAAGATCGAATGCGAGCTGGCAGCCGCGGCGAGCTACGCGATGAACAACGAATATGACGATGCCTTCAACCTGACTGGAATGGCGGCGCGGGAGATAGAGCGGCTGCAATCACGTTATACGTCGAGCCCGACGCTTTCGGTGCTGTCGATCCGCCGCCGGCTTGCCGATATCGATCTGGTGCACGATGCAAGCACCATCACGCCGCCCAAGGCGGCTGGCCAGCCATCCGACGTACCGGCGCGACGACAGATGCCGCCGGCGACTGAGCGAGAGGCCTATCTAAGGCGCGAGTACGAGGAGCTCGACAAAGAGATTGCCGCCGCAGAGCAGACCGCGCCGGGCAATCGAAGGCTGCTGGAGGCCAAGTTCCTCGTGCAGAGCGCCGAGATACGCTCCGGCTTCGACAAGCAGTTGCTCGATCCAGCCTGGCTTGTGACAGCCGAGACGCTGATCTCGCGTGATCCCGGGTCGCGTGCCATCGCCGAGGCGCTGTCGCAGATCACCGGATTTCTTCCGCCCACATCAGATCCCAACGCGAGGATCGCCGGTTGCGACCAGCGGATCGCGCGTGCCGAGCAGCTCAGCCGCTCGTTTCCGGAAGCCTATGTCGCGCAGCGCCTGCTCGTCAGCAGCTATCGCTGTATGGGCACGTTGGTGAGCGATTATCCGCAGCGGGACGATCTGCGGCAGCGCTACTCTGATATGATCGAAAAGATCGATGCCGCTTCCGCCACGCTGATCGCCGGCTTCGGCACCGAGCAATCGACGTTGAGAATGGGGCTGCTAGACGATACGACCGACATGATCATGTCACGCGCGGTGGACAGGCGACGGGTATTTTCGCTTGTCGAGCATTACCGCGCCGAGGCGAAGAGATTTCCAGATGCTTTGCGGCCCGTCGCGGCCAATTATGTGCTGGTGGCGGGCGCGGCGCGGGTGGCTATTGAGGAGGGTAAGGCCGATCTGGGCCGGCACCTGATGGAAAGCGTGGCCTGCCAAGCGAACTCCCTGCGGCAGCACATCGTCTGCGCCGCGCTGGACCAGGAGGTAGCGCGCGGCCTGTATGGGGCGGCGCTCGCCAAGCTGATCCGTCCAGATCCACGCGCGCCGCAATATCTGCTAGGCTGGGTCGGCCCGCCCTATGCGAACGGACGGCCAAACAGCCTGGAAGCAGGGCTGATGATGCAGCACCCGCCGGTCGAAATCCTCACTGTCGAAAAGGGACGCGTCATCGGGTTGGACGATATCGACTATGCGCGAGGGGCGCTGGATCCGGGAACCCTTGAGAGGCAACATCGGATGCGCGCCGAGGTTGATAGCCATGTGCAGCGCATGGTGGATGTCGGGATGAGTGCGCGCAGGGCCTATCGCCTGTATCGCTTCGGAGAAGGGGATACGCCCGAGGCCGCCGCACAGGTCGCTAAGCGGCCTAAGAAGGCTTCGCCCATGGCGCCGGATCCGGTGCCTCTCGCCACGCCCGTTGAGCCGATCGCCGCTCCCACAAATTCCGAACGCGGCCGGATTGGCCTGGGCATAGAGCTGCGAAACGGGACACCGACGGTGGTGAGGGTGGAAAAGGACGGGCCGGCGATGCGTGCGGGCCTCAAGATCGGGGATCGTATCGTCAAGGTCAGCGATGAACCCACCTACGGTATCGAGCTGGAGGCAACCATTGCGCGGATACAGGGACCGCCAGGGACGATGGTGAAGCTGTTGCTGACCAGATCGGGTGAGCCAGCACCCGTTTCTGTCGACATACGGCGCGAGCGTATCGTGATAACGCCGGAGAGTGCGGCCACACCCGCCGCTTCCGCAACGACGGCCCCAGCGCCATCTGATTCGGCCCCGTCTGCCGGGGTCACGTGGAGGACAAGTGCCTTTAAGGCCGACCGCACGCAGGCCGAGATTGATGACGATCTTCTCAACGAGAAGGTGGTAATCATGTTGCAGGGCAAGAATATTTATGGAGACCAGATATATACCTATCTCCAGCTCACGCTTAATTCCTTGCAGGACATGCGTGACATGATGCGGGCAGAGAAGGATTTCATGCCCAAGGATTTCGGCACGGTGCTGGCGGCCGGCAAAGGCGCGCCTTCACGTAAGACCAGGGCCTGGCTGGCCGAACTGCATAATATGGTCGAAGTTCCACGCTCCCGGGCAAGCGAAGGCGGCCTTTTCTCGGAATGACAGGCATAAGGACATACCCATGGCGACTGACGCCTCCACCTCGCCGATCGAGAGTTTCGACTATCCCGCGATTTTCGTAGCCGCCGATCTGTTGTCGGGGCATGCGCAACGGCTCTATCTGTGGCTGGTCCGGGGCGAGTATCTGCTGCTGCTATCTGCCGCCGGCCTTGCCTGTACACTCGCCGAGGTTCCTCCCGCACTGGACGGCACCCGCTCTCCTGCGGCAGTCTATCTCTATGTCGCCTATGTATTCGCCTTCCTGGTCTCGCTGGTATTGTTACTGACGCGCAGTCTGAAGAAGCCCGAGCAGGATTGGTATCGCGCCCGCGCGCTGGCAGAGTCGGTCAAGACTTCGTCCTGGCGCTACTGTATGCGCGCCGAGCCATTTGGGGACGTTGATCGAGTGGCAATCCGCCGAGCGGAGTTCAGCAGCTATCTCCATACCATCCTCGTCAACAACCGGGCGGTGGGCGAGCGGCTTCATCCCGATGCGGGGATGGCCGACCAGATCACAGCGTCAATGGACAAGGTCCGCGCGCTCGATTTCGATCAGCGCAAGTCCTTCTACCTCGAGCATCGCATCCGCGAACAGCGCGGCTGGTATACGGCCAAGGCACGCCGGAGCAAAATGGCGAGCCGGTGGTGGTTCGGTCTGGGGGTCGCGACGTACGGGGTGATATTGCTGCTGGTCCTCGCGGGTTTCCGAGAATCGCGCGAGAGCCCTGTGGTGGGCATTCTTGTGGTCATGGCTTCGTCGATGCTCGGTTGGGTGCAGATTCGCAAACATAATGAGCTAGTGTCCAGCTACACGCTGACCAGTCACGAGATCGGCATCATCCAGGGCAAAAGTCAGGATGCGCAAGACGAAAAAGGCTTTTCCGCCTTCGTCAACGATGCTGAACTCGCCTTCTCGCGTGAACACACCCAATGGGTCGCCCGCGGCGCTAGCATATAGCCCACCCTCCCTATCAACCTTCCCACTCCGCGGAGGCACAGCTAGGTTTCGGGCACCGGCGGATAATGGATCAGGCTGAAGCTGCTCCCGCGCGCGGCGCCATACGCGACCATCCAAAGCTCGGCCCGGCGGTGCCGTTGCCAGCGCTATCACGTCGCCTTCTTGCGGATCAGATAGCGGTACACCCCGATCAGGTTGATCACGAGCAGGATGATGTTCTGCGTGCCGATCCCCTTTGCCTCGGGATTGAGGAAGCCCCAGCCGATCAGCGCGATCGAGGAGGTGACGAAGATGACGAAGCCGAAGCCGGTCCAGCGGCGGCCCAGATCGAGCGAGACGATCAGCGCGGCGATGGCGCCCGCGATCGCGCCATACCACTGCAGGATATCGGTCAACATATAGTCAGCATATAGAAAGCTTCCTTCCGCCATGGGCCGGCGGGGGCATAACCCCGGCGTTGCGGTCGCGTTCCAGAATTGTTGGCGGACTTCGGGCATGGACGGACGGCCGGTCTTCTTCGACGCATCGGGACGGCGGAGGCGGCGCTTCGCGCTGGCGGTCGCGGCCTTCATGCTGCTGCTGCTGCTGTCGGCGGCGGCCTTCTTCGGATCGATCGTCGCGGTGGCGCCGCAGCCGCCTTTGCCCTTCGAGGTCGAGCGGCCGGCGTTCGCCCCGCTGCACGGCCATGATCACGGGCTGGTCGGCACCAGCGCGCGCAAGGTCCGCCATATGTGGCGCGACTTCCGCCATCTGCTGTCGAGCGGCCGGCCCGCGCATGGCCTGCCGCCGACATCCTACGCCTTTCACGCGCCGTGGG